>JBCBFY010000020.1:0-54058 GCA_038527325.1 Cyanobacteria bacterium J06614_10
GAACACGACGGAGCCCCTTAAGCAACCTGAGCATGTCAGCTTTGTGAACAACGATACCGCTATCAACAATGCACGGCGCAGGAAGATCGTTGGATTTTTTGTAGTTCATTGGAGGCAATTTATTGAAGCGACATTACTAGAGCCAATGGCTGATTCGCTATTTACGGGGCTTCTATGTAAAGGTAACCCAGAGAAGTCCGAAAATACACCCTAACGATAAACGAATTTTTGAGGTTTGCAATACGATATTTGTAAGATTATTCAAATACTGCATAAGGTAGATTTTTTCTTCACAAACTAACCGACACTAACGTCATAAAAGTGAATCGGTAGGTCTTAAAATTTCTTCTGAACTTTATAAAAAAGCTGACAGACCGCTCTACTGCCAACCCACACCAACTTGGAACCGCTACTCAACAACCGCCCCTGGAACCGCCCCTGGAACCACCCCTGGAACCGCCCCTTGAGAAGAGTCGACTTACTATGAAAGAGAAGCCTCCTAGCGCGGGCGGAGCGGTTAATTCATCAGCCAATTGGCTGAGCAATCTACTGGCAAGCTGGCACGGCGCGCTAATGTTTTATACCTGTTTGCCCATTCCCCGCAGCTGGCCAGTGAGCTTCCGTCAGGTTGCCTGCTGGGTGCCGTGGGTTGGCCTAGTCATCGGTGGCATACTTGCGCTGGCCGACTGGAGCTTACGCATCCTACAAATGCCAGTAACCGTCAGCAGTGCGCTAGTGGTAGTGCTGGGCATCGCGCTGACCGGCGGACTACACCTAGATGGGGTTATGGACGCTGCCGACGGACTGGCTGTCCCCAGCCCAGAAAAACGACTAGCTGTGATGGCCGACAGTCGCATGGGCGCGTTTGGTGGCATGGCGGCGATCGCACTGATTCTGCTCAAAGTGTTCGCCCTAGCCGCCATCGCCCAATACAGGGAGGTTGTGCTGGTTGCGATCGCAGTGTGGGGGCGCTGGGCTCAGCAGTGGGCCATTGGCCGCTACCCCTACCTCAAAAAAGAGGGCAAAGGTGCCTTCCACAAATCCGCCATTGCCACCAGTTGGCAAACGCTCCCCCATCTCTTAGCAATGCTGGCTATCAGCGCTGTACTGGGCATTAGCGGGCTTATTCCCATCGGTCTCTCAGTCAGAACAACCCTCGGCGGGCTACTGCTATCTGGACTGGTCAGCAGCTACTTCTACCGTCAGCTAGGCGGACATACCGGAGACACCTACGGCGCCGTCGTCGAGTGGACCGAAGCACTGTTGTTGTGCAGTCTTACCATGGCCCAGTAGAGCACTAGAGCGGAAAACAGAGGTCAGTAGAACAGCACCAAACATCCCTGTCAAACAACCGCGCTACAACAAAATTCGTCGGTAAGCATAGCGCTTCATCAAAACAACATAATCAAGGTAGGATAAACGCTAACCAAAGAGAGAAGACAGCCTTCTTTCTGCGTGTCGTCTTAAGTACGGTAAGGAGAGATAGGTAAGAATGAATTGCTAATATCAATGGTTCGTTGTACTTCTATTGATTCAAGCCAGTTCTATTAATCACCCCAGCAGTATGTTCCCGGGAAATAGAACTGTTTTTATCTTTTTATCGTCATTTTCTTCCAATTACCTTCTTCCAAGTCACCCTCCTTCAGCAACATCCCCATGAGCAAGTCTCCCAAAGTTGAACAAGTCGGCGGTCGCGGTCTACCGCTTGTCGGCAACGACATTGACACAGATCGCATTATTCCTGCCCGCTTCCTAAGAGCGGTGACTTTCGACGGCTTGGGCGAACAGGTCTTTGCCGATGATCGCCAGCAGCTCCCCGAGCATCCGTTCAACCAGGCTCAGTATCAGGGCGCTAGCGTACTGGTGGTCAACCGTAACTTTGGCTGTGGCTCTTCTCGTGAACACGCCCCCCAGGCGATCGCACGCTGGGGCATTCAGGCCCTAGTCGGTGAAAGCTTCGCAGAAATCTTCTTTGGCAACTGTGTCGCCATGGGCATTCCTTGCGTAACCGCCGACACCGAAAGCATTCAGGCCTTGCAAACAGCAATCGTAGCCGCCCCCTCCATCACCGTCACCGTCGACTTGGCTGAGATGACCCTGCAGGCTGGCGATCTTTCCTTCTCTCTCACCCTCGCAGAAGGACCCCGGCAAATGTTCTTAAATGGCACTTGGGATGCTTGCGGGCAGCTGGTTGCCCAGGCAGAAGCTATTCGCGACACCGCGACTCAGCTACCCTATGTAAACTGGGCCGCTAGCTAACTGCGATCGCTATTTCCACTGGCCGTAAGGGCGCTTTACCAAGCTGGAATTGTAGTACCGCACATCACCAGAGACTTCCTTACCCACCCAGTCGGGGAGGCTCACCGTTTGCCCTGCTGAGGTGAGTTCTACCTCGGCAATCACTAGCCCGGCATTGTCACCCTGAAATTCATCAATCTCCCAAACGAGATTGTCTATGGGCAGCCGGTAGCGAATCTTTTCAATGAAGGGGCGATCGCACAGCGTCTCCAACAGTTCTCTGGCGTCATCAACGGGAATGTCATATTCAAACTCAGCCCGGCTCAGCCCCTCGGCCGGACCTTTGATGGTCAGGTAGCCCTGCTCTCCTACGATGCGCAGGCGCACGCTTTGCCCAGGATGCACCGTCGCAATATAGCCCTGACAGTAAAACTGCCCGGTGAGATTCCGGGCGGCTAGGGCATCTCGCCAGCTATCAGACGCAACTAGGAACTTACGCTCTATTTCTTGAGGCATCTTGCTCTAAAAGTGAACTGCCGGAAAGAACAAACACCTGGCAATGTAGCACTCGCAGGCCACCCGTAGACCATCTGAGAACTATATTGAGGACTATTTTGGCAACTGATCTGGCAGGTTTGAAGCGGGCGTATTGAGATACAGGAAGACTTCTATTTCATTGGATGTGGGGAGCGCGGCGATCGCGCCCATGCGAGTTGTTGTCAGCGCGCCCATAGCACTGGCATAGGTCACCACCTGCCTGGCCAAATCCGCATCTTGCAAGCAGCGCAGTCCGCGCTGCAGCAGCTGATGAACAAATCCAGCGGTAAACGCATCGCCCGCCCCTGTCGTTTCTTCCACATCTACCCGAAAGCCAGGGACGCTGCCCGCAACATCACCAAAACAATAGTGGGCACCCTGCGCGCCCGCCGTTACCAGCACCCCTTGCAAATGAGGTAGCTGCCGAGCGATCGCCCGCACCGAAACCGTGCCAAACAGCCAGTCTGCTTCTGCCTCAGAAACTTTGAGAAAGTGCACCTGCCTGATCAGGTCATAAATTATCCTAGGTGCCTCCGCAGGCTTCGGCCAAAACATCGGTCGCCAGTTGACATCCACCAATATCGGTAGGCATTGACTGCGCGCCTGCTCCACTGCCTGCATCACCGATTCGCGGCTGTCGGCATAGGCCAAAGACAACGTGCCCAGCACCAAAAAACTGGCCTCTGCAAACAAGCTGCTCTCTAGCGCACTGGCAAACAAGTGAGCATCTGCAAACAAATTTGGATCGCGCTCACCAAATCCGGCAAAAGTGCGATCGCCGCTCTCGTCATGGGTGATATACACCTGGCGAGTCGGTGCCTTCTTGCGACGCTGCATTCCCCGGCGACCCACCTGCATATCATCCAGCAGTCGCAGTAGCGCATCGCCCCAGGCATCTTCACCCACCGCCCCTACAAACTCAACCGCATTGCCCAGCTTTGCCAGCGCGCAGGCTACATTGGCAGGCGCACCACCCGGCAGAGGTGTCCAGCGAGTCACATCTTGCCACGCCACGCCCGGCTGCTCAGAAAAGCAGTCAATCAAGATCTCCCCCAAACAAATGGCGTGATTCAAATCCTTTTCACCACAGCCGAGTACACCTTCAGCTGGCCTAAGCGCATTAAGTCAACAGCTTACCCAAAAAGCTGTTGACCTAGGGCCCATTATTCAGAAGCCCGTTCCCTAGAGGTTACGATTCAAATCCTAAGTTCAAATCCTAAGATTTAAAGACCACAACTCAAGGGCTAAAATTCAGCGCTTACTTCAGACGCCGCAACACATATCCAGAAATATCTTCAAGTGCCTGACGCGAGGCGGAAGGTGGCAGCTCACTAAGGCATTCCACAGCGTGGCGAGCATGACTCTGCGCTAGCACCCTCGCGCGCGCAATGCCCTGACTGTTGTGAACCAGCTCAATCGCCTGCTCAAAGTCCTCTGGCTGCGAAAATTCTCTGTCGATTAACGTCTTGAGGTAGGGCACCTCTTCCATGGCGTACAGCACAGGCGCAGTCAGGTTACCACTGCGCAAGTCTGAACCAGCAGGCTTACCCAGCACTTTTTCAGAACCCGTAAAGTCCAAGATATCGTCTACAACCTGATACGCCAGCCCCAAGCTACGGCCAAACTGGTAGAGATTTTCAGCCATCTCCTCCGAGACGTCACTCAATACGCCCACTGCCTTAGCACTATTGGCAATCAGCGTCGCTGTTTTGTAGTAGCTCTTCTCCAAATACGCCTCAATCGACAGACTCGTATCAAAGTGCTTCAGTCCTTGACGAATCTCACCTTCAGCCAGGTCCATAATCACCCGCGAAAGCAGCTTCACTACGGCTAGGTTGTCGAGGTTAGCCAAGTACCAAGAGGACTGAGCAAACAAAAAATCACCCGCCAAAATCGCCACCCGGTTACCAAACCGACTGTGTACAGTCGCAACGCCTCTACGCGTTGCCGATTCATCCACCACATCATCATGGACGAGACTAGCGGTATGAATCATTTCAGTAATTTCGGCCAGGCGCCGATGCCGGGTCGTAATCTCTAGGTCGGGTTGGGTCGCTCTGGCGAGCAGCAGCACAATAGCGGGACGAATGCGCTTGCCGCCCGCGCCAAAAAGGTGCTCGGCAGCAGCGTAGAGAATCTTATGACGAGCGCCAACAAGATTTTTGAGATTGTCTGTCAGAAGCTCAAGATCGGCTTCTACAGGCGCAAAAAGAGAGGTGACTGAGGTCATGGAAAAAGCGACTCAGGCGGATTAAGTTACGAAAGTTTAAGCTGTCTTTCTTTATTCTAAGCTATTGCGATGGGAAAGGGGTTACTTCTAACCAGGAAAGCTTTCAAATCCAGATGAGGCGGCCCATAC
Source organism: Cyanobacteria bacterium J06614_10 (assembly GCA_038527325.1). Classification (GTDB taxonomy): domain Bacteria; phylum Cyanobacteriota; class Cyanobacteriia; order Phormidesmidales; family Phormidesmidaceae; genus Phormidesmis. The sequence continues at coordinate 5,135 of JBCBFY010000020.1, forward strand.
AGCTGTTTTAGCTATCTGAGTTATTTGTCACAGATTCGTTATATGAATGTGTCACATAATAAAATCTTATGATAAGATTAAGCTATTAGAAGACTTTTCATTGAAAGCCTGATGACATCCGTCGGTTGTCTTGGTTAAGGCGTAGGCAACTACGCCGCGAGGCTCCTGTCTATTTCGCGGCTTTTCTGTTTTGTGGCTTCGTGATGTCACACTCTATCAACGAGTGCTTTCATCTCAGCACGCTATGTCAGCACACTGACGCTCAACGCGTTTTTCCAATTCGTTGATGTCAACTCAGTCTGTGCGAGGGCAAAACAGAAACCTGAATTTCGTACGGAGCACAGCCAAGACGGGCTTTTCAGACAAGACAATACTTGCACTGTACCGGCTGCACTGTACCGGCTGCACTATGCCGGTAGATTAGTCGGTGGCTTACGCATTGAGTGCTTACATACCTTCTATATAGATTTCTCTGTGTAGGTTTTATGCAGGCTCTCTATCTCGGTGAGCTTGATGGCGCGATGGTCTGCAATGGCCCGTAGTGGTCAAAGAACGGCCAGCGGTGTAAGCAAGGTGTTCTCTGTGAGGGGGGAGCGCTATCGTCTTTTCGTTGCCAATTTTTCTGCAGGCTGAAAGCACCAAAATACGCCACAGGTTGGTTTTATCACTGGGGCATTGGTCTTAGGTTTTAGGTGAGGTCTTGCTAATACAAACCGCTGCTCCTTGTTCACCCTCTCCGTGCTTGCCATGCTGCACCTTTTCAATGCCGACCCGATTGTGATCGTTTTGCCTGCTCTGGGCTATTTACTCGTGGTGTATTTAGTCATGATGTTCATGAGTACTGGAACTTCAGATACTTAGAACCTCAAAACCTAGATACTTCTTACACAAACGATACGCCTCTTCTGTGTCCTTGCTGACTATGAGAGGCGTATTTTTTTGTCTCTCCTTGCGCGCGCTTCTCAGCGTCTCTTTTAATACCCACATTTTTAATACCTACGCTCAATACTCACGAATCTGCGAAGAGGCGGCGTGAATCGTTTCAAGCGCAGCAACCGAGACTTGTTTTACCGATGGCTTGTAGCCTAGCCACTGTTGGGAGACTTGCGCAAACTGTGCGGGGTCGCCGCTGACGTAAAACTCAGTTTGAGTCGGCAAAATACGACCCGCTTCGGGATTGCCCAAACCGAGTATCTCCAATTCTTGAGCGGCGGCAGCCGTCAAATGTTTGGCCGGATCTACCAGTTTTATATGGCCTGGCAAAATTTGCTTTAGCACCGGGGCCAAGTGGGGATAGTGGGTACAGCCATACACCAGCGTATCGATGCCTTCTGCAATTAGAGGATCAACATAGCGTCTGGCGATCGCAAGCGTGTAAGGGTCGTGAATGCGATCGCTCTCAATCAGCGGCACAAACTCCTGACAGCCCACCTGAAAAACCTCAGCATTCGCCTCAACTTCCAAAATCGCCTGCTGATAGGCATTACTCCGGGCAGTGGCCTCCGTCGAAATCACGCCAATCCGCCGACCGCTTTTTACAGCGGCCCTAGCCCCCGGCAAAATAATACCGAGAATTGGAATTGGAAACTCCGAGCGCACCTCCTCCAAAACCAGCGCCGAACTGGTGTTGCAGGCCATCACTAGCATCTTGACATCGCGCTCAATAAACCAAGCAATGATTTCTCGAACAAATCTCAGAATTTCTCCTTTTGAGCGATTTCCATAGGGCACCCGGGCCGTATCCCCAAAGTAAATCACCGGTTCTCTGGGTATTTGAGCAAATATCTCACGTAATACCGTTAATCCACCAACACCGCTATCGAAGACGCCAATCTTTAGACTGGAGCGCGGCTGGCTGGAAAGGACGGGAATGCTCATAGGTATAAATGCTCAGTTTTTAAAGCGGATGAATGTTTTCTAGAGTTTAGTAGGATTTGGGAACTTTACCAGGTTTATTCACGGACCTTTCAGGAGTAAATCTGTAAATTTACATTCCCGTTTGCATTCCAATCGACCGGCCAATAGCAGCAATAGAAACACCAAATTTTCCTTTTACTACCATGGGTCTCCGGAAAATTAATGCATCTCTGTATACAGCCAGAGCAGGCAACATTCCCTACAAAAGCCATCCGTAATCATACGGATGGCTCAGTTGGGAAGAGTCTACTATTGTCCTTTCCCCTCTGCCAAGCAAACACAGAGGTATTTTTAGAAATTTCTATTCAAATCAATTATTTTAGACAGCATAAAATGCTGTTGTTCTTATGCTTCGAAGCAACAGCATTTTGTCTGTATCACCGCCCGGCCGGTGCCTTTTTATGCGTCAGCAGCTTCTGTCGCCGACGTCGCGACGCTAGCAGTTTCGGCAGGCTTATCGGTATTGGTCGTCGCGGCTTCCAGCGTGCCCGTATTTTCGTCATCGTCGAAGACCAGTCGCAACAACGGCGGCGCAATAAAGGTCGTCACAATCACCATGACAATAATGGCCGCATCCAAAGATTCGGAGAGCACTCCACTAGCTGCGCCCACCCCAGCAAAGACTAGACCCACCTCACCCCGAGGAATCATCCCAAAGCCCACAGCCAGCCGATTGATACCCGGTTGGCCAAATACCGCAAAGCCCGTGATGGTCTTACCTAAAATGGCAATCACCACCAGAAAAGAGGCAATAATAAGCCCCTCGCGATTGGCCGGTTCTAGCGGATTTAGCACGCTGATATCAGTACGCGCACCCACCGTGACAAAAAACACCGGCACCAGCATGTCAGCAATCGGCGTAATCTGCTCCTCTAGCTCTCGCCGCTTAGAGGTTTCCGCCAAAATCAGGCCCGCCGCAAATGCTCCCAAAATCGTCTCTAGCTGAATAGCCGCCGCGATGTAAGAGAGCACAAAAGCAAAAATAAGTGAGCTAATAATCAGCTGACCTCTCGTCTGCAGCTGATCGACCAACGACACAAATAGCGGGCTCAGCAACCGGCCAATAAAGATGGAGCCGATCAGAAAAGCCGCCGCCCCCAGCACGAGGTAAACAACATTAGTAATCTCGATTTCGCCCGTCTTCGCCAGGCTAGCCACCACCGCTAGGACAATAATCCCCAACACATCGTCCAGCACAGCCGCACCAATAATGATTTGACCCTCTCTGGAGCTAAGCTGCTGCATTTCTGCCAGCACCTTCGCGGTAATGCCAATACTCGTCGCGGTGAGCGCCGCCCCAGCAAACACCGCTGGAATCGTACCAATGCCAAACAGCAAAACGAGGCCGGCCGTCCCTGCCACAAAGGGTGCCACCACCCCAATCACAGCAACCACTGCCGCCTGCGGACCCACCCGAATCAGCTCTTTAAGGTCCGACTCTAGGCCAATTTCAAACAGCAGAATAATCACGCCAAGTTCGGCCAGCACAGAGAGCGCTTCACTCTCTCCGCTAAACACTAACCGCAAGCTTTCCGGGTCGAGCCCCGCCGTCAGCTGAATCAGATTCATCAACCCCGAGGTTGGAATCACACCCCCTTCAGGAAACACAATCAGGTGCAGCGCCGAAACGCCAACCACAACCCCACCCACCAACTCACCCAGCACCGAGGGCAAGTTTAGCCGGGCGCAGAGTTCACCGCCTATTTTCGCAGCGATAAAGACGGTAATCAGGCTCAGCAAAACGCCCGCAATCACAAACGAACCAATCTCTGCCTCATCAACTTCTGCAAGGACCGGCAACAGGCTTGACTGCACACCGGGCAGCAGACCATCACCCCGACCACCTCCCAGCCAAGCCATCGGCGCAAAGGACACCGAAGGCAACAGCGCCTGGGGAAACAGAGCGTTTATCGTGCTGGAAATGTCGCCCGTACCATCCATGAGATTGGTACTAAAAGAATAGTTCGCGAAACCGAGCCATCCGGTTGGATTCATCATGCGGCCTTGTGCAACTCGTCGTTAGTCTAATTTACATGAGTTACCGTATGCTGATGTGTTCATTTTGGTCTATCTCGCGAGTCTGACGAAATACTCCCTACAAAAACTATTCAATTGATACTAAAAACGACTTAAACGCCACTCAAACAGGATTCAAATGACCGCTTAAAACGACTCAAGTGCTATCTAAATGATGTTCAAACGCTATTCAAATGCACTATTCAGACACTCTGCCCAGACACTCTGCCCAGACACACTAGCCAAATACTCGGTGCTGCAGGGAAGGCATCTGCTGGCGGACCTGGGCCAACCGCGAGGGCCGAATTTCAGCGATCGCCATCCCCACAGTATCGCCCGCATCGGCTAGCGTAATTCCCCACGGGTCAATCACCATGGCATGCCCATGGGACTGTCTGCGGGCGTTGTGAAAGCCGGTCTGGGCAGGGGCGATCACGTAGCAGGTATTTTCTATGGCGCGGGCCTGCAGCAGGACCTGCCAGTGGTCTTTGCCCGTATAGGCAGTAAAGGCCGCAGGCACAATTAACACTTCAGCCCCTTCTTTAGAAAGCTGCCGGTATAGCTCTGGAAAGCGCACGTCGTAGCAAACGGAGATGCCAATCATGCCTAAGCGCTCTGAGGACCAGATATCGGGGATAGTATCGCCAGAAGTCACGTTTGCTGACTCCTGATAGGTATTGCCATCGGGCAGATTCACATCGAATAGATGCACCTTGTCGTAGCGCAGTAGCTGCTCGCCATTGGCATTCACTAGCAGCGCTGTGTTGTAAGTACGGCCGTCGGGCGACGGTACCGGATAGCCACCGCCCAGCAGCGTCACCCGATAGCGCTGTGCCATCGTCCTGATAAATTTTTCACTGGCTGTGCATATTTCATCAGCCTGCTTAAACTTGGCCTCTTCGTCTCCCAAGAATGAAAAGTTTTCAGGCAAGGTGACCAGCTCAGCCCCCCGACGAACGGCAAGATCAATAAGCTCTTCTGCCTGAGCCAAGTTTTTGCCGAGATCGGGCACGCTGGTCATCTGTAGCGCAGCCGCCAAATAAGGCTTCATAGCGGATCTCTATATAAATGAAAGACGGGCTCTTTATTGTACGAGGTTGTTGGGCCAGGAGAAAAACGGGAAGATAAATAATCAAGTGCTTGACAGTGCTATCTTTCGCCGCCACAATGATTATTCGTGCAAATGTTCGGACCAGGTTTATTGAAGGCTATTTTTTTGGGGTTTGCGTAGAATTCGCAAAGGACCAGCCAGCCTACCTGTACGGCAGTTTTAGAGAGACTCAAAAATTATGGCTTATGCAATCATTGCTGCTGGGGGCACCCAAATACGAGTAGAGCCTGGCCGCTTCTATGACATCAACCGCCTCCCTGTAGAAGCAGACGAAAAAATCACCATCGACAACGTACTCATGGTTGAAAACGATGGCGATGTCAGCATTGGGCAACCTTTGGTTGAAGGGGCTTCTGTCAGTGGCACCGTGGTGAGTCATCTACGGGGCAAGAAGGTCATCGTATACAAGATGCAGCCGAAGAAAAAGACTCGTAAGAAGCGCGGCCATCGCCAGGAGCTGACCCGGGTGATGATCGATTCAATCACGGTTGGCGGCAAAACTATCGGTGGTGAGGCTGCAGACAGCAAGCAGGCCGACAGCGAAAAAGCAGCCAAGACAGAAAAAGTAGAGGCTGAAGCTGAAGCCTAGCGCTGCTAGGTCATATGCACCTCAGATGTATAAGGATGTAGACTGAAGGCAGTCTGCAAGCAGCTTATTCCTTTGTTCAGGATTTGTAGTCGAAGATTCAGGAGATAGTAGAACCCATGGCACATAAGAAGGGAACCGGTAGTACTCGAAACGGCCGCGATTCGAATGCTCAGCGGCTTGGCGTGAAAAAGTACGGTGGCGAAGCCGTTCTTGCAGGCAACATTTTGGTGCGGCAGCGTGGCACTAAGTACCACGTTGGTGAAAATGTAGGTCGCGGCGGAGATGACACGCTTTTTGCACTCATTGATGGCGTTGTTAAGTTTGAGCGCAAGGGTAAGAATCGCAAGAAAGTGAGCGTATACCCAGCTTCTGCGTAGTGACTTAAGTTATAGTGACTTAGGTTAAGGACTCGAATTAGGCACCAGACTAGCTAATCAAGGTCATTGCTTTGAGCTGAGCAAACGCTGAGCAAACAAAGCGGAACTCAGAAAATCCATTCACACAGAGCCCGCCGTCTAATGTTAGATGGCGGGCTCCGTATTTTGAGAAGCATTCCAGCAAGCTGACAAAAACATGTACCAAGAAAAGCAATCTTTCAAGCAAAAGCCATAAGCCCCTCGAAAAAACCGCCCGCAAACAGAAATCGTCTACGAGACAGAGTCCGCCCGCTCAGACGGTGCCCGGCTCATCGCATAGACTGCCGCTAACGCGCTCCAGCTCAAAACGTTTACCCGCGAATCAAAAAGCACAACGTCAATCAGCCCGTACAGAATGCAGCTAGAGAAGGCCAGTAAGTAACCCAGCAAGATAGCCCGATGCGCTGGCAAATGAAGCTGCCGCATCCAGGCTACAACCCCGTCGTAGTAAATCTTGCCAATCACCACAGAGAACCCCACCATCACCGGAATACCCGTTTCTGAAGCTAAAAATAGCCAGATATTGTGCGCGTGGGCTAGCTGCTCGTAGCCCGAAATACTGCCCGAGACATACTGCGATCGCAGTCCACCCAGTCCCCAACCCAGCCAAGGCCGCTGCTGAGCCAAGTCTACCGCTAGCCCCCAAAGCGGTCCTCGCACATCCGACTGCACCATCGCCAGTGAAAAATCGCGCTCACCAATACTCAGCGTCGCCGCTGCCAAAATAAGCGCACCGCCGCAAATCAACCCGGTTATGAGCACCCACCGATGGCGACGAGCTTGGTAGAGCGCAATGGCTAGCAGCAGTAGGGCGATCGCAAGGCCCATCCTCGACCCGGTCGAAAAGATCGCCCCCCCACACAGCAACACAGCTACACTTTGCACAATTTCCAACTGACGCGATCGCCCCTGCGAAGCAACCCACCCTTTTATCAACAGCCCCAAGCCCAACCCAAAGAGAATCAGCAAGTAAGCACTCAACGTATTGGAATTGCTAAAAAAAGCGTCGGCGCGGTCAATCGCTCCACCATAAATCTGTCTCATCAGCCAGCGGGGAAAGACCTGCCGCTGAGTCGCATAGTCGAGGATGACATCGGTTTTGAGCAAGTACTGCACAATCGCCAGCGAAGTCAGCGGCAGAGAAGTCAGTAGCAGCGTTCTGGCAATCGTCTCAAGCTGGGTAAAAGGCTGCTTCACCACAGCCGGTTCGAGCGCTAGCACCCCAAAGAAAAGAAAAAACGGCAAAAAATTAGTCAGCTGCAGAAAAGCATCGCCTCGATTCGTCACCGCCGCGCTACTGCTCAGCAGCAACCCGACCGTCAGCCAACCAAATCCTCGCTGACCACACAGCCGCCAAATTTGCCTGCCTCGCCACCGAAAAGCCGTCACAAAAGCAACCGCCAAAATCACCAGCCCAAGATAGCTGGCATAGGGCAGTACTACCCATCCCAACAGCCAGAGGCGATCGCGTGTTTTGCGCTGTAAACCACTCATGCGGAGAGATTTTCGCAGTCGTCAATTCTCCCCAGTGTGCCATCTCAGGGTGTCATATTAGGGCGTCATCTCAGAGCCACTTGTCTCTTCCAGCTTCCGGCTTAGATATTCAATCTTTTTGTTGAGATCTTGTACTTGTTTGCTTAGCGCTTGAATTTCGACCGCCTCTAGGTTGGTTGACGGTACAGAAAGCGAGTCGCTGCTCGATGATGGCCCGGGCTCTGCTACGTTTTCCGATTCGCTGATCGCCTCAGTGAGGCGGTCTTTTAGCTTGAAAAACTGACTCTGCAAAACGGTGCCATAGGCGGGTGGGTCAACTCGGTTTAGCACGTCTAGGTGAGTCGTAATGGGGAAATTGTGCTTGAGCCGTTCAACGGTAAACGCCGACACCTGATGGCTAAGATAGTCGAGAACCTCTGCTGGCCGTACCGAACTCTGAAAGGCAACGAAGGGATCTACGCAGGAAAGATCTTCATGGTCTCCGCCAAAAAGCAGTGTGTCATTCAGGTCGAGCAGCCCCACAGCGGCCGCACTGTCTCTAGCGACTTTGCCCGTGTTGACAGGGAAATGTCCTGAGCGTGCAGATAGCCGGGGCGCTGAGGCAGGTGGCTGTTTTGGCTGGGGCTTTAGGGCAGGTCGCTTTGATTGAGGTTGCGCTGATTGGGATGGCGCTGGCGGGGCAGCGGGATTGGTTCGCCCGACTGCAGGTTGAAAATCGGATTGAAGAGCAGTCGGCTTGCTCGCGGACTGCAGGTCCACGGTACGCGAAGAAGCGCGCGAAGAATCATCTGAATGCTGTTCAGAGGGCTCTGAATGTGCAGGAGCTAAGTTAGTCTCTTGGGGAGAAGCGTCTTCTGTTGCGCGCTCGTTAGAACTGATCTCGGGAACAGACTGGATGGGGTCAGTTGCCTGCAATCCAGCGATCGCAACTAGACGGAGATTGCGTAGCGGCGTGGATTTTTGAGCGCGATCGCGTTCGAAAGAATCTAGCAGCGCGCTTCCAGTAGAAGAACGAGAAGACTCAGAAGCCGGCAAAGACAGCGGTAGATGCAAGCGCCCAGGCCGCCGATTGCTATACAGCACCTCATACCCCAACCGTGTCGTCTGAGACGAACCGGCACCATTGCGGTGAGCTGCATCACCCTTCTGACCGGCACTTGATGAGTCGGCGCTTGATGAATCGGCGCTTGGGGGTAGAGCTGTGCTAACTGACTGAGTCATCGCGTCCTGCTTTCACAAAGAGAGTATTCGCACCTGATACCTCAGTAGACGTAGCCATGAGGGTTTTTCTCCGCATGTCTTGATTCACCGACAAGCTCTTCACATTTTATACCTGTTTACTGCGCAAATTTAGGTAGAGCGGCCAAAGCGGTAGCCCTTTCCATACACCGTATGAATCAGCGTAGGTTGACCGGGCTGCTCTATCTTTTTTCGGAGCAGTCGCATTTGAGCAGCGAGGGCATTGCTGCTAGGAGTGGCACCCTTGCCCCACACCGCATCATAAATTTGGCTGTGGGTGAGTAGCTGGTGGGGCGATCGCATCAGGTAGGCCAGTAACTGCACTTCCTTTTCAGATAGCTCAATCGTCAGGCCATTGCGCGTAGCAAGCTGATTTTGAATATTGAGGGTGAGGTCGGCTTCCTGAAGCAGCGAGCCGGTTTCTTGGGGGCTGGCTGACTGGGCGCTCACGGCAGCGGGCTGGACTGCACCGGTTTGAGATTGAGGCTCAGGGCGGGCATTGGGGCGCCTTAGCAGGGCGCGAATTCGAGCCAGCAGTTCTCGCAGCTCAAAAGGCTTCACCAAATAGTCATCAGCGCCTGCATCCAAACCATCGACTCGGTCATCGAGCGTATCTTTCGCCGTTAGAAACAGGACGGGTGTGGTGGCAAGCAGCGACTCTGCCTGAGAGGCTCCTTGCGATCGCACCTCCTTACAAATGTCCAACCCACTCTTACCCGGCAACATCCAATCCAAAATCAACAAATCGTAGCTGCCACTAATTGCCAACCTACAGCCAGTTTGCCCATCGCTAGCCACGTCTACCGTGTAGCCCTGGCGCTGGAGCAGTCGGCTGAGCGGATCGGTGAGTTCGACTTCGTCGTCGACAAGGAGGATACGCATGGGCAGGCAAACGCAATTGACAAATCACTAGTCACTTACACCATAACCGCCCAGCTTTTTGGGTAGGTTGAGCACCAGCGTCAGCAGCCAATAAGAGACGCCACCGGCGAGGCAAGTAGGTAGCGACGCCGTAAGGTACTGGTAGGGCGCCCTAGAGGTGTAGGCAACCGGGTCGAGTAGGTAAAGGTACACACCAAACCCAACGGCCATCGCCAAGAAAGCAGCCAGATTAAACCCCTTTATGAAGTAGTAGGGAGACTGAGGGCTGGTGTCGTACAAGGCGCGAATGCTCACTTGCTGCTTGCGCAGGATGAAATAGTCGACGATTTGAATACCGCAGAGCGGGGCAAACATCACGCCGATGAAGGCCAGAAAGGTGCCAAAGTTATTGAAAAAGGCGTCGGGAATGGCAATGCCGACCAAAGCAACCGGCATGATAGCGATCGCCAGCACCCATCGCCAAGCCAACCGGTCCATTACGGGCAGGTGCCTGAGCCCCAGCGCCGAGGCATACACGCCAATCACAGCCGTCCCCAAGTTTGCCGCAATCACAAACAGCAGGGCAATGCTGCCAAAGAAACTGCCACCTAGAGACACCAGCCAAGTCGCCGGGTCAGAATTCTCTAGCGCTAAAAAAGCTGCAAGCCCGATCACGCTCACCAGCGGCACCGGCAACCCCATTCCCACCATCGCAGGCAGTGTGGCCGTACTGGCATTGGGCGATACTCTCACCATCGCACCGATGTAGGGCCACCAAGACAGCAGGCTGACAATGCCAATTTCAACCCCGGTGGTGTAGTCCCACAGCTTATCGGAAGCAAACGCAGGGGTCGCAGCGGCGATCGCACCCGACTCCCGCGTCAGCAGCATCACCGCCATCCACAAGCTCACTCCCACCACGAAAGCAAACAGCAGGTTAGACGTGCGCTCTACCCCGGTAGCGCCCTTGATCAGCACGCTGTACACTACCGCGCAGGCCAGCGCCGACATCAGCGGCACCACAAAGCCTGTCCCCCCAGCGGGCAACAGCCCTAAGGTAATCAACAGCTGAGCCACCGACTTACCAAAGAAAATCAGCAGCAGCGAGTTCCAACCAATGATAGAGACATACTGCAAAAACACCGTCAGCACCCACCCGCGCGACCCAAACTGAGCCTTGGTCGTGGCTACGGAGTCGATACCAAACCGCGTCGACATCGGCACCACCGCCAGCGTCACCAGCAGCATGCCGATCATGCTGCCAGCCGTCATCGCGGCGAAGCCCATCTTGAGGTTGAGGTAGTAGCCTACGTATTCTCCAATCACGTAGCACCAGGTTGCCGCCGCCGACACCAGCAGTACCACAAATAGCTGCCACTGGCCCCAGTTGCGTTCTCGGGGCATGAGCGGCCAAGCACTGCGATCAGCGGTCGGCACCGGTTTCTTCATTGAGTTGCCAACGGTCTTCGTTACACTATCTGACATTACAACCACCCCCAAATGAGTAGGGCCGCAGGTGCGATCGCACCTAGCAGCAGCAGCCAAACCCAGTCAGTCAGGGTAAATCCTGCGCCTTGGTTTTGAGGATTTTCGAGATGTTGAATCCGCGATTCGAGTTCGGGAGGAAACGGAGAAAGTGACATATTTTCGGAAAGTCGTTCGGAAAAGTTGTTCGGAAAAGTTGTTCAAAAAAGTTGTTCAAAAAAGTTGCTTAAAGAACTATCAGCAACGCCTACCACAGTGCCCTTCGGTGATGGCGCTCCATAGTCGCGCTGATGCCCGCCGCTAGCGATGGGGATAGCTCTCCTCATCGGCGTAGGGAAACCACCAAAAGTCTTGCGACGTCGATTCAGGGTCGATCATCACAAGCTTGGTGTGGCGGAAGGTATCGAGCCCTTCTGCCCCCAGCTCACGGCCAATGCCGCTCATTTTGCGACCGCCAAACGGACCGGCATCGTTATCGAGGAGGGGCGCATTTACCCACACCATGCCGGTTTGGAGTTCGTTTGTCGCGCGGATAGATTCGGACAAGTCCTGGGTGTAAATCGTTGCCCCTAGGCCATATTTTGACTGGTTGGCCAGCTGCATCGCTTCTTCAAAGCTGTGCACCTTGATGACGCAGGCCACCGGGCCAAACGTCTCATCTTTCACGATGTCCATCTCGTGAGTGACATCGACTAGCACGGTCGGCTCATAAAACCAGCCTTTGGTCTGCGCAGCCGGTCGCTGCCCGCCGCAGGCCACCTTGGCACCCTGCTCCACAGCGCGTTGAATAATCGCTTCGAAGCGATCGCGCACCGCCTCAGACGCCATCGGCCCAATCTCTACTGGCTCCAAACCATTGCCAATCCTCAGCTGGCGGGTATTAGCCACCAGCTTTTCGACAAAGGCATCGTAGATATCTGCATGAATGTAAAACCGCTCTGACGAGGTGCAGACCTGACCACAGTTCAGAAACGCACCAAAGGTGCCCCCACGAGCCGCCACATCCAAGGCCGCAGAGGGCATCACAATAAAAGGGTCGTTACCAGAGGCTTCGATCAGCGTCGGCTTAAACAGATCGGCGCAGGCACGGGCGACCTTTTGCCCGGTGCTGAGATGTCCAGTAAAGGCGACAAAGTGAGTATCTGGGCTCTGAGTCAGGCGCGCGCCCACTTCGCCGTATCCGGGCAAACACTGCACTAAGCCAGGACCTAACGCTTCAAAAGCTTCCATTGCCAGCAGCGTTGACTGAGTCGTTAGCTCTGAGGGTTTTACAATTACCGCATTGCCAGCAGCCAGTGCAGCCGCCGCCTGCCAGGCAAAGAGCACCAGCGGATAGTTGAAAGGCAAAATAGACACCACCACACCCAAAGGCTCTTTGATCACGTAGTGCAGCTGCCTATCGACGGCAGGCCCCAGCACTTTTCCGGCTTCGTGGCGGGCAATTTCAGCGTAGTAGCGAAAGGTCGTAATGCACCACTCCACTTCGTCAAAAGCTTCTTTGTAGGGCTTCCCCATCTCCAGCGTCATCATTTCGGCGACTTGGGGGGTTATCTCACGCAGACGATTGGCGGCGATGTGAAGCTTCTCGGCGCGCTCTAGGGCATTTAGGGCCTGCCAGCGCTTTTGCTCATGGTTGGCGATCGCAATGGCCTGATCAATCTCTTCATCGGTAGCGCTCACACCGTAGCCAATCACCGCTTCGGTAGCAGGGTTGGTGATGGCAAAGGGTTCACCCCTCCCCTTTTCGTAGCGCCCGCCCACATAGAGGGCTTTTTCTATGGCTGCCTTGAGTTCAGCACTTACGTTCGATTCAGCATTTACCGCTGTGACATCAGTTTTGGTCTGCACAGGCTGTCCCTACCTAAGAATAGTAAGAAAATCCTACCTGATAGTAAGGTGCGGACACGGGTTCCGTTGTTTCAATTAACACAATAGAGACTACTCAATCAAAAAGAAGACAGGGTTTGCTCCATGCGGGAACAAACCCTCAGCCTTTCTTTGTACAAGCTTTCTTTGTACAAGCTTCTCTTGAACAGCCGCCCTTAAACCCAGGTCACTACTTAGCTAGCACAGGTTCGATATCGACAGTCTCCGCTTGTGGCCGATCTGCCTCAACGCTGTCGAGCACCGCGAGCAGTTCACGCTCAAAAGACACCTGCGCCCGGTTCGTGCGACCACCAACAAATAGCTTGTCTTCTGTTTGCAGTGCCCAAACCTGCGAGTGCGAAACGTAGCTCACCACCACGCCCACCATCAGCAGCCCAAAGCCCAAATACACAATCGGAATGCCCGGATCGGCCTTTATTTGTAAGCCCGTGCTGCCAACAATTTCGTCGAGAAATAGCGTCACACCGCTCACGTTCACGCTGCCGCCCGCCCGCACGGTGGAGACGAGCTGACCGCTCATGTCATATATCAGCAGCGTCCCTTGCAGGTCTTGGGCCACCAGCGAGACACCTTCGCTCATGTCGGGCTTCGTAGGTACCCAAGTCCCCCATAGCCTGCCGCCGTCAGCCTGCAGCGGCGCCATGCGCAGATAAAAGGTAGGACTGTTATTAATGCGAACTTTGACTCCGCCAACAGACCAGTCAGCCTGATAGAGGGTGACATTTTTGTAGCGCAGCGGCTGATTGACCCAAATGGTTTTTCGCTTGACTTCTGTGCCAGCGTCATCCAGCACCGAAAGGTCAGAATAGAACTGGTCAACCCGGCCCTCAGGAGAATAGTCAATCCAGAAGCGATTGACATGCACTGACCAGTCTTTGGGAATTTGCGGCCCTGACCATGGCCCCGCGTCAAAGATGTTTTGAATTTTGAAGGTTTCTCCGCTGGGCACCATTTCTTGAGCAAAAAAGCCCGTCATAGAGCCAATGATCGCACCCAGCAAAATCAGCAGCATGCTGGCATGCACCACAATCGGCCCAATGCGCCCGCTGAGACCTTTGTGGGCGTAGAGCATTTTGCCGTCGTCGCTATCTTTTTCAAACACTTTGTAGCGGCGATCGCCCAGCTGCCGCTTCAGCGCATCTATCTCAGCATGGGGTAGCTCAGTGCTCAGCGCCATCTTCTCAAACTGACGCGGCCTACTATAAAAATTCCATGTTCTAGAAAACCACCGCAGCGCCGTAATCTGACGGGTGAAGGTGCAGGCGGTGAGGCTCGCCCCAAACAAGATCAAGATCGAGAGGAACCAGCCGGTGCGGTAGACGTGGTCGAGACCCAGAAACAAAATGAACTTCCAGGTGAGAAAGCCAAAGAGGGCGGGAGACTCAGGATAGTTCTCCTGATAGAAGGTGAGCGACTGGCCCTGCTCAATCACCGTGCCGCTAATGCTGAATAGCGCGATCGCCAGCAGCAGACCAATCGCGAGCTTCAGGTCAGCCAGCACCGGAATGAGTTCTTTGCGAAAGTAGCGTTTGAGAGCAAGCATTGAAGCGCCTGATGAATGATGAATGAGGCCTAAAAAATGAAACCTTACAAAAGAAAGCCTTACACAACGGGAATCAGCCTGCTGGCCAGCGAAAATAGGCCAAACCCGACCAGCAGCACACCGCTGGCAGGCGTAATCCAACCAGACCACCGCCGAATTTCTAAAATTCGCTTAATAGACGCGGTAAAAATACCGGCTAGCATCAGCGGTGCAACATAGCCCACCGTGTAGGCCAGCAGCAGCGAAGCGCCCAGTACCGGGTCTCCTTTTTCACCGACCCAGGCTAGCAGTGTTGCGAGCACCGGCGTGCTACAGGGAGAAGCTACCAGCCCAAAGGTGAGACCGAGTAAGTAGGACTTGGCTGAGCGGGGAATGTTGTTTTGCAGAAAGTCCGTACCATTGAAAGAAGGTAAGGGTGGTAAGGGCAGTGCCTCTAGAAGATTCAGGCCCATGAGAATTGCGATCGCACTCACCAGCACCGGCAAGCCAATACCCACCTGACCGTATACCCAGCCCAAACTGCTTGCCACCAGACCCAACCCGGCTAGCGTCGTTGCCAGACCCGTAGCAAACCAGACCGACTGACCCACCGCCTGCCACCGATTTTCCAGCTCGTAGCTCCCCATGTAGCCCACCGTAATCGGCAGCATCGACAGCATACAGGGCGTGAGGCTAGTCAGCAGCCCGGCCACCGCAATAATCCCAACACTCGCCACCGACAAATGCCCCAGCTGACCCTCCACCCAGCCATTTGCCGACTGGCCCAGAGAATAGAGAAAAATCTGTATGCGGTCGGTCAGCGTCTCGGTCAGCGCATCGCCCATGGGAGAGAATTTAAGCAGAGTACGCTCTTAATTGTATCGAATCGTTAACTCCCCTGCTGCGGTGACGGCTCAGCAGCGTCCTTTTTTAGAGGCAGTCGTTTTGATTTATCGCTCTTCTGCCTAAAGCCCTTCGGATTTAGTAAGTTACGCGCCGTTCGCAGGTCCTTCTCAGGCGAGGCCTTATCGTCTCTTTGCCCGTCGCCAGTTCGAGCAGTCAAGCGGCTCAAGTTCAGCACATCGGCATCTCGCGATTCCCTCGCCACCCGAATCAGCACCGCCGCCGTAATCATGCTAGAAATCATCGAGCTACCCCCGTAGCTCAAGAAGGGAAACGGCAAGCCCGTGGTCGGGAGAGCGCCACTGGCCACCCCAATATTAATCATCGCCTGACCCACCAGCAGCACCATACAGCCAATGGCAATTAGCCGGTGCACCGTCTTTTTGGCCTGAATGGCCACCATTAGCGCAACGGTACTGTACACCGCCAAAAACATCAGCAGCATCACGCCGCCAATAAACCCAAACTCCTCAGCAAACACCGAGAAAATAAAATCGGTGTACTGAATCGGCAAAAAATACTCTTTCTGGATAGAAAATCCGTAGCCTGTCCCGCCAACCCCGCCAGACCCAATCGCCAAAAGGCTCTGAATCAGCTGATAGCCATTCTCATTCGGATCTGCCCATGGATTGATAAAAGAGATAATCCGCTCACGCTGATAAGACTTTACGCTGATGCTAATTACCGCTGCCATAAATCCGGTCGAAGCAGTTAACAGTAGCTGACGGTAGGGTAACCCCGCTGCTAGCGCAATCAGCCAAATGGTAATGCCACACACAGCCGTCGTACTGAGGTTTGGCTGCGTCAAAATCATTAGCAGACCAAAGGTAAAAATTCCCAGCCAAACCAGACGCGTCTGATTTGTGAGCTTGTGCCACTTCCCAAAGAGCTGGGCGCTATGCATCACCAGAAAAGGCTTCATCAGCTCCGAAGGCTGAATCAAAAAGGGACCAAACGGCAGCCAGCGCGTCGCTCCATTTACCGAAATACCAACGCCCGGAATGTGAGTCGCCATCACCAGCAGCATACACACCAGCAAAAAGAACCCAGACAGCCGGGTGATCTGTCGCAGCGGGTGTCGCGTAATGTAGCGCGAAATAATCAGCCCCAGCACCACCCAAATCAACTGAATCTTGAAATAGTGCGAACCGTCGCTGTAGTCATCTTCTGCCGCATGGTAAGAGGCCGAATATAAAATCACCATGCCCAGCGACAGCCACAGCAGCGTCATCCAGCGCAACAGCCGGGCTTCTAGAGCCCAGCCGCGCACAGAGAAAAATTTTGTAAAACCAGTCGCGATAGATGCGTTCAAAGTTCAGTTAATAGGGAGAAACAGATCACGATGACCTAAGCATTCCTAGATGCTATAGGCTATTAACATGCAAGATGTCAAGCCTTTCAATCATTCCACGGAAACCGCAGATTGGTGGCCGGAGCTAACTCCAAAAGGGGGTGAGATTGCAAAATTCACTTTCCTTCCTCACAAAGAAGCAGCACTCAGTAGAGTGCTGCTTCTTTGTAGTTTCGTGGTCAGATCTAGCGAGGCTAAGAGCTTACTGGCCTACCTTCGGTGCAATCTTAGATGAAGCACCAAATAGAGGAGCGTCTAGCAACGGCGTTGTGGCAATCGGGAGTGGTGGCTCTTTGTCTTTAGCGATCGCAAACATTTCCGTCCGAATCCGCTCGGTCACCTGCACCGTCTTCGCATCGTATAGCTGCGTCAGCGCCTTTGGATAGAGACCAAAGCCAATAATCGGAATCAACAAGCAGGCGATGACAAAGACCTCTCGGGGCTCTGCATCTACCAGCACCTCATGCTCAATCAGCTCCTTATTTTCAGGCCCGTAGAAAATTTCACGCAGCATCGATAGCAAGTACAGCGGCGTCAAAATCACACCCACCGCCATCAGCATCACCACAATCAGTTTGAAATTAAACCCATAGGCATCGCTATTGGCAAAGCCCACAAACACCATCAGCTCAGCGACAAACCCACTCATCCCCGGCAACGCCAAAGACGCCATTGAGCAAGTCGTAAACATCGCAAAAATCTTTGGCATTTTACGACCAACCCCGCCCATTTCATCCAAGATCAGCGTGTGAGTCCTGTCGTAGGTTGCGCCCACGAGGAAGAAAAGGCTCGCACCAATCAGACCGTGGGAAACCATCTGTAGCACCGCGCCACTCAGCCCCAGATTCGTAAAGGAGCCAATACCGATCATCACAAAGCCCATGTGGGAAATTGATGAGTAGGCAATCTTCCGCTTCAAATTATTTTGAGCAAACGATGTCAGCGCCGCGTAGATAATATTGACCACGCCAAAGATCACCAGCCCCGGTGCAATCACCGCGTGGGCATCGGGCAGCATCTCCACATTCATACGAATAATGGCATAGCCGCCCATTTTCAGCAGGATGCCTGCCAGCAGCATATGCACAGGCGCCGTTGCTTCACCGTGGGCATCCGGTAGCCATGTATGAAAAGGAATAATTGGCAGCTTCACCGCGTAGGCAATCAAAAAGCCAGCGTACAAAAACAGCTGGAGCCGCAGCGGAAACTCTTTGGCCATGAGCGCCTGCATATCAAAGGTGATGGTATCGCCATAGAAGGCCATGCCTAGCGCTGCTAGCAAAATGAACAGCGAGCCCCCTGCGGTGTACAAAATAAACTTGGTCGCTGCATAGAGACGCTTCTTACCGCCCCAAATTGAGAGCAGCAGATAAACCGGCAGCAGCTCCAGCTCCCACATCAGGAAGAACAGCAGCATATCCTGCACGGCAAAGACGCCAATCTGCCCGGCGTACATCGCCAAGAGCAAAAAGTAAAACAGCTTAGGCTTAAAGGTAACCGGCCAAGATGCCAGAATTGCCAGCGTGGTGATGAACCCAGTCAGCAGCACCAACGGCATAGAAAGCCCATCGACCCCGACCGACCAGCGCAGGTCGATTTCGGGGAGCCAGGTGTAGCTTTCGTACAGCTGCATACCGGAGCTATTGATGTCGTAGTGATTGACGAAGGTATAGACAATCAGGCAAAAATCAATCAGACCCACTACCAAGGCATACCAGCGCACGGTACGACCATTCTCATCGGGGATGAAGGGAATGAGCAGGGCCGCTAAAAAAGGAAAGAAAATAATGGTCGACAGCCAAGGAAACTGATCCATAACACCACGGTGATCTGCAAAGAGGTGACCATTCAGGCCTTATACACTCTAGGAAGAAAAATCGGTTTTGGTGTAAACCTGTTAGCTTTTCTTAAAGGTATGAAATAGGCAGTGCTCCATCAAGAGAGGTTGAGGGACAGTAGCATCTCAAAGCCTTTTGTATGTATCCATAAGAAGCCTATTTCTAGAGAGCGCTCATTGAGTATGATTTGTGGCGGCCTATATAGAAAATTTGAAGAAAATTTGACGCTGGTCATGGCTGGTAGTGAAAAGCTAACAAATCCTGATCTAACGACCAAATTAACACTTCGCTCATGTAGTTGATGCGACGGGTTTTCTCAAAATCTTTAATAATGCTAAGGTCCCCAAAACTTGTGCCTTCTCGCTTTCCCGGTGCTTTATTTTGGCTTGCTTTGTTCGGAAACTCTGAAAGCCACTGACCGATGTCGGTGGTAGTGGGAAATTCTATGGGACGCCACGGTGCCTCACCAGAGAACGCAGCCTGCACACTCTCCACGAAGCGGATGGCAACCGCTCGGCGAGTATTACCGTCACCGTTCTGGGCTATGTGGTTTCCCGTTTCAAGAACAGTCGCCATTGGCAATAAAAGCGTATCTCCTGCATCTAAGTAAGCTTTAAAGTCTTGAGCGACCTGCTCCTTAGAATCGCTACAGTTTGGGACAGCCAGCAAATTGAGGAAGACGCTGGTGTCAATTAACCTGATTTTGCCCACCTATCACTGTCCCTGAAGTTGCTCAAGCCACCGCACTGCTTTTTGTCGTCGGTCTTCTGGTGTCTCTGGAGATTTGACAGCGCGATCAACAATGCCTGCCGTGACTAAATGGCCTAGAGGGCCTTGTGATGCTAGCCCTGGAAACTCGTCTAGATCGCCGAGTCTGCTGAGTCGACTGTCCCCCGTTGTCGGGTCGCGGAAGCAAAAGACAACATCACTAAGGGCTCTGTCAGGAAGTGCATCCATCAAGGCTGGATTGTGGGTAGAGAGCAAAACACGCAGATTTCTTTTGGTTGCAATTGTCTGAATAGACTCTAGTAACTGTTCAGCGCGGGATGGATGTACGCCATTATCAATTTCTTCAATGACTACTAAGCTGCCTTCTGTAGCCGATAGCATGGCCGCTGCGATCGCTAACACACGCAAAGTGCCATCCGAGAGCAAAGCTGCCTCACAGTCTCGCTCAGTTTGCCCAAACGTTTCTGTCAGCGTGACCATGACTTCATCACGAGGAGTCTCTAAAAACTTAATCTCAGAAATCGCTTGTTCTGGCAAGCTTTGAATAAAATTTAGAATAACCTGCTGATTCTTTGTACCCTCTTTCCAAAGACCATACAGCGCACTCGAGAGATTTGTGCCATCACCTTGTAATCGCCTGTCCGTTTTGAAACTATAACCGCGCATGCTTGCAGGAATAGGGTCTAGGAAAAGAATATTGCTCAGTACTCGCTGATATTCTCGAACGATGGTCGGAATTGTTTCTTGCGATACCGTATGCTTTTTTTCAAAACTAGCAGGGCTGTCTAACTGCATAAATATTGCCATTTGGTCGCTACAGATAATGCGAGGCTTATTTCTTCCCGGCTTAAAATTGTTGTAGGCAACGCTCACGTCTGTTCCATAGCCTTGCGAAGGCTGGTCTATCTCATACAAAGGAACTGACGCTTCAGCTTCAGTGATGCGTTCATCCTGAATATGAATTTCACCATCACGTACGGAAAGTTTCACTGTGAGACTGCTCCACGAGTCTGTATTTAGACGGCACCCGACCGAAAAGTCAGTTGCTTTGCAGTGACCCAAATCTTTGACGCGCCCTCTAATAATGCGATCACCCTTGTTAGTCTCATACTGAATGCTTGAAAGCTTTTGACCTTGTGCCAGCCACGATAAAAATCTCAATCCTTCAATGGCATTGCTTTTCCCAGAAGCATTAGCGCCAATCAGAACAGTTAATGCACCCAGGGGCAGACGGCTTTCGCAATGACTTTTAAAGCCTGCAAGCGTAAATTCTGAAAGGATGGTTGTCATGGTGATTCATGCCAGATGAGTAGGCCGTTTGTCTGTGATAGCCATTTGTCTTTAGTCATTTGTCTTTAATACCAGTTAGGGCACTGAAGATATCTTCAGTGCCCTAGTCCAAAGATATTCAAACAGAACCCATCTTAGGTGAGTCCAGAAACGAAAACGAGCCCAAGGACTGCGCCAAAGACAATCAGAGCGTAGAACTGAGCGCGGCCGTTTTCAAAGTATTTCAGGCCTTCACCGGTCACCAAGGTGACAAAACCGGTGAGATTGACAATACCATCGACGATTTTGATGTCTACATTCAGCACGCCTTTGGCCAAGTTGCGAGTGCCCTGGATAAATACCTTGCGGTAGATGTCGTCGATGTACCACTTGTTGAGGGAGAGATTGTAGAGGGGCTTGATTTTGCTTGCGATCGCACCCGCATCAATTGCCTTCGTCCGATACATCAGCACGGCCAGCACAATCCCCACCACTGAAATCGCGACAGAGGCACCTGCCATCCGCACAAATTCACTCATGTCAAACTCTTCGGCTAGCTCAGCCACCGTGAGCGCCTCACCCGGCGGATGAATAAAGGCCTCAAAGTAGTTGGCAAATGGCGTACCCACTAAGCCAATCAAAGTAGACGGAATCGCCAGCGCCATCAGTGGAACTATCATGCTAAGCGCAGACTCGTGGGGCTCCTCAGCGTGGTGAGGGTCGTCGTGAGGGTCATCCGTTTCACCCAGTTCAAGCTCCTTGGCGCTCATGGCACCAGGACCCAAAGATGCGCCTGCCATTTGCAATGACTGACGCTTTACTAACACCTTCAGCGCTTCGTCGTTACCACGAAACTCACCTTCAAAGGTAGAAAAATACATGCGGAACATATAAAACGCCGTCACACCCGCAGTGACCCAGCCAATTGCCCACATCACAGGATTCACTTCAAACACAGAACCCAAAATTTCGTCCTTCGACCAGAAGCCTGCGAAAGGCGGCAGACCTGAAATCGCCAGCGTACCAATCAAAAAGGTAATCGCGGTGACTGGCATATACTTGCGCAACCCACCCATCAGGCGCATGTCCTGCGCGAGGGCAGGGTCGTGGCCGACCACCTCTTCCATACCGTGGATCACAGACCCAGAACCCAGGAAGAGCATCGCCTTGAAGTAGGCATGGGTCATCAGGTGAAACAAACCGGCTGTGTATGCGCCAACGCCCATGGCCATCACCATGTAGCCCAGCTGAGACATCGTTGAAAAAGCCAGTCCTTTTTTGATGTCGTTTTGGGTGATAGCAATCGACGCACCTAAGAAAGCAGTGATGGTGCCGGTCCAAGCGATTACCGCCATCACGGTCGGAATATTTTCAAAGACCGGATACATCCGCGCGATCAGGAAGACGCCTGCTGCCACCATCGTAGCTGCGTGAATCAGCGCTGAAATCGGCGTAGGGCCTTCCATGGCGTCGGGGAGCCACACGTGCAGCGGGAACTGGGCAGACTTTGCAATCGGTCCCATAAAGACCAAAATGGCAAATAGCGCCGCTAGCCCGCCCGAGATCGTCCCAGCACTGACCAAGTCCGTAAGGCGATCGCCCATCAGGTCAAACTCAAAAGTGCCCGTCGCCCAAAACAGCCCTAGCATGCCGAGCAGCAAGCCAAAGTCACCGACTCGGTTGGTGACAAACGCCTTTTGGCAAGCATCAGCAGCCCCGTCGCGGTCATACCAGTAGCCGATGAGCAGGTAGGAGCACATGCCCACCAGCTCCCAAAATACATAGACCTGCAGAAGGTTCGGACTCACGACGAGCCCTAGCATGGATGAGCTAAACAGGCTCAGATATGCATAAAAGCGAACATAGCTCGGATCGTGCGCCATGTAGCCATCGGTGTATATCATCACCAGGAAAGCTACCGTCGTCACAATCACCAACATGACCGACGTAATGTGGTCAATGGTGAAACCCATGTTGATCTGGAAATCTCCAGCAGAGGCCCACTCGATAAGGTAGGTGTAGGGTGCGTGGCCCTGAAGCTGACTCGCCAGCACCATGATAGAAAGCGTCATTGCCGCGCCAATCAGACTGACAATGAATACTGCGACCGGCGTTCTGAGCTTATTGGTCGCTTCGTTATAGCTAATTAGGCCTGTACCGACGATCGCCGCACCCAGCAAGGGCAGCACCGGTATCAGCCATGCGTATTGATAAATGGCCTCGACAGATTCCATTGGTTACTCCATTTTCTGCCACTCTAACTAGGTCGGCTACTGGCGAATTCTGGCAGGCGCTTGTGAATATAGCCTACGCTCGCAGCGGCAGCGCGCTCCTTTGAAATTTGGCAAACCGACTATATATTGACACACCCTGTCCGCCAGTTCGTGCCGCTTTCGGTGGAGAAGACTACAAAAGATATATTTTAATCAAATAAAAATATTTTGATGAGTCAAAGTAATCAGTCGCTGCCCTAGCGAACCCAGGTTACCTACTGACGAGGTTCCTCAGGAGAGATAGCGACCTGCGCAGGAGATTTGCCCGGTAGCGCGCTGATCTTGCTCGTTGTCTCGTCGATGACGAGCTGGGCCTGCTGGTAAGCCACGGTGTTTGCCGGAATCGTGCGCAGTCGGCCAATGATGGCCAATAGCTGATCGCGCTTGCTGCTATTGGAGAGCGTAATGGAGTTCTCGATTTCAGCGATGGTTGCCTTTAGAGACTGAAGCCGCTGGCTGGCATTTTGCTCTTGCTGGTAGCGCTTTCGAATCGCCAGTAGATTTTGTTGATAGGTGATTTTGACCTGTTGAGCAGCTTCGTAGTCGGGGTGGTCTGGGTCGATGGTTTGGATCTGCTTGAGCGCCAGCTGCCACAGGCGGGAAATGTCGGCCCATTTTTCGGCCGGGTGGGGTGCATTTTGGCTCGCTAGCGCCGCTTGCCAGCCGTAGCGCTTGGCGATCGCTAAGTCATTTTCCTGAGGGGCAGATTCTTGAGAGGCAGATGGTTTAGCAGCGGAGAATTTTGGTGCGGGCTGCGTGTCTGAAGCGATCGCATTTGCCGCCTGCTGCTGGTCCTGAATATGCGCCAAGTTCCGCCCGTACACCGCCTTCTTAGCCTGAGCCGCAGCGTAGTTTTCATCGCCGCGCGGGACCTGGTCGAGCAGCTTAATGGCCTGCTCCCATAGCACGGCGGTCTCTGCCCAGTGCTGAGCGCTGTAGGGTGGGTTTTGGGCCTTAAGAGAAGCCCGCCAGCCAAAAGCCCGGGCCGTTTCGAAGGCATCTTTGACAGGGGCTGTGATTACGGCGGGCGATCGCAACGCATCCGGCTGCGCTTTCCCTATTACCGCTTCCTCTACCTCTGGCTGCGCTTCCCCATCAGCCAGAATCACCCGGCGTTTGGCCAAATCGCTACCGTAGGCAGGCACAGTGTCTTTGAACCGGTCAAACAGGCGACGGGTAAATCGCCGTGTAAAGCTGGGGGCTGACGCGGTCGGACTGGGCGTAGCAGACTCCGTAGCGCTAACCGGCAAGAAATTCGACGCGGTCGAATTGGCGGCAGGCAAATTTGTACTGTCGCTGGTCAGCGGCACCACCGGCGCGCTGGCGCTAATAGCATCTACCCCAACAGCGGCGGCAACCAGAACCGCGACTGCACCTACACCAATCGGCGTACCCAACAGAGAATCGTTAGCATCGGCAGCCAAAGCCTGTGCCAAGACGTTAGGGTCAAACGCCGGAGAGACATCGCTAAACTCTTCCCACAGCTCTATGCGGCTAACGGGCTTACCGTCCGACATCCGGAGATTTTCTAGACGGGAGAGCATGATCACCCGCTCTAGCTGCTCGTCTGGCTTGTCGCCATAGCAGCGGTCTAGCTCGTCTTTAACGATTTGAAACGCGCGATCGCTCAGTCGTGGCATATCAGGAACCGGTAGATTTTAGCCGCCAGCCACTGAATGCGTTGCTTACAGGTCAAAATTTTCGTTGGGCGATCGCAATCGCCCAGTTATCGACCGGTCGTCGACTATCTCGCCAGCATTCGTAAGCAACCGCAGTGACCAGCGCAGTGAGAAAACTATAGCCAGCGTCCAAAAAGTACGCTGTATTTTCCCCTACGTACAAACTCGGAGTCACCCGGTTATTTTACAAAGGCAAAATATAAACTAAACCGTTTCTACACAAAAGTTCTGTCATTCCTTTCAATTGCAGGTGACTAAAGATACGCAGAACCCATACAACCCTACTGAAGTCGCTACACCAAACGCGTCAGCTGCACTCGATATCGCTGCTTCTTGGTAATTGCCATCTCGCCCACTTCGAGTCGGCCCTTACCGCGAATGGCCACGAGGTCACCCGTAGCCAACGTGCGGCTTGACTGAGTCACCGGCTTCCAGTTCACCCGCACATCGCCCTTGTTGATCATGTCGACCATCTTGCTGCGAGACATCCCGAAGCCAGCCGAAGCCAGCGCATCTAGCCGCATAGAAGCCTCTACGGTGGTGATTTCTTTGCGCTTGGGTTCGCGCACGCGTAGCTCACTCAGCGGTATTTGGCTGGTTTTGACCGGCACCGAGCGCACCTGCGTCAGCGCACTAGAGAGAAAATCCACCAGCGAAGGCTCCACAATCACCTGTGCGCCCCGCTCCCCCAGCACAATAATGTCACCCACCTTGGCCCGTACCAGCCCCGTTCCCAGCAGCGACCCCAAAAAGTCTCGATGGGTAGCCGTATCGAATAAAAAGTTCCCAGCGATGCTAAGCGCTGCCAGGGGAACCGCCGTCGCTTCGAGTGGAATTTCTGAGCGGGCAATCAGCAGGCGCTGCCGCTCAGCCTGAGGAAAGCCTCCACTGGCCAAGAGATGAACGTCGCTCAGCCGACTAAAGACAGCCTCCGCCTCAAAGCGCTCTGGCGGAGAGAGGAAGTCTGTGGCAACAGGCTCCCACGTGCGAATGGCTTGCTCCGCGCGGTCGAGAATGCGCGTGAGCGCTTCCTTGTTTTCTGCGCGTTTGAGAATGTCTTCTTTGGGGAGCATACGTCAGTGTGAAAGCGGGCGCTACAGGCGCTATACGGTGGCGACTTCGGGCTTAGCGACGGGCACACCATTGACAATTTCCGCTGGAATGTCAAAATTCTTGGCGATTTCACGGGCTGTCATCTTTGCGCACATCATCACAGATGGCGTGCCGCCACCAGGCTGTGCGTTTGCGCCCACCAGGTAAAGGTTGCTGATGTCTTCACTGCGGTTGTGCGGACGGAAGAAAGCGCTCTGTACCAGCACAGGTTCTACACCAAAAGCATTGCCAATGTAGCTATTGAGCGTGCCTTCAAAATAGTCTGGCGTGATGTGGCTCTGGTACACCAGCCGCTCTTTGAGGTTAGGAATGTAACCACGCTCTTCTAAAAAGGTCAGCACCTTGTCGGTCAGCTTTGGGCCTTCCACATCCCAGTCGATGTTGCTGGCATTGTTTGGCACAGGTACTAGGGTGTAGGCAGCGTGGTGTCCGGGCGGTGCCATGCTCGGATCGGTAAGAGAGGGAATGTGCAAATACTGGGAGAAATCTGGGCTGAGCACCTTTTGGTCGAAGATTTCCTTGAGCAGCGCTTCGTAGCGCGGTCCCAAAATGATGTTGTGATGCTGCAGATCGAGCGAGTCTAACCCGTCGGCCCTGAAGCCAAAATAAATTACCAGCACTGACATAGACTGCCGGGTGAGCTTGATCTTGAGATCTTGATTGATCAGCCGGTATTTCGGATCTATCAGCTTCATGTAGGTATTGGCATAGTCACCGTTCGAAGCAACCAAGTCGGCTTCGTGGTAGCTGCCATCTGCCAGCCGGATGCCCTTCGCGGTCTTTTTACCCAGGAGGGAGCCTTCGACTTCAATTTTGGTAACTTCGCTGTTGTAGCACATCGTGCCACCCAGCTCTTCGAACTTGCGGACAAAGCCATCGACTAGCTTGCCCGTGCCGCCCATGGCAAAGTGAATGCCCCAGGTCTTTTCTACGAAGTGAATCATGGCGTAAATGGCTGGAACGCTGAGCGGGCTCCCGCCAACGAGCAAGGGCTCGAAGCTAAAGACCTGCCGAAGCTTGTCGCTCTTGAAGTAGTCTTTTACGAAAGAAAAGAGCGGGCGGATCGCGTCGAGCTTTACGAGGTCTGGCGCGACCTTGAGCATGTCGATAACGTTGCCAAAGTAGGTGTAGCCTAGCTCAATAAAACCCCTATCAAAGATGGCTTTTGCCGCCGCGTGAAAGCGCTCATACCCTTCCAAATCTGCAGGTTCAATGGCCTCTATCTGCCGCCGAGTGCTCTCAGGGTCACCGTCGTAGTCGAAGTAGGTGCCGTCATCGAAGTAAATACGGTAGAACGGCAAGATAGGAATGATTTCGACGTATTTGGAAGTATTCGGGCCACCGCTTACGCCAGTGCGAATCCGATCTGCCGGATCCATGATTTCCTTCGGAAAATCCGGCTCTGCGAGGGCCGCTGCTCCTTTTTCTAGTGAAAATAGCTCTTCAATGAAGTGGGGAACGGTGAGGACGGTTGGCCCCATGTCGAAAGTGAAGCCTTGGGCCTTGCGTACATAGGCCCGGCCACCCGGCGCATCTAGCTTTTCAAAGATGGTGGTCTCGAACCCTAGGCTCTGTAACCGAATGCCCAAGGACAGTCCCCCGATCCCTGAACCGATGATGATGGCTTTCTTGCGACTCATACCGTAGTTTCACTATCTATACATTTCTTAGTATAGACCGGCAGAAACCTCGATTGATCTCAAATGGGGATCAGAAGTTATCAGTTAGAAGTCATCGGTCAAGCAATTTACCGATAGCCGCACCCGGATCGGACTGTTTGACTAAAGATTCACCTACCAAAATTGCGCTGGCGCCAGCACTGACTACAGTTTTCACATCTTCTGGCGTGTACAGCCCCGATTCACTGACGATTAAGCAATTTTTCTGGGCGATCGCACTCCCAAACCGCTCTACCACCTGCGCCGTGGTCTCCAAGCTCACCGTAAAGTCTTCTAGGTTCCGATTGTTCACCCCAATCAGCGTCACCCCTTCGAGTGCGATCGCCCGCTCAAATTCCTCAATGGTATGCGTTTCTAACAGCACATCTAGCCCCAGCACCCTCGCAATCTTGGTGAAGTACCGCAGGTCTTCATCGGTGAGAATGGCCGCGATCAGCAAGATAGCGTCGGCTCCGGCCAGCCGAGCCTGATATATCTGATAGGGATAGATGATGAACTCTTTGCAGAGCAAAGGCAGGTCCACCGCCTGACGAATTTGGCTGAGATAGCTAAAGCTCCCCTGAAAAAATTCGCTGTCAGTGAGCACCGATAGACAGGTAGCCCCGCCAGATGCATAGCTAAGGGCGATCGCCACCGGATCAAAATCAGCCCGAATCACCCCTTTACTGGGCGATGCCTTCTTCACTTCTGCAATCAGCGCCGGACGCTGCACCTCTGCCTGCGCCCTCAGCGCCTGCACAAAGCCCTTGGTCTGCGGCAGGCCCTGCACCTGCTGCTGCAGCGACTTGAGCGGCACCTTCTCCCGCAGCCGAGTCACCTCCGCCTCCTTGTGCCACACAATCTTTTCAAGAATGTTGCGTGGCTCTCCATCCGGTACCTGAATTTGGTACTCCAGGGTAGACACGGAGATCGGCGTGCTCGGCGGACGACGGCGGATTTTCATAAAAAATAAGGCGTGATGGACGGGGCAGAGATTTCGCAGTAATTCTGCAGGATTTCTAAGCGGTTACCTTCGCTCGCTTGTAGGCTTCATCCAGCACTTCCGACAGGGTGGGATGGGTGTGGACAAATTTGGAGAGTTCGGTGACGGATTGCTTTTGTGCGATCGCATTTGCCGCTTCCTGAATCAAATCCGCCGCGTGGAGACCAATAATGTGAGCGCCCATCACTTCACCGGTATCCTTCCGGTACACCACTTTAGCTAGGCCGTCGGTTTCCCCCTCAGCAAGCGCCTTTGAGTTTGCCTTGAAATAGCTGCGTACAGACGCGACCTCATAGCCTTCGTCTTTCGCCTTGGCCTTGGCTGCTGGCTCAGTCATCCCCACAAAGCTCACTTCAGGATGGGTAAAGGCCGCCGCCGGAATGGCGTTGTAATCCACGGTGCGCTGGTCACCGCAGATATTATCGACCGCCACAATGCCCTGGGCAGAAGCAGAATGCGCCAGCATCATTTTGCCATTGGCATCACCAATGGCATACAGATGGGGAACGGGCTTACCATCACGCAGCACCGCCAAGTTTTCATCGACGGGAATAAACCCGCGACGATCAGTCTCGACAGCCACCATATTCAAATCCAGATTTTTCGTGGCAGGAATACGACCCGTAGCAACTAGGCACGCATCAACTTCTAGGGTT
Source organism: Cyanobacteria bacterium J06614_10 (assembly GCA_038527325.1). GTDB lineage: Bacteria > Cyanobacteriota > Cyanobacteriia > Phormidesmidales > Phormidesmidaceae > Phormidesmis. Next base: position 34,144 of record JBCBFY010000020.1, read on the forward strand.
TCGACAACTTCTTTTGTAGCCGGATCGGTCAGCTCAATCAAGACAGGCGAACCGGGCGTAATTTTTGTCGCCCATAGCCCCACCTTAGTTTCAATGTCGCGAGGCTTAATCAACACGCGCTCAGCTTGCTTGGCAATGTCTGGATCAAAGGTCGGCATCAGCTGGTCCATCGCCTCGATCATCGTGACCTCTGAGCCGAGCGCCGTATACACATCAGAAAACTCCAGACCGATGTATCCACTGCCAATAATCGCGACCCACTCAGGCAGCCACTCTAGCCGCACGGCCTCATCACTGGTGTAAACCGTTTTCCCATCCGTTTCGATGCCCCTAGGCACAAACGGCACAGACCCAGGCGACAGGATAATGTCTTTAGCTGTAATGATTCGCTTACCGCTTTCATCTTCGACAGACACCTTCTGGCTCGCTGCAATCTTGCCCCAGCCACGAATAATATCCACGCCCAAACGGGTCAGGCTACCGGTCAGGTCGCCTTGAATTTTGCCGACCAGGTTCTTGGCGTGGTCAGAGATTTTTTCCCGGTCGAAGCCCACACCGGCCAGGCTAATGCCCATGGCTTTGAGGTGCTGCTCGTCTCGCATTTCGCGCACCTTACCCGATGCTGCCAGCAGCGCCTTAGAAGGGATACAGCCCCGATTCACGCAGGTGCCACCCATATCTCCGGCCTCGACGATTGCCGTCTTCAGCCCTTTTTGTACCGCGTGCAGGGCGGCGCCATGACCGCCTACGCCCGCGCCAATAATCACCAAGTCGTAATCGAATGCTGCTTCCAAAGTACTCTCCGTCTGAGAAATCCTATTTTCTATTTTCAACCAGAGCGGTAGCTTTGCACAACTCAGCCGTCGTCCGGTTATCCGTCCAAACACTGCCGTCAGAGATGGCGCGACGCCCGCTGCCGGCGCGCTTCATAGAGCAACAGCGCAGTCGAAACGGCCACATTGAGCGACTCTACGCCCGGCATCACCGGAATCTTTACCGATACCGACGCCGACGCCATCAGCTGCTCAGAAAGCCCCGCCCCTTCATTCCCCATCACAAATACGGTTGGCCGGGTCAAATCCAGCTGCCAATAGTCCAGCTCAGCGGCGGCCGTCGTCGCCACAACCTGGATACCGTTTCTTTTGAGTTCCTGGGCCTTTTGAGCCACATCGACCGTCGCCATCGGCTGGCGAAACCACTGCCCGGCCGAGGCCCTCAGCACTTTGGGATGGCCCAGATCGACGCTGTCTGGGCTGAGCCAAAGCGCCTCACTACCCGCCGCTGCCGCCGTTCGAATAATCGTGCCCAAGTTTCCAGGGTCTTGCAGGGTTTCCAGCATCACACCCAGCGTTGCATCGTCACGAGGCGCACTGTTGAGCGATGTCCATACGTTTCGGCGGGGTGCGGTGGCAATTACCCCATCTGGGCTGACGGTGCTGGCAATGGAAGTGAGCACCTCCGGTGAGACCAGTTCGACCCGGGTAGCGAGTGCGATCGCCTGCCGGGAAATATCTGGGTAGCGGGCCTGCCAAGCTTCTGTGTAGCAAAGCACCTGGAGCGGGTAGCCCGTCTCGCTAGCAGCCTCTATCAGATGCGTACCTTCCAAGAGTATCGCGGCCTGCTTCCGGCGCTCCTTTGGCTGCTGCAGCTTACGCAGCTGCTTGATAGTTGGGTTTTGCAGGCTAGTCAGCATTCATCAAAAGATCCCCGAAGACCCTTAGAACAACAAGAATAACGACCCCAAAAACGCGCTCAGGCAGCACATTTTTTAGCAGACCAGAAAAAACTTATGGTCAAGACATTAGAAATAGTTAAGTATTTATACTGACTGACAAAAAGTTTCTAACTGATGAGTTTTAGCACCGATATGTGCAGCACACCACAGCGTATGTGGGGCACGATGCACGAAAAACAAAATGAACCTCCCAGCATTTGTAAAAACTGAGAGGTTCATCTTAATAAGTCATATCGATGCGGAACCCGGGACTTGAACCCGGAAGTCCTTGCGAACACTAGAATCTGAATCTAGCGCGTCTACCAATTCCGCCAGTCCCGCTAGGACGCGACCGTCAAAAGTATTTGCTGTAGCAAGCGTGCTTAACCAAGCCAACAATTAACAATCTGCGATTAACAATAATCTAGCAGCAAGGGACATCCGTCAACAGCAGCTTGTCCGTAACTATTGTCGCTAGCAGAGACTTTCACTATTTTCTTCTGTCAAAAGGATGAATCAGACCGTATCCGCTATCAAAAAAAGTTCAAAATGGCCGGGAGAATTTAGGTAGTTTCGGGTAGAATCCATACCAAATTATCCCAAACATTTTTGTTTTGAACGCCATGGAGGCTACTCCCATCATCACGCCTAACCTGTCGACCGGTCGTCAACCTTCCAAGAGTTCTGCTAAGAACCCGTCCGAATCTGTGATTGAAATTTGGGGAGGCGAGCCTCTCAGTGGCCACATTCCCGTTAGCGGCGCGAAAAACTCGGCCCTCGTCGTACTGGGGGGAGCGCTCTTGTGCTCACAGACCTGCCGCATTCGAAACATTCCCGATCTCATGGATATTGGCCGTATGTCGAACGTGCTAGAGGCCCTCGGTCTCTCAGTTTCTCGCAATGGCGACACCCTCGATATCGATGGTAGCCACATTAGCCATTCCAAAGCTCCTTACGACATTGTCAGTAAGCTGCGCGCGAGCTTTTTTGTGATTGGTCCGCTGTTGGCACGGCTAGGGGTTGCACGCGTCCCACTACCAGGTGGCTGTGCGATCGGCGCTCGCCCGGTAGAGCTACACATTCGCGGTCTGCAGGCGCTAGGCGCGCAGGTCCATATGGATCACGGCGTGGTGCATGCCTACGTCCCTGGCGTACGCGGCAAGCTCAAGGGCGCCAAAATCTATTTGGACTACCCCAGCGTCGGCGCTACCGAAACGCTGATGATGGCGGCCACCCTTGCCGAAGGGGAAACCGTCATTGAAAATGCTGCCCAAGAGCCTGAAGTCGTAGACCTAGCGAACTTCTGCCGCGCAATGGGCGCGAAGATTCGCGGCGCCGGGACCAACACCATCATTATTGATGGAGTACCTAGCCTACACGCGACCGACTACAGCATTATTTCCGACCGGATTGAGGCCGGTACCTACCTAGTTGCCGGGGCACTCACCCGCTCTACCATCACGGTTGGCCCAGTGGACCCCGACCATCTCTCGCCGCTTCTAGCTAAGCTACGGGAGACGGGCTCTACCGTAGAAATCGAAGCAGGCAATATCATTCGCATTTCACCCGGCGAGAAGATCCTACCCACCGATATTCAAACGCTGCCCTACCCTGGGTTCCCAACGGATATGCAGGCCCAGTTTATGGCCCTGCTCACCCTGGCCGAGGGTAACAGCATGGTGACTGAGACGGTCTTTGAAAATCGCTTGCAGCACGTTGCTGAATTTAATCGTATGGGCGCAGATATCAAGGTGAAGGGCGACTGTGCGATTGTGCGCGGCGTCAGTCACCTGTCGGGCGCACCGGTGACGGGGAGCGACCTGCGGGCGTCTGCAGCACTGGCGATCGCAGGTCTAGCCGCCCAGGGTAAAACCACCCTCTACGGTCTACACCACCTAGACCGTGGCTACGAAAAATTTGAAGAGAAGCTCACCAATGTCGGCGCTCGACTCAGACGCATTCCGCTGAGCGAAGCCGACAGCGCAGCTCAACCCACCCCTACTAAGACAGCCGCGTCTACGGCGGAAGCGGTACTTGCTAAAGCTGCTGCCGCGAACAACTAGAATCAGGACGCACAATTAGAATCAGGACGCCCAATCGGCGTTCGAAGCCTCCGTTCAAAATCACTGACAATGGGGATCTCGCTATACTGACGAGAAGACCTACTGTCAGTGATTTTGCGTTCTTACCCCGTTTTCCATGGTAGCCACTTCTTCTTTTGACACTTTTGACAAAACACCGCTCATCGGGCTCAATGCCGACCACTTTCGCCATCCGCTCGATCGGCAAGCTACCCAAGCGCTCAAGCGGCTACCCGGACTAGATGTTGCCATCCGTAGCTTGCTAGGACCCATGGGCGAGCAGTTTTTCTATTTAGAAAATATTGCTGCTAGCGTTTTGGTCGGGCCAGATCAGCTACCTGACATTTACAAGCTGCTAGTCGAAGCGGCCAGCGTCTTAGATTTAGAGACGCCGCAGCTCTACGTCAAGCAACACCCAGTGCCCAACGCATACACATTTGCCATGCGGGGTAAGCAGCCCTTTATTGTGGTGCACACGTCGCTAATCGAGCTGCTAAATCCAGCCGAGCTGCAGGCGGTCATTGGACACGAGCTTGGCCATCTCAAGTGCGACCATGGCGTGTACCTAACTTTAGCCAATCTGTTGACCCTGGCAACCAGCCAGCTGCCCTTCGGCGCGGTACTGATGCAGAACTGGCAATCTCAGATTATGGAATGGGTACGCTGCGCAGAATTTACGTGCGATCGCGCCGCTCTGCTCGCCACCCAGGACGCTCGCACCGTCGCTTCCGTCCTCATGAAGCTAGCAGGCGGCTCACCCACCCTATCGCCCCAGCTAAACCTAGACGCCTTCATTGCCCAGGCCAACGCCTACGACGCCATCAGCGAAAGCGAACTAGGCGAAGTCCTCAAACGCATGAAGACCGATGAGCTCAGCCACCCCGTCCCCGTGCTCAGAGCCAGAGAAATCAACCGCTGGGCCACCACGCCCGACTACCAAAGCCTGCTAGAGCACCGTCCCCTGGTAGTCACCAACCCAGAACATAGCGCAGACGAGGCGCCCGCCAAGCCTGCTGGAAACTGGCTGAACTGGTAAATAGATTCTGCAGAAGATGATCCCTGTCTATGCAGGAAAAAATCTTCAACAAGGGCCCTCAATTCGGTATACTAATGGACCTACCGGGCAAGTGGCGGAATTGGTAGACGCACCACACTCAAAATGTGGCGGCTTCGGTCGTGAGAGTTCGAGTCTCTCCTTGCCCATCAAAACCTACTTTCAAGTATCTCCTTTCCGTATCAGGCAGGCGAAATCTGGAGTTCTGCAAACCCTCAAAGGCTAAAGCGCGCAAGACGTACTTTCCCCACTGCTCAATGGCTCCATCAGAATTACAATAGTGTTGCAACCTCAGTAATGGAAGTATTTGCGATGGCTCAGCAGCTCAAGCGCTGGGAATCGCCCCGGCGCAAAGGACGAAACCACAAAGGACGGGGCGGCTCCGCAAAACAGCGGCAGTACCAAAAAAGGCAGAAGCTACTTATGAAGAAACTTCGCCAGGGTGGCACACCCGCTACCCACCCCCACCAAACTCAAAAGACAAAAAAAGGAGAGGCCTCTGAGCTTCTCCTTTTTTTGCGCACTGATAGAACGCGTCGCTGAAGCACCCGGCTGCAATCCAGGCAACTGACCCGCTGAAAAAGCTGCCGGATGAGGGGTGATCCCCCCTGAAAAACCAAATAGCCATAAGGGGCGAAACCCCTCATTTACATAGGCTTTTCAGACTTTTTGAATGTACAAAACTTAGTACTTATTGCGAGACTTTTTCCATTAGCTTGGGAAATATAGTCTTGGACACTTGCAAAGATTCAGGGCGTCTTTTGATAAAACTCTCTAAGCACGGCTCATCCCTTCAATCGGCGCTCTACTATGTGCGGCTCAAGACTCACGATAGCAGCAGTTTGTTTGGCAGTGCCGACAGCGCAGAAGCAGACTATTCATCCTTACCGGTGTCCTTTGCAAGCATTGTGGCAGAAGAACTTCTGCAGGCCACCCTACGCCATCGCGGCGTCCAGCTAGACCAATGGGTGATCGAACCCAATTCACTACACGCTTTGGTCTCGCTCCACGAAATCCGCCCTCAGCAAGAAACCAAAGGTAAGCCCAGGCTTCTCACCGCCTTCGTCGCCGAACTCAAAGCCGCCACCGCCAAGCGCATCAACCTCATGCGCAATCAACCAGGCTCTCCGGTCTGGCAGCGCAGCTACAAAGAGCAGCTGGTAGAAGACGACATGATGCTTTTCCGCCTGCAAAAAAAGTTGAGCGAATCTGACAGCTGCGTACTTTCTAGCTAGTTGTTGCAGACTGCCTTTGGGTAGCAAACAGCGCTATCAGGCTCAAACCGTTTATGTAAGCATCTATTAGCTACACAAACTTCACCAGCTAGCTATACAAACTTCACTAGCTCAATGAGTTTGCCAACCAGCAGACGCTCTACCTTGCCATCTGCCTGTATGAGATACACACCACTGCCGTTGGTATACACAACAGAGCCATCTGCTGCTAAGTCGTAGGAAAGTACCGACGTGGCCAACACTTCAGGCACACCTTGCATCCCCTGCCGGACGAGTTCCCACGTTTTGGGCACTAGGGCAGGTGCATCGGCATCCTGCTGGTGCTTTCGATTGATGTTTTCGGGCGAGAGCGCCTCTCCCCAGGCCTGTAGCTTCTTCTGGGAGTCTACTTTCTCGTAGGTGTCTGCAGTGATCAGCGGCTTACCGGTAAAAAGCATCGTAAACGAATTAAAAAATCCCAAAATCGCTAGCAGCAACCGAAAAGGCACCATAAAAATTTCCTTCAGCGCCTGCCATAGGTTAAATCCACCCAGCCTTGCTTTGTAGGGTCGGCGGATGTAGTAGAGCTGGCCATTGCTGTCCATTTGGGGACCGAGCAGGTCAGACTTGGGGTCTTCAGCCAGAGTCGTTATGTGCTCTTGTTTGGGATCTAGCTTTTCGATGGAGAAGGGCGATCGCCCGCTGATGTAGCCTTGCGCATTACGACTGATGCCTGCCGACTGATAGACAAGGGCGCGATCGCCCACCCAAGTAGGCGCTAAGTCTAGAGAATCGCCCTCAGTAAGATCTCTTGGCATCACGGCATTGGGCTTCATAGTCGCCAGATTTACGCTGCCGGTTTTATAAGTTTTTGTGCAGGCAATGAGGTCTTGCTCAGGGTCAAAGTCTAGGTAGCTCACCCGGAAGTCGGTGTTGTGGAAGAGGCGATGCTCGCGATCGCTCTCCAGCTCAAACCGAAAAAGGCCACCCAAATCTTCTGCCTCTAAGCTGTAGAGCAGTTCACCCTCGGGCAGCGCACACAGGCTGGTAATCAACACCGGCACGACTGCCTCAGGCTCAGCGTCTTCCTGCCTGAGCGCCTGCGGTGACTGCGTCATCGCCCGAATGCCACGATTTTTTAGGGCCTGCTTTCTCTGAATCTGTAGACGGCGCTGCTGCAACGCTTTACCAAAGTCACTCTCAATTTCTTTGAGGGGTTCTTCACGGCAGTGAAGGTACAGTCGGCCCTGAGCAAGATAGGCGATCGGCATGTGACAGCAGCCCGGAAAATCATCAGCGCTAGTGTGCCCTACCCATCAACAAAACTCAGCGAATGCAGTAGCACATCGCAGTAAATAGCTGCCTGATCGAACACTCCAGAATGAGCCAACCGCACTAAAACCTGGACTCACCATACTAAATGTAAGCATGTGAGTTCTATAAAACGATACCTACAAAACGTATTGACTAAGGAACTAACCAGAACAACCATCCTTCATGTGTATAAGGACACGAAATCGCGCTAAGCGCCCCGCATACCGCTTTTACCGAGACCACAGCTGATAGAGGTCACCGAAGGAAAAGCTCACAGGCAAGGTTTTAGTGATGAGTCTTAAGTCAGGATGGATTGCCATCCGGGTAACGTTTATTTTCTTGGAAATCTCATGCTTGTCGCTTATTTGATCAATCAATACCCGAAGGTTAGCCACAGCTTTATTCGAAGAGAAATCGCTGGGCTCGAAGCGAATGGACTAAACATCGTGCGGTATTCGATTCGATCTTGTGTTGAAGGGCTAGTAGATGATGCCGACAAACGCGAGCAGGAAAAGACTCGCGTTCTGCTAGACGAAGTTAGCCTGTTGGGACTGGTTGGCTATCTGGTGATGACCTTCTTTCAAAGGCCCATTGCTTGGATGCGGTGCGTCGCGCTGTTGCTCCGACTCAGCTGGTGGTCTCAGCGATCTTTTGTGTATCACATGGCTTACCTAGCTGAAGCCTGCGTCATCTTACGCTGGAGCGCTCAGGCAGGCATCAGCCATATTCACACCCACTTTGGCACCAACGCGACAGAAGTCGCCATGCTGTGCCACATGTTGGGCGGGCCGTCCTACAGCTTCACCGTGCATGGCCCCACCGAGTTTGATAAGCCGCTCATGCTCTCTCTCGGTGAAAAAATTGAGCGAGCAACCTTTGTTATTGCAGTCAGTTCCTTCGGCAAAAGTCAGCTCAGTCGCTGGTGTAGCTACCGTCACTGGGGAAAAATTCATGTGGTTCACTGCGGCGTAGACGCGGGCTTTTTACAGGCTGAAACGATGCCAATGTCACCGGTGCCTACGCTGGTGTGCGTGGGGAGACTGGTAGAGCAAAAGGGACAGCTCGTGCTGATTGAAGCTGCGAGCCGATTGGTAGAAGCTGGCAAAGAATTTCGGCTGCTGCTGGTAGGAGACGGGGAGCTACGCCCCCAGCTAGAGAAACTCATTGATGAACTAAACCTCACTGCCTACATCACCATTACCGGCTGGGCCAGCAACGAAGAGGTGCGCCAGTTTATGTTGCTTTCTAGAGCGTTGGTGCTGCCCAGCTTCGCAGAGGGATTACCCGTCGTGTTGATGGAATCTCTCGCTCTCCGGCGACCTGTTATTAGCACCTACATTGCAGGCATCCCGGAGCTGGTAGAGTCTGGCAACTCCGGCTGGCTCATTCCTTCTGGCTCGGTGGCCGCGCTGGCCGAAGCCATGGCCGAAGCCCTCTCTTTACCCCGCCAAGAGCTGGAGATCATGGGCGCTGTTGGCGCAAAACGCGTTGCCGAGCAGTTCGATTCGAGCACAGAAGCGAAGAAGCTCTCGTTCCTCTTTAGACAGCAAGCAGGGGAGCTGTGGCTAAACAGCGAGGCGCCGCAGCCCCAAGTCCAGACGGCGAACGCTCGCTAGAGTCACAACAGCAAGAAAACCTACAAATCGATTAATCCGGGTGGTGGCGTAATTTCGATCCGGCCAGCGGCAATATCGACAACCGGCACAATCTCTTCGACGAAAGGCACCAGTAGCGTTTTGGGTTTCTTCTTCTTTTTCGCTCTCTTTTCTTTACGGCGAAGCTTTTGTGCGGCCTTTGCCCGCAGGGATGGGTCCGGAGCAGACTGGGTAGATTCTGTTGGAGACGATTCCGAAGTGGACGGCTCGGAGTCAGCTAGGGTCACCTCTAGCAAGTCGTGACCGGTGGTAAATATGTTGCTCACCGTGCCCAACTCAGTCCCGTCCGCTTGGAGAATCACCAACAGACCAATCAAGTCGTTCACGTGAAATTCTCCTGGGTCCAGCGGTAGGCGATCGCTCGCCGGAACCATGAGCTGAGCACTGCGCAAATCTTCTGCCTGATCGCGAAAATCAACGCCCGCCAGCTTCACCAAATAGTTGTTCTTTCCCTCTAAATATCGCCCGCTGGTGAGCCGCACCCGCTCAGGCTTGCCACCCACCTTTTGCAGCCAGCGATCGCCTGGCGTGATAAACCGCTCTGGGAAATCACTTTCGGGATACACCTTCACATGACCATTCAGCCCGTGCGCCCCTACAATCCGACCGATTAAGACCCACTCTTCATCTGAATCAGGGGCTGCGTTTGTCGGTGAATTTGTGTTTGGCTTTACTTTGGACTCCATGATGCCTTTTCGAACTGTCTGGCCGGTGCTTGGGTCTATGCTGTCGCCATGGCAGGCTGCGCTGAGTACACCCTATTGGTGAGGGCGGCGAGCTGCTTGAGGGCGATCGCAATTTGGTCTTCTGAAGCCGTTAGGCTAATGCGGAAGCACTGACGCATGTGCGGCCAATCTTCACCCTTAAGGCTGTCTTCTAACCCTGGGAAAAACGGACTACCCGGCACAATAATTACGCCGTAGTTCTTCAGCTCGTTGTAAAAGTCCCAGTCCGTCATTGGCAGATCTTCGAACCACAGCCAGGCAAAAATCGCCCCTTCACCTCGATGCAAACGCCAGGGAACGCTGTTTGGCATCGCTGAGGCGAGGGTCTCTTCGAGCACAGCAAACTTGCTCTGATAGTGGGGGCGAATCACCGTCTCCGCAATATCTGCTAGCGCGCCAGTGCGGATTGCCCGAGCTGCGATCGCCTGTCCATAGCGGCTCGAATGAATGCACAAGTTCGTCTGAAACGCCTCCAAAGTTTGGATCACCGTCTCATCACCAATCGCTATCCCAACTCGCTCACCCGGCAAGCCCGCCTTCGAGAGGCTAATGCAGTGAACAATATTTGACCCAAAGATTGGGGTCATCTCTGTAAAGTTCAGCGCGGGGAAGGGCGGCGCGTAGGCCGAATCGACAAAGACCGGCACATTGTACGGCGCAGCCAAGCTAGCAATCCGGCGAACTTCATCGCCGCTCAGCACGTTGCCAGTGGGGTTACAAGGCCGAGAAAACAGCACAAACCCTGTGTTTTCATTGATTTCGAGCTGGCTAAAATCAGGTCTGTACTTAAAGGAGTGAGCGTCTTCTCCAAGTTCAATAAAGGGTCGATACGCTTTGATCGCTTCAGGATACAGCGTGACGCCGCCATAGCCTGTGTAGTCTGGGCTCAGGGGCAGCACAATATCTTTTAGCTGGCCGCTGGTGCTGTATCCACCCAGCGCATTGGCTGCCAGAAAGTACAGGTTTTGGCTACCAGGTGTGATCAAAATATTGCGAGAGGTGAGGCTCAGCCCGTAGCGCTGATTGAAATCGTCGCGGATGGCTTCGATCAGCGGCTCGTAGCCTTGGCTGGCACCGTAGCGGCAAACCACTTCCCCGTACTCACTACTCGCCAATAAGTCTTGCGTACAGTCTCGCCATAGCTGCTCAACTTCTGGCAAAATAACGGGGTTTCCCGCACTGAGGTTGATAAATTCTTTAGCAGCTCCTTCACCCATTGCTTTATGGGCATTTAGCGTTTCGATGATGTCTTTCATGATCGCGCGAACACCGGTCAGGTGAGACATGCGATCGCCAAACTGGGTAAGAGCAAGCGTCATGATATATCTGGGTTAAAAGGGTCAGCGCTTTGAAAATCTTTTTTCACAGCCTATTCGATTCAATATAACCTTATTTAATGGGCAAAGCTTTGTACAGTGCTCTGATCGTCAGCATCGACGCGATCTGGCCCACACGCGATCTTCCTTTAAAACCTCTTTCTTTTTCTCCACGGTTCCTATTTCAAAGCCTTCTTTCCAAACGTCCCATTTCAAAGTATCTACACCAAAGAATTTAGAATAGGTTTCCAAACTCAGTTAGCACCTGCGCTGCAGCAGATGGGACGCAAGCTTGACCACAAGCGGCCAAACCAGCGGCCAAACAAGCGGCACACCGAGCATCACAACCAGCGGCAAGCGGCGATAGGGTCTACGTTCCATCAGAAGCATCCTTAAAGTTTACAGGACCTGATTTGATAGCTTTTGCGGGCACACTTTGTGTCACGCATCAATTTTCACTGCTGTGAGTGCCATGAATGCAATTAGCCGACTTAGCGCCAAGCTACCCGCCCCTGTTCGTCAGCTGGCCGATTTTGCCTACAACTACTGGTGGAGCTGGACGCCTGATCGGGTCTCTCTTTTTAGCTCTATCGATCCGGGTCTGTGGCAGCGCTGCAACCACAACCCAGTCGCCCTGCTAGAGAGCGTCTCCCACGAACGGCTGTGGCAAATTGCTGAAGACCCCAACTACCTGACCCGGCTAGAAAAGCTCGCAGACCAGTTAGATGATTACTTGGGCACAGACGGCACCTGGGCCAACCGAGAAGTGCCCGAAGCTTCGAGCGACCACCCGGTTGCCTATTTCTGCATCGAGTTTGGCGTTCATGAGTCTCTACCCATCTACTGCGGCGGGCTAGGCGTCTTGGCAGGAGATTATTTAAAGTCGGCCTCCGATTTGGGCATGCCCATGGTGGGCGTAGGGCTACTGTACAAGCAGGGCTACTTTCAGCAGCGGCTAAATCGTAGCGGCTGGCAAGAAGCCGACTACATCGATAATGATATCGACCACCTGCCGATGCGAGAGGTGTGCAATGAATTTGGTCAGCCCATCGCGGTCAAAGTAGCCATTGGCCAGCGTTCGGTAAAGGCTAGGGTGTGGGAGGTCAAACTGGGTCGCAGTACGCTGTACTTGCTCGATAGCGACCTGATGGAAAACGACATTAAAGACCGGCAGCTCACTGGGCATCTCTACAGCCAGGACCCGGCTATTCAGCTGGGGCGGGCGATGCTGCTGGGCATCGGCGGCGTTCGCGCGCTGCAGGCCCTCGGCATTGAGCCAGTGGTATATCACCTCAACGAAGTTCATCCCGTCTTTGCGGTGCTAGAGATTGCCCGGCAGCTGCAGGAGCAAACCGGATACGCCTTTGAGCAGGTGAGGGCAGAGGTGCGCCAGCTGACCCGGTTTACGACCCATACGCCCGTGCCTTCGGGCAATTTGTTTTCGGCAGACTTGGTCAGCGAGCTGCTGGGTGTGTATGCGAGTGAGCTGGGCCTATCGACCGCTGGGCTCTTGTCGCTCGGGCAGGATGACTCAGAAAAGAGTGCGTTTAGCCTGATGCGGCTGGCTTTACAGCTCACCTTGTCAGCCAATGGCGTGAGCGAACGTCATGGCCGAATTTCGCGTCAGCTATGGCGCGATCTGTACCCGGGGCAACCCGTCGAAGGCGTCCCGATTGGCCATGTCACCAACGGTGTCCATGTGCGCAGCTGGGTAGCCCCCTTGCTGGGTGACCTGTTTGACCGGTACCTGGGCCGAGAGTGGGCGCAGCAGCTCACCCGCGCCGACCAGTGGAACCGGATAGACAATATTCCCAATGTGCAGCTTTGGCGGCGGCACAGCATTCTAAAGGCGCGGCTGATTGCCTACACGCGCGATCGCGTGCTGCAGTCTCGGCTCACCCGAGGCGAAGCGCAAGACGATATCAACGCCGTCGCCCGGCTCATGGACCCGGCGGTCCTCACAGTGGGGGTCGCCCGGCGGTTTAGCACCTACAAACGCAGCGATCTGCTGTTTCGAGACCTGCAGCGACTGACCCAAATCGTCGGCCACGCCAAGCGCCCGATTCAAATTATTTTTGCGGGCAAGGCCCACCCAGACGACGACGAAGGCAAGCGCATTATTCAGCGAATTATGGAGCTGAGCCGCCATCCGGATCTGCGCGATCGCGTTGCCTTCATCGAAAATTACGACCTCTACACCAGCAAGCTGATGGTGCAGGGCGTCGACCTCTGGCTAAGCACGGCCCGCCGCACGCTAGAAGCCTCCGGTATCGGCGGGCAAAAAGTCGCGCTCAATGGCGGCCTCAATCTAGGCGTGCTAGACGGCTGGTGGTACGAAGGCTTCCGCCCCGGCCTCAATGGCTGGGCCATCGGCGAAGCGGCCATCGGCTCGATGACTGCCAAGGGCGAGCCAGACGCAGAAGCACAGGAAATTCAGGACGCGCGGGATGCTGAAGCCATCTACAACTTGCTAGAGCGCGACATTACCCGGCTGTATTATCACCGCGATCGCACTGGTCTCTCCCCCGGCTGGCTGCGTATGATGAAAGCCTCCATCCGTACCGTTGCGCCTTTCTTTAATACCGACCGCATGGTGGCCCAGTACGTTGCCCAGCAGTATTTTCCTAGCGCCAGCGTACCGGCAGAACCTGTTGCCGCACTGGTTTCGTAGCCAACGCCCCCACTCAACACATGATTTGGCAGCTCGACTTTTATCGCCGCCCGCTGCAAGATGCGCAAGGCAGCCCGCTCTGGGAGCTGTTGATTTGCGACCAGCAGCTGGCATTTACCTATGTCGCCTTTTGCCCGCAGCGCGAGGCCAATGCCCCCTGGCTACGCCAACAGCTAGAAGCCGCAAGCGATCGCGCAGGCGCCCTGCCCGATCAGATAGCCGTCTTTAGGCCTCAGTCCATCACGCTCGTAGAAGTGGCCTGCCGGGAGCTGCCCATCACGGTCGTCCCCCAGCGGGACCTCCCCGCCCTAAAGCAATGGCTACGCCAGCGAGCCGCCTGGTACCCGAGCCTAGACACCTACACGGAGCAACCCTACGCCCCAGTGGCCATAGAAAGACCTGCCCCTATTCCCGTCGCCGACTATCTGATGGGCGATCGCTGGCAGTTTGCCGCCGTGAACGCAGACGCGCTGACACAGCTCACCCAAGAACCCATCCCCATACAGAGCGTTTCGCCTAGCCTCATGCCGCTCACCTTGGGTCTACCGAGCACGTCACCCATTCCCGGCGTCGTAATAGATGGCGGGCGTCAATCGATGGCGTTAGCCCAGTGGCTACAGTCGTCACTGCCCGTCATGCTGCAGTACATCGCGGGCGTGCCAGATGGCTTGCTGCTAGAGGCAGGACTGGCTGACCGCTGGATTTTGGCCACCTTTGAAGATGATGATGTGGCGGCGGCGGCTCGCACCTTCACAGAGCGGAAGCTGGCTGCAAAGGGGCTGCATTTTTTGCTGGTGCGCCCGGATGACTCTGGGATGACCTACACCGGTCTTTGGCTGCTACAGTCGACGCCGGGGAAGGTGGTTGAAATGGTTAGGAATTAGGAGTGGATAGACGTGAAGATCCAAACCCCACTTCCCTATATGAGACCCAATACCTGCTGCGCCTCAGAGCCTCGGTTCTTCTGCTGAAGCAAAACGGCAAGCTCGCGGTAGGCAGCTTCTAAGCGCGGGGGGAGAGTAGAGTCTGCCTGCTGCTCGCGAATCACTTCAGTGAGTTTTACCGACTGCTGAAAGGCTTCAATCGCCGCGTCCATATCGCCAGCAGCGGAGTGGGCCTGGCCAATATTTACCCAGAGATGGGCCACTTGGACGGGTCGGTTTAGCTCGGTGAAAATGTCTAGCGCCTGCTGGTAGGCTGTCAGCGCCGTGTCGAAGTCTTGATTGAGCGATGCGGCCCGGCCAAGATTATTTAGCACGGCGACTTCTTGGGGACGATCACCCAGCTGCCGAAATAGGGTCAGTGCCGACTGGTAGTAGTCCACTGCCTCACCGTGTTGCGCTTCCATGAAGTGGGCATACCCTAGCTCAGAGAGAGACTCTGCCTCAAGCTGAGTATTTCTGGTACGCCGGGCGATGGCTAGAACCTGCGTTTGGGCATCGATGCTTTGGGGATACGCTTCTGCTTCTGCGTAAGTATCTGCCAGCAGGGATAGCAAAATGCGCTGGCCGATTTGGTCGTCCATTTTGCGGTAGAGGTCTAGGCCGTTACGGTAGGCTGCGATCGCTTCATCTAGCTGACCAGAGAGTCGATAGGCACTCCCCATGTTGAGAAACGCGCTGGGCTGTTCTGCTGTCACGTTTAGCGCATCGTAAAGGTTTAGCGCCTGCTGGCTCATGTTGATAGCCTCTGCTGGGCGGTCTGTGACCCGATAGACGACGCTGAGATTTTCGAGCATACGGGCTTCTTTGAGCTGTCTGCCATCCATGCGGTACAGCAACATTGCTTGCTGCCAATATTCGTAAGCCGCTAAATAATCATGTTGGGTAAAGGCTTCTATGCCCTGATTTGCCAACTGATCGGCCACCTGCTGATCGCTAGCAGCAGGCAAAGCCTCCGCCGTCGCCTGTAGCAGCGCCGGTTGCACATTTGTAGAAGAGACTGCGTATGCAGGCTTTAGCGGCAAGCTAGCAACCACACCCAAGCTCAAAACACCGAGGCTTCCTAGCGTCATCGTCTGGTGTATGGCTCGGTGTAGAAGGGACTGACGGGTGGAAGAAAGTACGGAAAAACGCATAGTAGCTAGCACAAAGATAAGAATAACTGTTCCGAGATTGCAACCACGAGCAGTGTCAAAGTGTTCTACAAAGTGTTCTATTGAATGGACGCATTTAACACAGCGCATCACGGCATCTCAGTACTTTCCGTTATGACATTCGGTCAAAATGATGCAATCCGAGGAGCCAGGACCTTAAAGCAAAAAACATTCTGGGCAGGCGCGTTTCAAGTGGAGATGAGAGCGGTAAAATTCCTCTTGACATCCCAATAGGAAAAGTTGATGGTCGCTTCTGCAAGCAACGTGGTGGAGTACCCAGTCAAAATTGGCGTTATTGGTGGTAGCGGGCTCTACCAGATGGACGATCTGAGCGACGTCAGAGAAATCAAAATCGACACCCCCTTTGGCGCACCCTCCGATGCGCTGATTGTCGGAAAAATTGATGGCATCTCTGTTGCCTTCCTAGCGCGCCATGGCCGCGGACACACGCTGATGCCCTCCGAACTCCCCTTCCGTGCAAACATTTACGCCATGAAAAGCCTCGGCGTAGAGTACCTCATCTCGGCCTCCGCAGTCGGCTCTCTCAAGGCAGAGGCGAAACCTGTTGATATGGTCATTCCCGATCAGTTTATCGACCGCACAAAAAACAGAGTCTCTACCTTCTTTGGCGAAGGCATTGTCGGTCATATTTCTTTTGGCGACCCCGTTTGCAACAATCTGGCTGCCGTCTTGGCAGACGCTGTAGAAAGTCAGCATTTAGAAGGTGTGACCCTGCATAGGGGGGGCACCTACGTGTGCATGGAGGGACCTGCGTTTTCTACCAAGGCCGAATCGAACCTGTATCGTAGCTGGGATGCCACCATTATTGGCATGACAAACTTGCCAGAGGCCAAGCTAGCCAGAGAAGCCGAAATGGCCTACGCGACCCTCGCCATGGTGACCGATTATGACTGCTGGCATCCAGATCATGACAGCGTCACTGTAGAGATGGTGATTGGCAATCTGCAAAAAAATGCGGTGAATGCACAGAAAGTCATCAAAGAAGTGGTGCACCGCTTAAATGAGCATCCACCTTCGTCTGAAGCACATTCTGCGCTCAAGTTTGCAATTATTACACCGCTGGACAAAGCACCTGCTAAGACGAAGGAAAAGCTTGGCTTACTCCTGCAAAAGTACCTGTAATCGCTGCATTACTCGGCCCGCCTACACACAACCTGTCGATGGCGGTGAGCGATACAGGTCACCACGCAAGCGTAAATGCGCAAAAACAAGGGCGGCTGCACAGCCCATTGACACGCTGCATAGCCACCCTCATCTACTGTTTTATCCTGTTGTAGTAGCTCCGAACGCTACAAGGCTCAGCTCGCTTAGATCAGCTTTACAGCGCGCAGACCGTAATAAAGACCCATCGCGGTGCCAAATAGCCCTGCCAACCATGCAACATAAACAACTGCGCCGCCCATCGCTCTCTCCTAAAAATACTTGGCTTTAAATACCTTCTTATTGAATCATAAAGCTTTACATCTACCCCTGACTCTTAACATTCCAGACACATCACCGGCCACCCAAGATGACTGACATGAAAGCGACTATCCGCGTCAATATTCCACAGGACGCCTACGACATTAAGATCGCGCCTGGTGGCCTCGACTATTTGGGGCCTTGGTTGGCCGCTGAGGATAAGCCACTGATTAAGCCGGGTCAAAAGGTTTTGGTCGTGTCTAATCCGGCGGTGTTTGACCTGTATGGAGAGCGTGCGATCGCATCTCTCAAACAAGCCGGGTACACCGTGTGCCACTGCATCCTGCCAGCAGGCGAACAGCACAAAACCATGGCCTCCATCGCCAAAATTCACGATGTAGCCTACGAAAATCGGCTGGAGCGCAGTTCAGCGATGGTCGCCCTCGGCGGTGGCGTGATTGGCGACATGACCGGATTTGCAGCCGCCACCTGGCTGCGAGGAATTGCTGTCGTGCAGGTGCCCACTTCTTTGTTAGCGATGGTAGATGCCTCCATGGGCGGCAAAACAGGTGTAAACCATCCCAAAGGGAAAAACCTCATCGGGGCATTTCACCAGCCCAAGCTCGTCTTAATCGATCCGCAGGTATTGCAGACGCTACCCGTCCGCGAGTTCCGAGCGGGCGTCTCAGAAGTCATCAAATACGGCGTCATTTGGGACGAGCCCCTGTTCAAAAAACTAGAAGCCGCTGACCGGCTCGACGCCTACGACCAAGTCAGCAACGACCTACTGCAGGCCATGCTGCAGCACTCCTGCCAGGCCAAAGCCGATGTTGTCAGCCAAGATGTCAAAGAAGCAGGCATTCGCGCCATCTTGAACTATGGCCACACGGTCGGCCATGCCGTAGAAAGCTTGACCGGCTACAGCGAAATAAACCATGGAGAAGCGATCGCCATTGGCATGGTGGCAGCCGCCAAACTAGCTGAGACCTTTGACCGTTCCCAGAGCCAGTGGAATACCGAATCAACCAGCCGACAGCAGGCCCTTCTCGACAAAACTCAATTGCCCATACAATTGCCAAGTGGTATTCGTATCGCCGATATTCTAGTCGCGTTGAAGAGCGACAAGAAAGTAAAAGATGGCAAGGTCCGCTTCGTTCTACCCACACGCATCGGTGAATCCTTTGTGACTGATCAAATTGAAAGCAAAACCGTAGAAGAAACACTGCGGTCCATTTACAGTCCTAAAGCGTAGGAAATTGATACCGTTTGTTAATTTCCCATAGCCGATCACTGAGTAGCGCAGCATCTAGTGATAGATCTGTCACCGTATGGATTGGCAAGCGACTAAAGGATAGATATAAGATAGATGAGTGCTCAAGCGTATGCTTATGGTGAAATCATCAAGACAATCGCAAAATTCTTTGCTGGGCTGGCATCTTCTATAGGTTCTTTCGTCGGCATTGTTGCCATTGTTGCTATAGGGACACAAGTACCGTCCATCGTCGTAGGAGGAGTTGAGGTTGTCCCATCTCCGACGCTTTTAATAGTAGCTGTTGCATCTGTTTTTCTTCTTTTGTTTCAGGCGTGTGTGATTCTTTCTCTCTTATCTTTTGTAGATAATGATGATGATGTCAGCAACAACAATCAGTAAAACTGCACAGATTGTTTTCGTCAGCTTGATGCTGATGAGTTCCCTGTTTTCAATTTCTGCCTATATTTTTCTCAGATATCGTCTTACCAGACAAAGAAAGCCGAAAAGAAAGAACATAGAAGAAAAAATAATAGCCCGCATGCAAGAGGAGATAAACCAAAATCTCTTATCTCCCCAGGAAGTTCAATCAGACGGCGTATTGCCTGCGTCCAGCACTATTTTAGGCATTGTCAAATTAGAAGCTTACGCCAAACAAGAAAGCCCTAAGCACATCGTCGGGGTGAACCGAGGTGGTTGGCTTTTGTCTACTTATTTGGCTCATCGCCTTGAAATCAAGCGCTCCAGAGTACTGAGATATAGTTCAGAAGACGATAAGTTTATAGAGTCTGCAGAAAAGGCGAAAATTAATCTCGGAGACCGCGTGCTGCTCATTGGAGACATTAGCAGAAGCGGCAGGTCAATAGACAAAGCTGCTGCATACATCCGCAGCAACTTTCCTGATAGTCAGCTTCGTGTAGCAGCGCTAGTTGTTTGTAAAGACGAACCTAAACAAACAGTTGATTTCTCCGCTTACTACACGAAAGAAGAAGATGTTCAACTGCCATGGAGTTCTAGAAAACCTAGTGACCCCGATCAATTATCTAGCGACAGGCAGAAAAAGACCTGGTTGGTTGGCCAAAGCAAGCTTTCTCTTGAAGAAGACCCAGATATTCTAAGGCTTGCATACGAAGATGAAGATTCAAGTCAGAGTGGCATTGATATTGTAATGAGTGATATGGAGCAGTTCTTACACATCAACAACTTGGAACGGCGGCTCCAGCCAGAAAATATCAAACCACGGCCTAACAATAAATCAACGACGCAAGGGCTGGTTTAAGCGCAGCGGTATGTGGCTCCGTGTTTTTTACGGAGCCACGTATGCTCTCTAGCTAGCAAGGTCAAACAACAACACTTCTGTATTGTCTGCATTGCTGAGGATGGAGAGGGTGTCTAGGTCGGCGAA
>JBCBFY010000021.1:0-53825 GCA_038527325.1 Cyanobacteria bacterium J06614_10
TGTCACCTTTCCTCAGATGGTCGAGACAGTTGTCCCATTCCGGGCGGCTGTCCTTCGCACCGCTCTCGCCCTGGTCACAGAAGATGCGATCGCACCCCTCCTTCTCCAGCGCATCCATCTGCAAATCCAAGTCCTGCTCAAAAGTAGACACCCGAGCATAGCCAACCTTCATAGTTATGTTTCAAAACTCGTTCAAACCATAGAATTATGACACATAGAAAATAAAACAAGTTATAAGACAGCCCAAACGCACAAAACTCGTTTACCGCCTTAGCCTTCAGAAACTGTCTTACAAACGGTCATTAAGATACATTCTCGATAAGAGAGCGAGTAAGCACTGACGGTCAGCGACAGAAACGCGTCTTATTCAATTCCCAGATAGAATGATAAGTAGTTTCAGATTTAGTAGGTACAGAGGCCAACCTCAATGATACAAGCACCCTCTAAAACGCTGACCTTGGCAGAGTTTTTACAACTCCCTGAAACAAAACCGGCCAGTGAATACATTGATGGCCACATCATTCAAAAACCGATGCCGAAAGGAAAACATAGCGTTATTCAGGGAGAACTAGTACCTGCTATCAATGGGGTCGTTAAACGTAAACGCGTTGCTCGCGCGTTTCCTGAACTACGGTGTACCTTTGGCGGGCGCTCTACGGTTCCTGATGTTGCCGTTTTTCTATGGGATCGCATTCCACGCGATGAGAATGGAGAGGTGGCTGACACCTTCTTAGCTCCACCAGATTGGACGATTGAGATCTTGTCTCCCGATCAAAGCCAGACAAGAGTAACGAAGAATATCCTGCACTGTTTACAGCATGGAACCAAAGTTGGTTGGTTAATCGATCCGAGAGAGCAAACTGTATTTGTCTATCGTCCAAAACAAGAACCTGAAGTGTTGGACGAGCCAGAACAGATTATTCTCGTACCGTCATTTGCAAACGAGCTAAAGCTTACAATCCAAGAATTATTCGCTTGGCTTCTGGAATAAGACCTTTGAGTAGTGCACTGCGCAATCAGTTGGCTATGATGGGATGTAGCCTTTACATCTGATAAATAGGTATCGATTGACAAGACATATGCCCGAGATCATCACTTCTATTCGGTTCGAGACAAATACGGAGAATTCTCTAACTTCGCACCTTATCCAATAACGATTGAGGGTAAAACTTGGCCGACTTCCGAGCACTTCTTTCAAGCGCAGAAATTTCCAGGAACCTCGCACGAGGAAGAGATACGCCTAGCGAAGTCACCCATGATTGCGGCACGAATGGGACGCGACCGAAAACGACCACTGAGATCCGACTGGGAGACGGTCAAAGATGACATCATGCGTCAGGCCCTGTATGCCAAATTTGCCCAACACCCTTCGTTGAAAGAAATGCTCCTTGCCACTGGTGAGGCAAACATTGTTGAACATACGAAAAACGATTCCTACTGGGGGGATGGCGGTGACGGCACCGGATTAAATATGCTTGGCAAAATACTTGTCGAACTTCGAGAAGAATTAAAGAAAAGCAAATAACAGAACGTTGGTTACAGAGTTACAGGTCGCATCGTTAGTAGCACTGTCGCAAACTGGCCTAACGTCAACCGAAGCGCGGAAATCGATAACGCCGACACATAAGCTCAGACTATACATCGCTTTTTTCCCGATTGCTGAAAGCCCCTATCCACGTTGATAAGGAAATCTGAACAGTCAGCTATATGAGCCTCACATCCCCAACCCCGCGAAACCGGGTCTGAATCTCCAGAACAATGGCGTATATTATTCTGGACATCCAAAAAATGGCCATGGATCAGGCAATTACAGAGACGCGATCGCACATTCCACCGCGAAAAACGCGGCGGAAGACAAAAAAGGACACGCCCACCAAGTTTTTTTACGATGGGCGAGATCAAAGCACTGTTGAATGAAACCGGAGCATTATGCAAGCGACCCGAGCTGGCCACGGCTTTAATCGAAGTCTCTTTTAATCATGGCTTACGGAGTAGTGAAGCTGCTTTATTGCAATGGGAAGATATTAGCTTTGACGACAATACTATTTCGATCACTCGGCTCAAGGGTGGAGCGGCTGAAACCGTTCACCCGATGATTGAAGACGACCGCCAGGTTCTGTTGGATCTCAAGGAAATGTATGAGCGTCGAGGTGTTGTTGCTACCCGTGAAGTGTTCAAAACGGAGAAAGGGGAAAGGCTATATCAAGGTAAAACAACAACGATGGTTCACAAAAGATGGCGAGGAACGCAGGGGAGAAACCTACAGTGCGCCTGGTCTATCTGACTTACTGAAGCGCATCATCAGACGGTGCGACGGCTTTGTGCGACAAGACAGGGCCTCCCACGGATTGCGGCATTCGTGCGCCACTTATCTGGCAAAGGCAGGTAAGACGGAGCATCAGATTCAACAATGGCTTGGGCATACCTCAGCTCGGAACGCTAAGCGCTATACGGGTCGCATACTGCCCGACGTGGGCGATGCGCTGAGGAAATCTCCGAAGCTAGAGCTAGATCAGAGCGTGTACATGCCGCCAGGGATGGGTTAGTGCTCATCGGTAGATAATTAGAGAGTACTCATCCATTTACGACTTCGTTGAGCGCTTCCTGAAGGATGTCATCACCAACGCCATGCCGCTTCAAACTATCAATCAGAGAGGAAACTGTGTCATTCTCTAGGCGTTCCAGATCGCTGCGCAGGCCCTGGCCAATGTAAGTCCGAGCAAGCGGTTGATAACCGGAAAACCCTAAGATAGGCGCTATCCGCTTCAAGTCTTCAATCACATCCTCGGGCATCCGAATCGTAACGGTCGTCATCGGACGATCTCGTTTGAGTCGTTTTTTGAGAGCTTCAGGCTTCATAGTATTCGCGCTCCTTTCGAGTCGCTTTGCGAGCGGACACAATACGGATGTAGTCGTCTTCGCGTTCTACAAACACGACAAATAAGAGGTTCCAGCGCTTGTCTAGCGCAATGACAGCATCCCTAGCTTCATCGTTGCGACTGGCATCGACGACAACCAAAAGGGGATCAAAGAAGGCTTCAGCAGCCTGAGGGAATGTGATGCCATCGTGCTTAACTGGGTTAGCGGCTGCCTTCTGGTCGTTCCAGACGAAGGTGATGCCGTTGAGCGGGAAGTACACATCCATATAGTTCAGTATAGTAAAACGTATTTACAATGTAAACACGTTTAATTCAACTCACTAAATGGCTGAATCCACTGTTATTTAAGGATTACACACGATAAACTATGCTCTAAAATCGTCTTGCAAACGGTTGTCTTGAGACACTAGTACACTGCGCGATCACAGCGCAGTTGCTTGCTAGGTTATGCTGTTCAGTATGGACTTTGAATGGGATGCCGCTAGAGCTGCAATCAATCTTGCCAAACATGGCGTTAGCTTCCATGAAGCCGCTTCCGTGTTTGATGACCCCAACAGCATGACCGGTTACGATCCAGTACATTCAGAGGATGAAGATCGCTACCTCACTGCAGGTATCTCTGGTCAGGGGCGTCTTTTGATTGTGTAGCACACTGACCGAAATGACGTAATTCGCATCATTGGAGCGAGAAAGGCAACCAAACGTGAACGAGAGGACTACAACTATGGTTGATCCAGATCCCGGCGATATGCTACCGGAATACAATTTTTCACAGATGCAAGATGTGGTGCGTGGCAAGTATGCATCCAGAGCAAAGAAGCGCCCCCGAATGATTCGCATTGCAGATGACTTGAGTGCCTCATTTCCAGACGATGAAGCTGTTAATGCTGCCCTGCGGGATTATCTCAAAGGGTACACAGTAGAAGCACAAAGCGGATAAGCGGCGTAGCCTTCCGTAGGAATAGGCCGACTGGGCTAGTTGGTCAAGTTATTTAATCCTCATGCCTAAGTGGTTCCTTTTAAGATTACACAATTAGTTCAACATCTCGTCCCGTGAAAGTCTCTTGCGACTGACTCATAAATTCAGGGGCTGGTCAGCGCCGCAGTGCTTGCAGTGGGGTAGGTGCTGATAGGTTAGGTTATGGCAGTTGTGGCATTCGTGGTACTGCGCGTAGCTGCAGTGCGGGCAGTGGATATCGTGCTTACGGATCTTTTTGGCGCAGCGGATGCAGCGCATGTTTTGAACGCGATTGGCGGCCTGCAGGCGAGTGTTGAAAACCACTTTTTGAAAGAACTTGATAATGCCGAATCCAATGACCGGGATGATCAAGATTTGCAAATAATTTAACAGGAAGCGCAGCCCGCCTAGAAGCACTTCAATCAGATCTAAAACCAGTTCGACTAAGAAGCCTACCTGCAAAAATTCAAAGACTTTCCACAGCAGGGGAATGCAGAAAATTACTAGCAGATGCCAGCTGATGAGGGCGACATAGCCGTAGTCTTTGCGCTGAGCGAAGCGGTGAATCTGAGCTGTGATCACCACAAGCGGCAGTAAAAAGAGACCTTGGAAAAATAGTTGAATGCTCGGATACCAGAAGGCCGACCGCTCATATCCGCTATCGACTTTTTCAAATTCTTGATCGTTGTTAAGTAGGGCTAAAAATGCCTGACTTTCAGCTGTCTCAATCAGGTCTGCCTTGAGGCTTTCGAGGGTGGCTTCTCTCTGAGCGATCGCACGATCATTAGCCTCTATTTCAGCTCTGGCTTGAGCCGCCTCTACCGCATTAATAGACTGCTCTCGCGGCTGACCGGCAATTTCTTCTAGCAGGGTCGAATCGTACTGCTGACGAATCGTGTTGTTCTGCATGGTAAACGAGATAATTTCTGCTTCCGTGTCGTTGATGCGTTTTGCGATCGCTCTACTCTCAGCCGTAGCAACCGCAGCCTCAGTCGCTTCATAAGTCTCACAAATTTCCGACACCTCACCAATCCGACTAGAGCGCCGACGCCCCTCACTTGCCAAATTGGGCAACTCCTCAGGAATCGTCGCGTTCCTCAAAATCACATCGTAATCTTTCGTCTCTGAGGTGCTTTCTCGGTACTGCTCCCAGCTGTCATGGCAGGGATAGGCTTCCCTCGGGCTCAGCGGCCAGCGGCTGATGTCGTCAAGCCCAGCAAAGACATTGCCCAAAATGAACAAATCGACAATGATAATCACCACGAGGCTAACTTTGTTAACCGGTTCGTGATTTACCTTGCGCGACTTATTGAAAAAGCGACCAACGGCGCGACGAATTCTGGAGAGCATAAGTAAAGACTCGCGGACTTTGTATCCAACGAGCCCAACTTACTGGCCAAAATTGCAATTCGGTAAAAGAAAAGACATTTTGTCGATTGGTCAGTTCAGCGTACGTACTGAGCTAACGGTGGCTTTTCACACCTTTCCGTGAAGCCGTCTCCAGGTTAAACAATACCTGCAGGGTCTCCATAGCGCGATCGCGTGCTTCCATATCTCTTTGTGCCCGCAGCTGAGTCATCGGGTCGTGCAAAATCTTGTTGACGATGCCTCGGGTGAGCGCTTCTACAACACCGCGATGCTTCTCAGAAAATTCTGAGCCGAGTCGTGACATGGCCTTTTCTAATTCTTGCTCTCGGATCGTTTCGACCTTGCTGCGTAGGCTGCTGATCGTGGGTACGGTATCGAGCGATCGCAGCCAATCCATAAAGCCGTCAACTTCTTGATCTAGCAGCGCTTCTGCCTCCCGGGCCATCTGGCGACGACTCTCTTGGTTTTGCGCCACCACAGCCTTCAAATCATCCACATTAAAAGCAAACACCGAGTCAATTTCGCTGATGTTGCTATGGACGTTGCGCGGTACCGCAATATCAAACACCAGTATCTGACTGCCATTACACACAGGTTCCAAGTTCTCCCTGTGCAAAATGGGCTCCACAGAAGACGTGCAGGTAAACACCACATCCGCCGCGACAACGGCCTCCAGCATCCCCTCCAGCGTGCCAGTCTGAATATCGACATCCCCAAACTGGGCCGCTAAGTCGTTAGCCCGGTCAATGGTCCGATTGAGCAGCGTAATTTTGTTCGCCCGCTTAGAAATAAGGTGCTGCACCAGCAGGCGGGCCATTTTACCCGCACCTAAAATGGCAATGTGGCAGTCATCAAAGCTCTCAACCTTCATCAGGGCCAGTTCAGCTGCCGCAGAGCTGATAGACACCGCACCTGTCCCCAGGTTCGTTTCAGTACGGACCCGCTTGCCTGCCTTGATGGCATCTTTGAGCAGGCGGTTGAGAATGCGCCCGACGCCCTTGTGCTGCTGGCCTAGGCTCAGAGCATGCTTCACCTGAGAGAGAATCTGTCCCTCACCCAGCACCAAGCTGTCGAGCCCGGCGGCCACCCGCATGAGGTGCATCACCGCATCCTGCTGCAAGAGCACAAACAGATGGGGCCGCAAATCAGCCAAAGGAATACCGCTGTGCTCACACAAAAAACGCATGACATCGCGCACCCCAGCCTCGATTTCACCTGCGACGATGTGAATTTCGAGCCGGTTGCACGTACTGAGAATAGACACCTCTTCGAGCGTGGGGGAGCTACCTAGGTGAGCGATCGCATCGGCGACTTGAGCGGAAGGAATGCTCAGTTTTTCTCGGACTTCAACCGGCGCAGTCTGATGACTGAGCCCAACAACGGCAATATTCATTCGTTCCTTCAGCTTCCTTTTGTTTTTTGGGGGTCTGTTATGAAAAGTCTTCTATCTATATAGTCGGATGAGCCAGGCGGCCCTTTCCTAAAGTATTAAATAACCGAGGGCTATCTCAAGGAAACTAAACAAAACTCCATTTTCGGATACAGCCCCCGACCCTTCAACGCAAAAAGAGACACCAAGCAACGCTTCAGTGTCTCTTCTACTGCTGCAAAATGTCAGCTCAGTCTTTTTAGCTTTCTAGTTTAGGCTAACGCGCTTGGGGCTGTCCTTCATGTGTACGGTATCGACAAAGCGAGCCGTCTTAGACTGACTAGAGATCACCAAGCTCTGTGTCCGGTAGCCGCCATTGAAGAAACGCACGCCGTTCATCAGCGTGCCGGGGGTAATACCGCAACCTGCAAACAAGACATTCTCACCGCTGGCCAATTCCTCAGCGTTGTAGATCTTGTCAGGGTCGTTGATGCCCATAGAAGACAGGCGCTCTAGGTTCGCTTCCTTGCTCTCACCAATCAGACCCGTCTTTACAATGGCCGGATCGTAAATTAACTGACCTTGGAAATGTGCACCCAGGCAGCGCATTGCTGCTGCAGAAATAACGCCTTCAGGCGCAGCGCCAATGCCCATTAGCGCGTGAACGTTCGTCCCTTCGAAGCCGCAGGAAATCGCTGCAGAGACGTCGCCGTCGCTGATGAGGCGAACCCGGGCACCGGCTTCGCGAATCTCTTTGATCAGGTCATTATGACGCTCACGCTTCATCACGATGACCACTAGCTCATCGATGGCGCGATCCAGGCACTCAGCCAAAATCTTGAGGTTTTCGGTGGGGCTCTTGCTGATGTCTACTTTGCCTTTGGCAGCGGCAGGGGCTGCGAGCTTACGCATGTAGAAGTCGGGCGCAGCAAAGAGGCCACCTTTTTCAGAAATAGCCAGTACTGCCATTGAGCCGGGCTGACCGTAGGCGCACAGGTTAGTGCCTTCGCAAGGGTCGACAGCGATGTCAATTTCGATCAGCTCATCGGGGGTACACAATTCGTCTGCGTTTGGCTGGGTACAAATGCCAACTTCTTCACCGATGTAGAGCATGGGCGCGTCGTCACGTTCGCCTTCACCAATCACGATCTTGCCGCGCATGTGAATTTGGTTCATGCGCTCACGCATAGCTTCTACAGCCACTTCGTCAGCAATGTCTTTTTCACCTTTACCCATCCAGCGAGCAGAGGCGATCGCTGCTTGCTCGACGACTTCAATAATCTCTAAACCGAGGGTGTTCTCCACGGGGTATTTATCCTCCAAACTGCCGAATCTAGCCGGTCTTAAAAGAGCCTGTTAAAACAGTCTACTAAGCTCCACGGGCCATCTTCGAGTTTATCAGACTATAGCGTTGGTCACTTTTTGCTTCGCAGCGTGCATCCGCACTATCCCCTGCACCAATCCCACAGAGATATCTAAATCGGCCCCGGCTTTGGTGCCTTAGACAGCTGAATGAAAAGGTCGTAGTCCATGGTGCGATCGCCCACTGTAGAGGTCAGCCCCACCGCCCGAATTGCCGCCGTCGCACCCTCTGCCGGAATCTGCGGCACCGGAAAAACGCCCGCCTGACGGTTGATTTGAGCGAGGTCAATGTAGAAGTGCCCGTTGTTGGGCGTAGGAACACTGCGGGTCATCGTTTGAAACAGTCGGCTGGTAGCAAGGGGTTGGTCAGGGGTGGGTGCGATCGCTTCTGCCGCCCCATCTCCAACCGCAAAAAACGCCACATTTCCCGGCAGCCAGCCATGGCTAAACTGCACCCCCTGAAAAGGTGAAATCCACTCCGTAATAGACCCGCCGTCAAATTCCGTCGTCTCCACCTGAAAGCGATAGCGATCTACCATCACCGCATCTAGCTGACTCCAAACAGATTCAGCCGTTTGGCGATCATTAGTCTGCACCATCATTAGCAGAGGCGCGCTGGCAATCACAGGCACATCTTCCGCTTCAGGCAAGGCAGCACCGGTAGCATCAGGATCGGCCCCCTCAGCATCAGCGCCCTCAGTTTCAGAGCTCTCAGGCTCAGGCGGCGGCAAAATGCCTAGAGCAAATTCTCCAGCTGCCCAAGGCATGATGTCTTCGTCGATATCCAGCCCCGTTTGGGTCAGTAGCCCAGCCTTCAGATTTTGAGGATTTGGGAAGAACGGGGGAATCGTTTTACCCTCGCTGAAGCCTCGCCAAAACTGTTGCAGGTTACTTCCTGACATGGCCAGCAGCGTATCACTCGGCAACCGGCGCGGCATCTCACCAGCTTCATTGTTCAGTTCGCTGTAGGCCAAGTCGTTTTTCGGTAAAAGCCAGCTAGTACCCTGAAAGCGCAGCCCGTCCGATTCCACCAGCGCAGTGGCCACAATGCCCTCAGAGCCCTGCAGGGGCACAAGGCTACCCTGTGGCCGCGTAGTGGCGCCGACTGGTGGTGCCATGGCCTGAGTCGCCGCTGGAATATTGAGATAAAACTGAGCAAAATTTTTCCCCGGCGGCTGGGGTGACTCCACGCGGGTAGCGGCTTTGCGATAGCCCGCATTATCGAGTAACGATCGCCGCCCCTTGTAGGTGTCGATGGACTGCTCAATGCCCTCGGAGGTGTTGCTCAGCAATAGCCAGCTAGTGCCGATTACAGCAGATTCTACAGCCTGGTTATCTCGGGTGGTGACCGTGCGAATGGAGATGCCTTTGTAGTTTCGTTCTTCCCAGTCAATGGCTGAAGATTGAGGCCCCGCATCGAGCAGCAACTTTGCTTTGCCAGGATCTGCAATCGGCACGACTAAGACGGCGTTTTGCGTCGCTGAGGCTAGGCCACCTTCTGCGGTAGACCCGCCAGAACGGTTCGCAGAGTCGTCGCTGGCTGGCAAAAAGGCAAGGGTAACGCGATCGCCTATCCAGGGCTTAATGTCTCGCTTGAAACTGTAGCCATTCAGCGTAAACAGCTGGTCTTTCCACTGCCGCAAAAAGGTGTCGAATTGCTCTTGGCTTTCTGCGGTGCCAAACTGACGAACCTTCGTCCAGGTCAGCTCGTCAGTGGTGACCGTAACGGTTGCAAGGGCGCTCTGGGGCACCAGCTGAGTACCTGTCGGGGAGAAAATTCTGGGCGATCGCTGGGAGAAGTTGAGATAGGCGATCGCGCCCCCACCTAGCAAAATAGCCGCCCCTAGCATAAGCAGTTTCGGCAGCTTCTTTTTTGTGGAAAAGGCGTCCCCAGTTCCTTCTGAACTGCTATCTGGAGCGCCCTTGGAGACTTTAGAAGAGACTTCAAGAGAAGCTTTAGAGACCTTTGTTTCTAAAGCAGCTGTTTGGCCGTTTTTCTTGCGGTCTGTTTTCGTCGCTGCTTCATCAGCAGCTGGCTCAGACGTGTTGGTCGCCTGCCCAGGCCTGTCTACGGTGGAGTGAAGCGCCGAATAGATCGTCGAGCCTGTTGGCTGGTCAACATTTGAGGAGTTGGAGTTTTTAGCCATTTCTGAAAACCACGCCTTTGAAAACCGAGTCTTTGAAAATTATGTTCTTGAAAACCATGCTGCGATGAGAACATGCCGCGATGAAACCACGGTCGCAATGAACTCTAGCAAAGAACTTGACAAATGTGACTGGTAAAACCTCTGTCACACAAAAGACTTTTGATGCTGCGAGGTCATCTATGGGGTTTCATCTGTGGGGGTTTTAAGGAGTTTCCTGTGGTTTGGCCCGTTGAGCGGCGACGGCGTGGTCGCACAAGTTTGAGTTTTCTTTCTGCGCTCCAAACGCCTGTGATCAGAGCGGTATGCTAGCGTTAGCCGGTTCTGGCGCTTTTAATCTAATTTTTTCAATACGCCTTTATGACTCTCCACACGGTTAAGTCTGATCTGTTGGTGCCCTCTGAAGCCCTGCGCTCGCCTCAGCAAACACCTTCTAAGCAGCTTTGGATAGCCGCTCTCAAGCCGCCGATGTACTGCGTAGCGATTATGCCGATTTGTGTCGGGAGTGCTGTGGCCTATGCGCAAACCGGCCAGTTCCGCTGGGGCATTTTCCTCACCTTCGCCCTCTCAGCTGTGCTGATACTGGTTTGGGAAAACCTCACCAACGACGTTTTCGACGCGGCGACCGGCATCGACGTCAATAAGCACCACTCCCTAGTCAACCTCACTCAAAATCGCCATCTGATTTTTTGGATTGGCAATGCCTGCTTGCTGCTGGGGATTGCTGGGATATTTGCGATCGCACTCTGGCAACAAGATCCGACCGTACTCGCCATGGTGCTGGCCTGCTGCGGTCTGGGGTACCTCTACCAAGGTCCGCCCTTCCGGCTTGGCTATCAGGGTCTAGGTGAGGTGCTGTGTTTTATCAGCTTTGGGCCACTGGCCGTAGGAGCGGCTTACTACGCCCAGCGCCAGCAGTGGCCCGCCCTGAGCTGGAGCTGGCAAGAGTCGCTGCTACCCGCTGCCCTTATCGTCGGCATCGCCACGACGCTGGTGCTGTTTTGCTCCCACTTTCACCAGGTTGCAGACGATCTCAATGCCGGTAAGCGATCGCCCATCGTCCGCCTCGGCACTAAACGTGGTGCGCAGCTGTTGCCCGTAGCCTGTGGAGTGCTTTTTTTGACCGGGTTGGGTGCGATCGCCCGTGGTGGACTCCCGCTCAGCACACTGCTGCTGCTGGGCAGTGCACCTGCCGCCCTCAAGCTATGTCAACACGTACTAGCGCATCACAACCATCCCAACAAGGTTCAGAATGCGAAGTTCTTAGCCATTCATTTTCACTTTTGGAGCGGCCTTTTGCTGACGGTGGGGCTGGTGATTTCTCTGGTAAGTTCTACGGGCTTTAGTGCCGTAGGTTTCCGGTAAGCGACTATGGGCTATCCCCAGAAAATAGCTTTCGACTTTCGGCCATACCGGCGGCCCTTTCAGCAAGCGGTCAAAACTAGCCATGGCGCTTGGCGACACCGCGAAGGCATTATCTTACGCCTGACCGATGAGCAAGGCCGCACGGGATTTGGTGAAGTCGCACCCCTGCCCTGCTTTGGCACCGAAACGCAAGACCAGGCGCTGACATTTTGCCAACACTTGCCACACACTCTTTCAGCGGACAATGTGTTCGCCATTATGCCTACGCTACCCGCCTGTAAGTTTGGCTTTGAGGTCGCGCTCAACAATTTATCGAGGGATATTCACTGCGCCGAACTCGATATTGCTCGCTACAGCGCTCTGCTGCCTGCTGGTAAAGCCGCACTGTCTGGCTGGTCGGCGCTGTGGGCCCTCGGGCACCGCACGTTTAAGTGGAAAATTGGCGTGGCACCCGTCGCCGAAGAACTCGCCTATCTGTCGCGGCTGATGGAGCAGCTTCCCCTCGGGGCCAAGCTCAGACTCGATGCCAATGGGGGCCTCAGCGAGCTGGCCGCTCACCATTGGCTCGACCAGTGCGATCGCCTTGGTCACCGCATCGAATTTGTCGAGCAGCCACTACCCCCCTCGCGCTTTGCCGAACTGGTCAAGCTGTCCCACCGCTACAAAACACCCATCGCCCTCGATGAATCGGTCTGCACCCTAGATCAGCTAAAAGCCCACTACTACCGAGGCTGGCGCGGCATCTACGTGATCAAAGCCGCCATCATCGGTTCACCCGGCCGACTCAAGCAGTTCTGCCAAGACCATCCCATCGACGTGGTCATCTCGTCGGTGTTTGAAACAGACATTGGTCGTCAGGCACTGATTGACCTGGCGATAGAGCTGCAGAGCATTTTGCCCCATGCGCCCCGTCGCGTTCTGGGCATGGGCACGCAGCAGTGGCTCCCCAACGACGGGCTAGACGATCCAGATTGGGAAACCCTCTGGCAGCGACTATGCTGACGCCTGCAGAAATCTGGCAGCGACCGTCGGTCCAACATCTGTTTGCCGAGCAGGGGCAGATAGCAGAGGGCATGCTGTGGACCCAGTACACAGAGGCGCTGGTGAAAGAACTGTCTGTGCGTGCTGCTGTGCAGGCATCTGCGCAGCAGCTGCTTTTGGTGTGTGATCGCAACCCTGTACTCATCGCCGCCGCATTTTGGGCAGCGCTCCTAGCGGGTTGGGATG
The DNA here is from genome assembly GCA_038527325.1 of Cyanobacteria bacterium J06614_10. Taxonomy (GTDB): domain Bacteria; phylum Cyanobacteriota; class Cyanobacteriia; order Phormidesmidales; family Phormidesmidaceae; genus Phormidesmis. The sequence continues at coordinate 12,673 of JBCBFY010000021.1, forward strand.
TGGCACTCACCAATCCTCGCTGGGGCCGAGCAGAGTGGCAGTCGGTCAGTCAGCAACTCCAGCCCAGTGCGTGGCTACTCGCGCCAGGTAGTGACCTGCTGAACTACTGGGAAGGCCCTACTGAGCCGTTCAGAATAGCCGATGGTCTATTCGGTGGTCGTCTCTGTGCATCAAGGGCCAAGAATCCAAAAGATGCCTCAGAAGCCAGCTTCATCAATGCTCAAAAAACACAGACGCCGCGCATCCTCATTCCTACAGGCGGTAGCAGCGGGCAGGTCAAGTTCGTCTGTCATGGCTGGGCGAGCCTAATGGCGTCTGTGGAGGGCTTTTGCAATTTTTTTCAGACCAGCGGTGAATTAGCAGAAAAGTCATCTCCTCGCCCTGTTAAAAGCTACTGCGTTTTGCCCATGTATCACGTCAGTGGACTGATGCAGATGCTGCGTGCCGCCGCTACAGACGGCACTGTTCTGTTTTCATCATTCCGTCAGTTAGAAACTGCGCCGCCGCTGGTAACAGACCCTCAAGACTGGTTTATTTCACTGGTTCCCACGCAGCTCACGCGATTGATCCGGGCTAATAAAGCTGGCTGGCTAAGTGGCTTTCAGACCGTACTTCTGGGTGGTGCGCCTGCCTGGCCAACGCTGCTAGCTCAAGCGCGATCGCACCGCATTCCCCTCTGTCTGTCGTACGGCATGACAGAAACGGCCGCGATGGTAACGGCGCTAAGCCCGCAGGATTTTTTGCAGGGATGCACGAGCAGCGGCCAGCCTCTCCCTCACGCAGACGTGCGAATAGAGAAAGCAGGACGGCCCGTGCCCACAGGTCAGTCGGGGCAAGTTGTGGTGCGTTCGGGTGCGATCGCACAGGGCTACTACGCTTCCAGCACCTCTGCCTTCACCCAAAACACCTTTCACACCGACGATATGGGCTACTTCAGCGCCGACGGTCAGCTCCATCTCACCGGTCGGCTGAGCCAGAAGATCATCAGCGGCGGTGAAAACATCTTCCCCGCCGAAGTGGAGGCTGCGCTGAGAGCGACCGGGCAAGTGGTAGATGTATGCGTACTAGGGCTCCCCCATCCCGATTGGGGCGAAGCTGTCGCCGCGGCCTACGTACCGGCCACTGCTGACGTGTCACCAGCCAGCCTAAAAGCAGCGCTTTCCCAGCAGGCCAGCAGCCAGCTACCCCACGCAGCACCGCCACTCAGCCATTACAAACATCCCAAGCGGTGGTTTGCCATATCCGCCCTCCCCCGCAATGCTCAAGGTAAGCTCAACCGCGCCGCACTGCTCAATGTTCTTGAGAAAAGTCAGCATCTTGAGAAAACCCTTCCACCCAGCGAATCAGCTCCGCTGGCAGGGCCTGACGGTGTCGTGTCTGCGGGCTAATGCACACATGCCGGGTGAGTGCATTAGCCAAGCATTTGCCTGAGCCATCGACTGCCAGCACTCCCTCCCGCTGAGGGTATACCTCATAGCTAATTTCAAAACTATCCGCTGTTAGCAGCTGTGTCTTGAGCTGCACAGCAACCATGTCGCCGCACTGCATTGGTCGAAAGAAATCAGCCGATGTATGCACAATTGGCAGCGCCACTGCCCCGCTTGCCGAAAAGAATGTCGCCAAGTCGAACCCTGCTGCTGCGATCGCTGCCTCGTAGGCCTCATGACACAGGCTTAGCAAGTTAGCGAAATACATCACCCCAGCCGCATCCGTCTCATGAAAACGGATCGTACGGCGGTAGAGAAACGGCATCTTTGGCGGCAGTCAGTCGACTAGCTAGCGTTTGGCTGAGCAGGGCGGAAGGGAATGCCATCTTGGCCCGGAATGAGCTGCGTGCCCTCCAGCTTTGAGCCCGCCGAGTCGCCAGACTTCACATCCAGTGAGCCCGCTCTCAGATTGCTCAAGTTAAAGTCGCTGAGATTGAAGTTAGCGACCTGCATCGGGCTGTTGAGCGCCTTGATCAAATTCGCCAGTGAGGCCTGCACCAAGCCATCGGCATTCACCAGCATCCAGCCGTCCGCCGTCAGCTGACGCATTTCAAAGTGCAGGTGAGGACCTGTGGAGTTACCCGTGCTACCCACCAAGCCAATAATGTCGCCTTTTTTAACTTCCTTACCCGCCTCAACGAAGATTTCAGCCAAGTGTGCGTAGCGACTCTCTAGCTGTACATCTTCAGTCTCATGACGAAGCACCACCATCAGGCCGTAGCCACCAGCACTACTCGCTGAGGCCACTGTCCCGTCCTGCGCTGCTAGCACAGGCGTCCCCTGCGCCGCACCAATATCTGTACCCGCATGGAATCGGCGATCGCCCGTAATCGGGTGAATGCGGAATCCAAACAGAGACGTAATCGGCGAAGGAATAGACAGCGGGAAGATAAAGCTCTCAGCCGCCTGTAGATTGACCAAGGGGCGCACAGAACGGTTGAGGTAATCGCGGCCCGCCGCACTGGTAGAGAGGCGGATGCCAGTAGCACTAAAGCTAACAGGTCCCACGTTTACAGCAGGTGCGCTGGCCACTGGGGCAGCGACTGGGGCAGCGGGTGCCGGGGCGGGCTGAGCAGCCGCACTAGCCGCTGAAGGCGCTGAAGTCCCTGACGGATTTGCTGCAGGGCCGTTGGCCACAGGGGTCGGAGCCGCTTGGGGGGCAGCGCCGCAAGCCCCATCTGGCACAGCCTGACCTTGACCCACCGTAAATTCACAGCCCGTCGCTTCTTCCGCGACGACGACGTCAGGCGCTTCGGTAGCGCCGACGCTGTAGTCCGTCGGGTCTACAAAAATGCTGTTGTACTCTTCTGGGAGACTGGTGCCTTCGGGCAGCGCCGCTGGCACAATCTCTGTGGGCTGAACGGGGGTGGCCTCCTCGGCTACGGGCGCAATGTCCACAATCGGCGGCGCAGCAACAGGGGGCGCTGCCTCAACGGGCTCAGGCATGATGTCAGGCACTGCTGGCGCTGGCTCAGCCGGAGCGCTCTCAGCCGCACCGACACCGATATCTACGCCAGCGTCCGTGCCGAGATCATTGGCAGCAACCAAGATGGCACTGCCGGGCCTGTTTTCACCGCGATCAATCGCATAGGCAGATAGAGGCGCAGCAACCATATTGGCCTCTATCAAGCCCACGAGAGGATGGCCTCGGTGAATTACTTTTTGTGCTGTTGGCTTTTGTGCGGTGGTAAAAGCAGGTGGGCGAGGAGATGTAACCGTGGGCTTAATGTTGAACTCGGAATGGGCCACTGCGGGCGCATTTTCAGCAGGCGTGATTTCAATCTCGATACTGGCAGTTTCAGACGCTGCTGCTTCCGAAGCGGTGGGTACCGAGATAGTCACCGCTGTATTTGGCTGGACCAATGGTTCTACAGCGGGCGCAGCTGTCGGTGCGGCTTCAGGCACAGCAACCGCGGGCGCTTCAGTCTGTAGCGGCGCAGCATAAGCAGGTGTCACCGGAGTAGGCTGAGCAGCGATAGGCTGTGGCGCGACGGGCTCTGGCGCAGGGACAAAGGCAGCGGCACTCACTGGCGCTTCGATAAAGGTCTCGGGTACGGGTGCTGGCTGGCTAGCCGCAGGGACTGCGAAGGTTGGCTGCGCTGCCACAGTACCTACCTCAGGCGCAGCATGGTTAACGGGTAATTGCGCGGATAAATAGTCTGCTCCGGGCAACTCTGCCGACTGACCGACGGTTTGGTTTCCAGTCGATACGGGGGCATTGATTAGCAGGTCTGTCTGAGCGATCGCTAAGCTCATCTGGCTAGCGACGAATCCAAACCCTCCCGACAGCCCAAGGGCCATGAACCAAAATCTTTGCAACTTCTGCCCCCGGCTCGCAAAATTAGCAGAACTAGATGAAGGGCTGCCTTCCTGCTGCGCTGTCATGCTGGCATCGGTTGCATTTGCTTTGGTGGCATTCATGTCAGCGGCATTCATGTCAGCGGCATTGCTTTCAGCGTTGGCCTGGTGCTGGGGCGCAGTCATAGTCGTTAACCTAAATTGATCCCAAGTAATCTTAACTTATGTGAATCTCGCTCGGTTTAACGAGCAAGACATTATCGGAGGCATCGGCTGTGTGGGTTACTACCGTTTCGCCATTGCTGTAACAGTTTGCGGAAGAGTTTTTCTCTAACGCAACCTGCAGATAACCCTCTTCTGAAATCCCGACGACCTTTCCGGAAGACCCCTCAGAATACCCTGCTTGACTAGCGTGAACTTGCCGGATGCAGATCGACTGAGCGCGGGATCGCTCGGCGAAATTGGTCTCAGAATTGGCATCAAAGCAGTTATTAAAGCCAGCAGAAGCCGTCATTCCATAATTTATTGAAACAACGTTACCGACCTGTGTCAGTAGCTTCTGGTAAGCCTTCATAAAAACTTGACTGCCCACTTGTTGGTGGAAGAAGGTCCCTTGCATGATTCCCCGGAGAACCAGCGCAATTAGCACCTCTAAACAATTTATTTTGTTTTGTGCGGTCGGATACGTTCCCCCACTAAGTATTTTTGCCAGCGTTGTGCCGGTTTCAGGGACTGAGTTGTGCCAATTGATCCCAACCCCAATCACAGCCTGTTTTATCAATGGCGGGTTGAGTGGCTGGGCATCAGCCACGCCAACTGTTTCCTCGCATTGTGAAGGGGGATATGACAGTTTTGTTTCTGTTAAGATACCGCCTAATTTTTTGCCATTGAAGAAAAGATCGTTCGGCCATTTCACCCGTAGCGGAATGCCTAGATTGTTGAAGGCAGTGGCGATGCCCCAGGCACTGAGGCACGTGAGCTGAGCACTTAAGCCAGCGGGCCAGTCGGGCTCAAGCGCGAGGGAAAGATATAGTCCGCCAGGTTCAGACTGCCAGGTTCTACCGTGTTGGCCCCGTCCTGCTGTCTGTCTGCGGGCGATCGCAACTGTCCCGGCCGAATACCCAGCCGCTAGCATTTCCCACAGCCGAGTATTCGTAGAGGGCAACGCATCGAAAAGATGAACGTCAAATTGGGGACGAATATGGCTAAAGGTCTTGCTGATACCTAGGCATGAACCATGCGCGGCGAGGGCGTGGCGAATCTTTTGTAGGTCGAGGTCCAGCACATCCACCCTAGAGGAAGTTGGTATGATCGATTTCATGATGACAAACCTCCCGCCTCTTACTACCGACACGCTGTGGGCCATCTTAAACGGCGAGCTTTCTGATGATACGGTCAATCAGCTCGTGTGGCATACGCTCGGCTATCAGTACGACAGCGAGCAGCAGGATTGGCACAGCACTGAAGCTGTAGACGCCGCTTGGCGCGAAAAATATCCCCAGCCGCCAAATTTCATTGAAAGCAGGCCTGCAACGGTGCAGCTGACTCGCGCCATCCCCAAAGAAAACAAACAGCTACTCAAAACCTTCCTTGGCTTCAAAGGTTACTCAGTCGATCAGCTGGTCCCTCGTCTGACGCGGCGGGCAACCATGGCAAACTGGCTTTTGAGTACGATGCGCAGTCAGGGGCTGGTTTGAAACCACTTCATTACTTCAGGCCACTCGTCTGGGGCGGGTTGTGAGCTATGTCTCCTACATCACGCCTCAAACCGGCCAAATTCCGTATGGCCCTTAATCTTGTGTTTACCTAGAAAATGAGATGTGAAGCTATAGTCATCCCAGTATTAAGCTACAAGAAGTATGGGTGCCCGTAGCGGCTGCCCCTTGCATCTGCCGCCGCAGCTGACCGCTTTCAGCTGCTTCACCCGTGAGCGTTTTTCCAGCAGCATTGAGATATGACAACTGTATTTGATTTTTTGGCTAAGGGCGGTCCAGTCATGGTCCCCATTGTGGGTGCATCCGTTTTCACACTGGCTTGCGCCCTTGAGAGAGCGACCTTTTGGACGGATTTGCTCAAGCGAGAAGCCAAGGTTGTCAATGAGGTATTGGAAGTTGCCCGCAAAGATCTAGAGGGTGCAGCTGCGATCGCATCCCGAGCCAGAGACCTCCCCATCGGTCGCTTCTTGCTAGCTCCCCTCAGCCTTAGAAATCCCTCCCCCGACTCTTTCCGGCTAGCGCTAGAAAACGCTGGCGACAAAGAATTCGTCAAAATGAGAAAGGGCGACAAGCTGCTGGAAACCGTAGTGGCCGTCGCGCCCTTGCTTGGCCTGCTCGGTACCGTTACCGGTCTGATTGCCACCTTTGAGAGTCTCAACATCGGTGGCGGTGATAGCGCGGTCGGTGCGACCGAAGCTGCAGCAGGTATTGGTGAAGCGCTGATTACAACCGCTGCAGGAATGGTCGTGGCGATTTTGGCACTGCTCATCTTACGGGTGATGGTGACCCTGCAGTCTCAGCAGATGGACTACTTCTCTGAAACGGGCAATGAGCTAGAGCTAATTTACCGTCAGTACTGGTACGAAGCAGGGCGCATTCCCACAGATACCCCCCACGCAGACATTCCGCTACGCGAACAGGCAGAGCAATTTCTGCCAGGTGCCCCCTCCGGTCGTCAGCTCCCTGCCAGGTAAGCGCCTACACAAACAGGCAGTAAGAAATATCCCCTACAGACTCAATCGCCGATGCGCTTTCGTAACTCTTCCGAAGACAATGGCATCCCCAATATCGACCTCATCCCCATGCTGACCGTCATGATGGGTGCGCTAGCCTTCTTTGTGGTCGTCGCGGTTTCCCTTTCTAGCGAACAGCTGATTCAGGTAGATCTGCCCCCGGAGCAAACTGACGATGCCCCCGCCGAAGCAGACGCAGTAAAAGAGCCTTTTATTGTAGAGATGGATGCCAACGGTCAAGAGCTACTCAATGGCCAACCCATCGAATCCGACCAGCTTGCGGTCGAAATAGAGAGCTATCTAGCACGCAACGCTGACACTACGGTGTATCTGCTCCCCAGCCAGGACCTACCTTATGAGCAGGTGATGCAGTTTCTCGGTGACATGCGCTCAGTGGGCGGTAGCCGGGTCTCTCTCGCCCTCGAAGAACGGCCAGAAGACGCTGCAGAGACCGCTGATAGCGCCGCTACTGAATAGACTGGCCCCATGCCGTCCGAAATACTGACAAAAAGTACCCGCGTAACCCTCCAAATCTTGTCTAATCTCTAGCCCTACGAGTCTTATACATGCGTTCTCGCCGCCGTCGCCCTAGCCGCGTGCCCGAAGTCAACCTCGTCCCGATGATGGACGTGTTGATGACGGTGCTGATTTTCTTCGTGATTATCTCCATGGGACTTTCTGGCGTGCAAATAAACGGCGTCACGCTTCCAAAGTCAGTCAACAGCGCTGATGATCTCACCACAGACAAAGCTGACGAAGCCAAACCCCTAGTCATTGGCCTCACGAACGACAAGGAAATCGTTCTCGAAGGCGAAACGGTCACTATTAGAGCCCTAGCCCCTACGGTAAAGAGCTACTTTCAAGAAAATCCTGAGGGGTCTCTGATGCTGAAAGCAGACCGCGCTTTGCCCTATGAAGATATTGCTGATCTGCTCAACGAACTGAGAAAAATCGGTGGACGCCGGGTTTCACTAGCCGTTGAGTGAGTTCTTCTGACATTTACTGAAGAGTCAAAAGCGGGCTCGAAGTCGCCGTCTAGAGCGCACTTTGCGTAGTTATACGTAAGCTTTTGTAGGCACTTCATGAAGTGCCCTTATTTATGCGGATTTAACTTTCCTGCATTGGAAGGGGTACTTAGTCACGATGGGTCGCTGAGCAAACAGCGCCATCGTGGTTCGTGTTCTTACGGATAGTTGAGTGCCCCTAAAAGGAATTTTTATGAACCCTGTAATCGTTTTCATGAAGAAGCGTGGTGTTTCGATGTTGCTCCCGCTACTTCTTTTGATGACTGCCTGCGATGAGCCAGAGGAAGTGACTTCTGCCAGTGGCCAGACCATGCCCGACCTAGCAGATCTGTCACTCCCCGAGGTGACCCCCGACGAACCCCAGCCGCTCGTAGAAATCGACGAATCGGCGCTGACTGCGGCTGATGGCGACGCCAAGGAAGATTCAGCTTCTGACACCGCTGCTTCCAGCCTGCCTGACGATGCTGCGACGATCACAGCCCAAGAGATTGCCGCTCAGACAAGAGGTCTGTGGGCGACTGATGTACCCGAACCAACGATGCTGGTCGGTTTAGCAGCTGCGGCTATCGGCTGTGGCACGCTACGACGCAAAAAGGTGAGCGATCGCATCTAAAACAGCCACACAGCACAGTCGACTGAGCGTTCAACTAACTCAAACCGAGAGGCCTAGGTTCATTTGTTCCTAGGCCTCTCGGTTCTTGTTTGATATTGATTATTTGATATTGATTTAGGGCTAGAATCTTCTGGGTGGCCTTACCCACACGACAGATAGACACACTACGGACAGAGGCAGTACGAGTTCATGGACCAAGATCGTGTTGACCGTTTGCTTGCTGAGCTGAAGCAATCAGACGCCTCAGCGCGAGAGCGCGCTTCTGCCATGCTCTGGAACCTGTGGTTTCACCAGAAAGGGGTCCATGGCGCGCAGCAGCTGATGGATGCCCAGTCACTGATGGAAACCGGGCTAGCAAACCGGGCTGAAGACCTGTTGAATGCTGTGGTCACTGCGCAGCCAGACTTCGCGGAGGCTTGGAACCGCAGGGCCGTGTTGCACTACACCCAGCAAAACTATTGGCAGGCGATCGCCGACTGTCAAAAAGTTATTGAGCTCATTCCCTATCACTTTGGCGCGCTGCACGGGTTGGGCCTCAGCCACCGCGCGGTTGGCAACTTTACCGCCGCGATTCAGGCTTTTCGGCAGGCGCTGGCAGTTCAGCCCTATGCGATCGCCAATCAGCGGCTGATTCTTGAATGTACGGCTCAGCTAGAGTAGCGTAGGCTTGGCTTGAGTGGCGATCAGTCCAACAGTGTTTTACACACAACATATTGTCTTACACAAAACATATTGTCTTGATTGTTACTGCGCGGCGAAGCAAAATCGGCTCATTCTGTGGCAACCTGAAAGAGTGGGGTAGTTGGCCCCTGCTCTCTTCACCTTCGGCTTATGCAAACTCTGTCTTCCCCCCCTGCCTCCAGCGCGGCAACCCCTGCACCCGAGACGACGCCGGACGCAACAACTTTTGACACCACAATCACACGGCGAAAGACTCGTCCTGTCCCCGTTGGCGATGTCACCATCGGTGGCGGCCATCCCGTCGTCGTGCAGTCGATGATCAACGAGGACACTCTCGACATTGAGGGCTCTGTGGCGGCCATTCGCCGCTTACATGAGGTGGGCTGCGAAATTGTGCGGGTGACGGTGCCGAGCATGGCCCACGCTAGAGCGCTGGCTGACATTAAGGCAAAGCTAGCAGAGACCTATCAGCCCGTGCCGCTAGTGGCCGATGTCCATCACAACGGCATGAAGATCGCCCTTGAGGTCGCCAAGCATGTCGACAAAGTGCGAATTAATCCGGGGCTGTATGTTTTTGAAAAGCCATCGAGCGATCGCACCGAATACACCCAGGCAGAATTCGACGCCATCGGCGACAAAATTCGCAAAACCCTAGAGCCCCTCGTCATTTCCTTGCGTGATCAGGGCAAGGCCATGCGCATTGGTGTCAACCACGGCTCCCTCGCCGAGCGCATGCTCTTCACCTACGGCGACACCCCCGAAGGCATGGTCGAATCCGCCCTAGAGTTCATCCGCATCTGCGAATCCCTAGACTTTTACAACATTGTCATTTCTCTCAAGGCTTCTCGAGTGCCCGTCATGCTCGCCGCCTATCAGCTCATGGTCAAGCGTATGGACGAGCAAGACATGCACTATCCGCTGCACCTAGGCGTTACCGAAGCTGGCGACGGTGAATATGGTCGCATCAAGTCCACTGCGGGCATTGGCACCTTGCTCGCCATGGGCATTGGCGACACCATTCGGGTCTCCCTCACCGAAGCCCCCGAGAAAGAAATTCCGGTCTGCTACAGCATTCTGCAGGCTTTAGGACTGCGCAAGACCATGGTCGAATACGTGGCCTGTCCCTCCTGCGGTCGTACCCTGTTTAACCTGGAAGACGTCTTACACAAAGTTCGTAATGCAACTAGCCATCTGACCGGGCTAGACATTGCCGTGATGGGCTGCATTGTAAACGGTCCAGGTGAAATGGCCGATGCCGACTATGGCTACGTCGGCAAGCAACCAGGCACCATTGCCCTCTACCGAGGTCGAGAAGAGATCAAGCGAGTTCCAGAGGAAAATGGCGTAGAGGCCCTAATAGATCTGATTAAGTCAGACGGTAGGTGGGTAGAGCCTGACTCCACAGCAGAGACTGAGCCAGCAGGACTGGCGAAGTAGCCGGACACAGCTATACAAAGTGCTGTGCGAGCTACCTGGCCCCTTTATAAACTGGTCTACAGGTAGAAAAAGAGATCTCATCATTTAGTTTTAATCTTTTACATAGCACAGCCTTAAGTTAAGAAAGGGGTCTGTTAACCTCTACCTCAGGCTACCAGCAGAAGGGTTATGCTAAATTGGGCTTACTGGCTAGGTAGTTGTCCTCATGCAATTGAGGTATTTACCGACAGAGTTACCCAAAGGGACGAACCCAGTGGTATGAACCTCGGTAACTCGACAGATGCAGTATTTCCTCCACACAGGATCTTGATTTTCTATGGCGATTACTAAGCGCGGTTTTATTTTAGGAGCAACCGCATTAGCGAGTGCCGCTTTGGTCATTACAGGCACCGGCATTCACCTATCGGACGGTCAAGCCTTCTTTAAGGAGAGCCCTAAGGAACTCATCGATGAAGTGTGGCAGCTCATTGACCACGAGTATGTCGATGACTCTTTCAACTCCCTAGACTGGAACACTATTCGCTCTACCTACCTAAATCGAACCTACACCGACCAGGAAGAGGCCTACGTTGCTGTTCGCGAAATGCTAGAGCAGCTAGAGGACCCCTACACACGGTTCATGGATCCAGAAGAATTTCGCAATATGCAGATTGACACTTCTGGAGAGCTAACCGGGGTCGGCATCCAAATCTCGCAGGAAGAAGAAACCAACGAGATTGTCGTTGTCTCCCCGATTGAGCAAACGCCCGCTTACGAAGCTGGCCTTCTCTCTGGCGACGTCATTACCTTCATCGACGGTCAGAGTACAGAGGGAATGGAGCTGAGCGACGCGGTCAGCCTGATTCGCGGTCCGGTCGATTCATCCGTCACCCTATCTGTCAGCCGTGACGGCGAACCCATGGACTTTGAGCTGACCCGCGCCCGCATCGAAATTCACCCTGTTCGCTACTCTCTAGAAAGCGGCCCAGAAGGCTCAGTCGGCTACATTCGTCTGACGCAGTTTAGCGCTAACGCCGCTGCCGAAATGAAAGACGCTATCGAATCATTAGAAGAGCGCGACGTTACGGGCTATGTGCTAGATTTGCGCTCTAACCCGGGTGGACTGCTCTTTGCCAGCATCGACATTGCCCAAATGTGGATAGACGAAGGCACCATCGTCTCGACTGTAGACCGAGATTCGATCAGCGATGAAGAAGTAGCTAGCAACCAAGCTTTGACCAATCAGCCGCTGGTGGTTTTGGTAGACGGCGGCTCTGCAAGTGCCAGTGAAATTCTCTCGGGAGCGCTGCAAGACAACAGCCGGGCAGTGCTGGTGGGCACTCAAACCTTCGGCAAAGGATTAGTGCAGTCCGTACGGGGGCTTGCCGATGGATCGGGCGTCGCCGTTACCATCGCGAAGTACCTCACACCCTCTGGAAGAGATATTAATAAGCTAGGGATTGAGCCCGACTTTATCGTTGAGCTAAGTGATGAGCAGAGAGATCTGCTAGCTCAGGACCGTGAAAAGGTCGGCACGCTAGAAGATCCTCAATACGCAAAGGCTATTGAAGTCCTCTCAGATGAGATTCGCGCTAAGCGTGAGTCAGCTAACACAGCCGCCGTTACTGGCCAGTAGGCGAGAGCTAGTCACTGGGTGCTGCCTTTTTGTAACCGCATTTTTAGCTAGGCTGGCATTTTCCAGTACGAATCAGGCCGACGCGTTTTGCGATCGCCTGATTTTGCGTTTCAAAAGGACCCCACTGTTCTACGGCCGCACTATCTGCCTGAGCATCTTCGCTGTCAATATTTTTTTGTTCTTCTAGTTTTTTGTTTGAGCAAATAGCGCACTGCCCTGAAGCTTGTTTCACAATGTACCAGCTCTCTTTTTCTTCCATCACGGACTCCTACCAGGGTGCCTACTTTCTCTCAGCTTAGCTGTCGTCGGTTCTCGCCGGCTCACATCAAGTAGCCACAGTTTACGACAGCGATGTCTGCCTCTTCAGGCTACGTGGGTGGAATGAAGAAGTCTGCCGGTGGTGCATTTGCTTAGCCAGCGCTCTTTTGTGGTGGGTGTGGTGGGCATTCTAATCGCATGGATTGCCACCCGAATAGCTTTGACTGTTCACCGCATCGACATCTATGAAAACACCTATCCGCGCTTCTTTAGGGTCTCGGCTGCTCGCTTGTGTCCTAGGCAGTGCGCTGGTCGGTGTTGGAACAATGTCTTACGTTGTGTTCCGCCTTTTAGAAGCGCAGGTGATGAGCGCTCTGCAAGACAGCCTAAGCACCCAGGTCGCTGTAATAGAGGGTGAACTAGAAACCGCTGAGCAGTCTATGCATGACTTATCTACAGCGGTCTCTGTGCTTCATCGACAGGGCATTGACAAGACTGATGCTTACATCGCTTTGGTGTTTGAGCTGTTTCAGGGGCGAACTGACCTAACCCGAGGGCTAGGCTTTGGCCAAACGCCCTACGGCGTTGTGTCTCAGACGCAGTGGTATGGTCCCTTCTTCTCTACAGAAGCTAGCCCGTCCGCGCAGGAAGACAGCGCATCAGTGGCACCCTACCACCCAATTCGCTACACGGATATGGCGATTGATGGTGGCTATCCGAAGCAGCGCTATTACCAGCAGGTGGTAGAAGCCCAAGAGCGCTTTTGGCTGGAGCCTTATTCTCAGCATGGCCGAATGCTGGCGAGCTATGTCGAACCGATTTTTGATGGGCGATCGCACCTATTGGGCATTGCCAAACTCGACATCAACCTCACGGCCCTTAGCGAACGTTTACAAGCGCCCGCCCTGCAGGGACCACTGAACAGATCAGCAGGCTACTTTGCCATGTTGAGTACGCAGGGTCATTTGCTGGCCTATCCTCTGGCCCCGCAAAAAGCTCAAGAATTGCTCACCTACGAGTCGATTCCGGGGCTGATGGCGCTCTGGCTACAGGTAGAGCCAGAAGGTCAAGGACTGCTGCGTTTGAACGGGAGCTACTGGGCCTATGAGTACGTAGAGTCCACAGACTGGCTGGTAATTGCGGCGGTTCCGCAGTCTGTGGTGCTAGTACCCGTTTTGGCGATTACCCTGGTGGGGACTTTGGCGGCAGGCACGCTGCTGGCGCTGGTGGTGACCCTGTTCGTCAGGCAGCTCAATAGTCGGCTACAGCCCATCTTGCGAGAGTGTCAGCAGCTGGCAGAGCTAGACGCTGAGCGCACAGGCCGTACGGCACAGCCCATGCTGCAGATGCAAGGCGAAGATGAGCTAGCTGTTTTGGAGCAGGCCTTTCATCAAATGACGATGCAGCTGAGGCGGTCTGTAGAGGAGCTAGAGATGCGGGTATCGGCCAGAACGGTGGAGCTGCGCGCAGCCATGGAGACTGCAGAAGTCGCCAACCGTGCAAAGAGTGAATTTTTGGCGAGTATGAGCCATGAACTCCGCACGCCGCTCAATGGCATTTTGGGCTACGCCCAAATTTTGAATCGGGTAGACCCTTTACCTTCTTTGGCCAAAAAAGGAATCGGGGTGATAGAGCAGTGCGGCTCTCACCTGCTGATGTTGATCAATGATGTGTTGGATCTTTCTAAGATTGAAGCGAGGAAGATGGAGCTGCATGACAGTGAGCTGCATCTGCTTTCTTTTTTGGAAGGCGTGGCGGAAATTTGCCGGGTGCGGGCCGAGCAGAAGGGTGTGGCCTTTGAGCTGGTAATAGAAAAAGATTTGCCAGTGGGCGTTGTTGTTGATGAGCAAAGACTACGACAGGTGCTGCTAAATTTGTTGAGCAATGCCATTAAATTTACAGAGAACGGCAAGGTGTTGCTGAGTCTGCGGGCTCAGCCCACCTATGGCAACCCAGAAGACAATCTTTCTGAGATGGATACAGATGCTGAAAGTGAACGCTTTCAGCCAAAACAATCAGAGAAAATGAGATTTCGCTTTCTGGTACAGGACACGGGGGTAGGTATTGGTTCAGAGCAGCTAAAGACGATTTTCTCTCCGTTTAAGCAGGTAGGCGATATCAAAAAGCAGTCTGAAGGAACAGGATTAGGACTGGCCATCAGTCAGCGGATTGTTGCCTTAATGGGCGCGGAGCTACAGGTGAGCAGTGAGCCTAACCAAGGGAGTACCTTTTGGTTTGATGTATCGCTAGCGATCGCAGACCCGGCAACCGCAAATTTTCCCCAATGTGTTGTTGAACAATCCATCAACGGCGACGCAGCAACTCGCCAACAGGCGAAAAAGAACGATCATCTCCCTGCTGAATACGCAGATAAGTCGACCATTGTTTATCCTAATGACACGGTGCTGAAGGCCCTAGCCAAGCTAGCAGAAAATGGCGATATCTACGGGGTAGCTGAGCAGGCCCGGCGCTTACTAAAATCCTCAGATGAGTACGCGCCATTCTTTCAGCGGCTGATCGAACTCTCGGAAGGGTTTCAGATTCGCCCCATTCAGCAGTTTATCCAGCAGGGAATTGACGATACGTCAGGTCGAGCAATCACCCCTCTACAGCCATCCCCCTAAGCCCCCAAACCCGACTTACGGTCCCTGGGGCACCGTGAGATTTTCAGCCTTCTCCACCAGTGGGTTGGGCTTGACTTCTGCGGGCGGCTCGACCGGCTTCACCGTCGGATACACCTCGATAGCATCTCCCTCAACCCAGCCAGAGTAGTAGCGAACCTTGGTCTCATCGTTGGTAAGAGACAATAGATCAAAGTCTCCTCGAACGGCATTATTATCAAAATTGAAGCCGCTTTGGCTGGTGGAATTGACTAGGCCATAGGGACCGCCGCCAACTAGGTTGAGCGCCACTTCATCTAGGCTGCGCTCGAAGCGATCGCCACTCCAATGCCACTGGCTACCCGGCCACGACAACGCCTTTCCGCCCGAGGCACGCTGGGCCACTGGGTTAGTGATTCGGTAGCCACCCTGAGCCAGCGCTGTTTCAAATCCGGGTTCATAGACCACCTCGTAGCGAGTGGTCGGCTCTACCTCAGCATTGTTAAAATCCCCGAAGGATTGATTGACCCAGAGGACTTCCACGGTGTCTGTCTGTAGTGTTGTTGCAGGTTCTGTAGAGAGAAAGCTGCTATAGAGGTCCACGCCCTCCGATGGCAGGGTGGCAGTCGCAGTAAATCGCCAGCAGTCCCAGCTGTTCGAGTCGCCAATAGCGGTCCAGTCTACCTCGCAGAGCCCTTCCCTGGTGGCCACCCAGAGCGCATCGCCCTCTACGGCCAGCTCATGAGGAATCGCCCCTACTAGGGGACTGTCAGAAATGGTGTAGGTATTGAGCGCGCTGGTCTCTGGCTGGTAAGACACTAGGCCGCTAGCCGGATAGAAGGGAACCCCTTCACCGCTGCGCTGCGTACCAAACCACAGCGTCAGGGGCTGATCGCTCTGGTCTTCAGAGGTGCCTGTAGCCACTAGAGAGGTAATTTGATCACCCTGGATGGCGGTCGGTTGCTCTACGGTGAGGTCGTCTGTTTGGGTGCTGTAGCGCAGCAAGCTGGCAAACCCGTTGTCGCCTTCTCCTTGGCTGGTGGTCGCAGCGAACCAAATATCTTGATCTACCGTAACTGCACCGGCGATGCGGGGTGCGCCAAGGCTGGCGCCGAGCTGAGCATTTTGTAGCTCGCTCAGGGTGTAGAGCTGCTCGGTGATGAGGTCACCGGCGGGCGTTTTTAGCTCAAAAAATACGGCGTCTTCGTCAGCGATCGCAACACTTTCTGACGCGTCCGTTTCTACCAATGCTGGATCTGTTGTCGCAGGCTGCCTCTGTTCGCTCAGCCACTCTGCCTGCAGGCGAATGCGATATTGATAAGCGTCTCCGCCTACCTCGATTGTTTCGTAGGCAGGATCGGCCATCTCTGCCAGCATTTGCTCATAGTTGAAATTCTCTTCACTGAGGGCATCTTCGCTGGCACTTGCAGTGGTGATAGACCACTCACCAGTGGGCTGGCACAGGGAGAAAATATGGTGTGGTGTGGTGATAGTGACGGTGTTGTTTGCGATCGCAATTTCTTGAGGTTGGAAATTGAACTGCTCAAAAGCGGGTGCATCGACAGGGGTCGAGAGTGGCTCAGGCGACGTCTCCGCCATCTCACAAGAGACAGCTGCTGACGTTCCCGCTGAGCCCACAGGTGCTGCGGTACCGCCCCCCTGCTCGGCATTCGGCTCAGGAGGTAAGGTGACGGCGCAGGCACCCAACAGTGATGACAACACCGCCACTGTCAAAAGAGGTTTGATTTGCATGATTTCGCTCCCTGTAGTCCTACTCAACTACACCTTACGTACCGAATGTACGATGATCGTAGCAAGCGCTATAGAGATCGTTGAAGAGATTAAAGCCACCTTCAGGATTGGCTACGTCAGACACTGGCAAGCTGCTCAGCCCAGTCCATATCTGATGATTTTATTTTTTCGGGGGTGGGCATTTTGCGCAGGCGCATGAGCTCTGAGATGGCAGCAATATCGCGATCGCGCCCTATGCCAGATACAGCCATAGCCTGATTTTCCTGAATGTAGAAGGCGAGAAAGCTCTTCTCTTCTAAGCTGCCCTGAATAATCACCTCTTCGTAGGCTTCTGAATGGCCGACGTAGCGAAGCTTTAGGTCAAACTGGCCGGTCCAGAAGAAAGGAACCGCTTTAAAGGCCACCTGCTGACCCACCATATTGCAGGCGGCAATCCGGCCCTGCTGCATGGCGAGCCGCCAGTGCTCAATATGCGTCGGCTCTCCGGTGATGAAATGGGGAAACTGAGTGACATCGCCTGCCGCATACACGTTTGCCGTAGCCTGGAGATACTGATTGACAAGAAGGCTACCGGTTTTATCATCCTTCAAGAGTCCGTTAGCAAACTCTGTTGCAGGCTTCACACCAATGCCAACAACAACAATATCAGCCGGTAAGCTTTCACCACTTTCTAAAACAACAGAGGACACCTTTCCATCGCCCTGCAGCTCAGCCGCTTTGTCTTGCAGGATAAACTTTACGCCATTCGACTCATGGACCTGCTGAAATAGCTTGCCCACAGCCTCTCCTAATACTTTTTCAAAGGGTACTCTGCTCGGAGAGACTACAGTAACGTCTAGTCCTTGCTGCTTCAGGCTAGCTGCCGCTTCCATGCCAATAAAACCAGACCCAATAACAACTGCTTTTTTCGCCTTGAGCGCAGTCGCGAGAATCTGCCTAGCATCTGCCGCATTTCTCAGGGTAAAAACATTCTCTAGCTCAGCGCCCTCTATCGGCAATGTTTTGACGGTACCGCCAGATGCGATGAGTAGTGCATCGTAGCTGAGCGTATCCCCGTAACCATAGGTGAGCTGTTGGGCTTCTACATCCAAACCGGTCACCTTCGCTGACGTCTTAATTTCGATACCATACTCCCGGTAAAAGCTGGCTGGCCGCAGCGTGGGTACAGACTCTACCGAATCCGACTGAAGATAGGCTTTGCTCAGCTTAGTACGGTCGTAGGGCAGCTTACTTTCTGCGCTTAAGACGACAATCTTGCCTGCAAACTCCACCTGTCTGAGCATTTGCGCAGCAGCCTCACCCGCCGCGCCCGCTCCCACAATCACAAAGGTTCGACTGTCTTTATCGGGGTTGGGCCTCGTGAGGTACGGTAGTATGTGCTCTGCTGGATCTTCTAGCAGGGTTACATAGACATTTCCCGCTTGTATCTCTACCATCGAGGGAAATTGTGTGACATCATCTCTGCCGGGCGGGCTGAGCTGAGCGCCTGTTACTGCATCGAAGCAGGCATTGTGCCAAGGGCAAACGATGCGGCCCGCGTGAAGGACACCCTCTTTTAGCGGTGCGCCATAGTGAGAGCAGTGGGGGGCGATCGCGCTGATCCCCTCTTCTGTGTGCGTCAGCAGCATCTTTTGCCCGTCCACTTCAAATTCCCGCATTTGGCCGAATGGGACATCACTCACCTGACAAACCAGTACCTGCCCTCGTCCTCGCCTCATGCCCATAATTTTTTCCTACGCTTTTCTCTATATCATCTATAACAGTATGACGGTAGGCAAATGCTACTACGGCATCATCCCTCCTGAGAAACAGACGGTAAACGTTCCGAAGGTAGAGCGCACAGTGTTATGTCAGTTCGTTAGACCAGTCCAAAGGATTTAGCCTTTTCAGGTGTGCAATCTGGTAGGTGAGAGAGAACGTCTTCCCAGGTGTGATAGGTCTGCAGCGACTCTACAACCATGGGTAGCGGCTCTGAGAGAATGGTTTTGAAGTCAGTCTCTTCTGAAAATTGAAGTGAAAAGGCCAGCTGTTCTTTTGGCGGTGTAAATTGCGCATTGACCCCTGGTTTATTTCCTCTGGGGTCGATGCGGTACCAGCCAAAGTCGGGGAGACATACCGCATTTAGCCCATGCAGAGAATAAGGCGCACCCGTATCGTCGATGCTCAACCGCTGATAGCAAAACCCAGCTGGAATGTGGTTGGCACGCAGTAGCGCTGCTAGCAGGTGACTTTTGGCGAAGCAGTAGCCCGTTTTGTGGTGCAGCACATCCGAGGCGCGGCAGGTGACAGGATTTTGCTGATAGTCAAAGCTGTGCCGAATGTTATCACGGACCCATTCGAAACAAGCGCGGGCGATCGCAACCTCCTGCACCTCTAACCCTGTAAACTTACTTGAATGCACGGCAGCCAGTTCTTTCGCCAGTGCTAATACAGCGGGCGATCGCCAATCAACCACCTCACTGGTTTGTAAATATTCATCCATAGAGTTTTCGCGCGTTGTCATAGCGCTGGCTACCGCACTCCGGCTCCAGCGGCAATCTAGCATATAGTCGTTCTGTGCCCTCAACCCAACTCATTTTATATGACTCGTTACGGAGAGGTTGTACTGGGGCTGGAGCTAAAGGTATGGCGTGAAGGACGACCTGACCCGCTCTCCGCAGGCTTAACGCAGTTAGACAATGAAACACCTCGCAAAATTGAGACTGTCTTTAATCAGTACTCGTCGGGAGACGAGCATGGATTTACGAAAACAGTCGTACCCGTCAAGAGGTATTTCGCGTTTTTGCCAAGCAACACCCAGATATATCTTTACTATCAAAGAATGTTGCTGCATCCGTTGAATTCATGATCAAACGGGCTAAGGCCCACAAATAGGAAAGACTTTCTGAGCTTTCAGGGGCATAAACTGCGTCACTGACTTGGAAACGGCACTTCCAATATCGGCACTTGTCGTGCCATTTTTTCAAACAGTTTTTCAGCCCGGTCTCTTATACGGTAGCCTCCTTTACACTATTGCATGCTCTCAGAGAGCGCTCAGGATTATTTCATTTGTTCACCATTTTCTCTTCAGTATGCAGGTCGATATTGAGTAGCGAAACGGGGAGACGAGCATAAACGTCGAGCCCGTTGTTGTGCACCTAAACAGCAAAGGAAACAACCATGGTTTCAGCTACCAATTTTTCACCAACGCCAACTTCAGCAAGGCTTTCCAAGCGGGCAGTCATTCCAAAAGAGAGGAAGATAGCAACACAGAAAGGGACCGTGCACTTTATTCGGCACGGGGAAAGCACGTTTAACGAGCGCAATATTTTTGCAGGTGTGGTCGATGCTGAGCTGACCGCATTCGGAAAGATGCAGGCGCGGCAGGCAGGGCAGGACATTAAGCGCAAGAATGTTACCTTTGATGCGGTTTATGTCTCTCATTTGAGGCGGGCCAGGCAAACCTGTGAAATCGCCCTAGCAGTTAGTGACGCCCTCAAGACACCACAGGTTATACCGCAAATGGACCATCGGCTTGGGGAAAAGTCTTTCGGTATTTTTGCTCGGCGCAACAAAAATCTTTTGCGTCTAGCCCTCGGCTACGACGGCTATGAAGAGTTTTTACACTCTCACAATGAGACGCCGCCATCGGGTGAAAGCATTGAAAAGGTATATAACCGCGTAGCCCAGTTCTACGAAGAAGAAGTGGTTCCTCGTTTGGCGCGGGGCGAAAACGTGTTGGTGGTTTGTCATCAGTATGTGTTGGAGCCATTGGCCTTGTATCTGAGCGGGCTGCCAGCAACGAACTATCACCACCTTAAGCTGCCTAATGGTAAGGCTCTCAATCAGGATGAACTGGTTGCCTTTCAGAAAAAAGAGTCTAGTGGCACGGCTTCTCTACGCAAAAAGATTAATGACCTGGCCGTTATGCGAGGGGTCTGGATGAATGCGATCGCATTTATCGCCGGTATCCTTCTCAAGAGCACGGCTTTCTCCCAAGCCTTACCAGCGCCTATATTTACAGCCATCATCGTCATCTGTCTGGCAGTCTCCACTTTCTATTCCTACTTGGATATTGATTTCAAGGCCAGCCGTCACAAAATTTCCACCATGGTTTCTTCTGTAGTTAATGGATGGATGGTACTTCGCTGGCTCGTGGGTGCCTCACTGCTGCTGTCGGGCTGGGCTTATCAGGGCCCTGAAGATCTCTACAAGGTGCTTTGGATTTTGTTGTGGATGGTACCGCCAGCGCTCACAGCGCCCGTACTGTCAATTTTATGGGGTGGCAATTTATATCCTTCGGCTGTTCTATCTCGTACCCTTTCTATCTTCGTTTCTGCAGCTCTGGTCGGTTTACTGTCAATTGTCATGCTGCCTATTAGCCCTGCGAGTTTGGGCTTTTTCTATGTGATTTTGCTTCTGGGTCTGGCAATTCCAGGGGCGATGGGTCAGCTGTGGCGCTGGCGATCGCCCGTAGAATCAAACCACCACAGTAAGAATTGGAAATTTATTGGCATTTTTGCTGGTGTCCTGATGGCTTTTGCCGCAGGGTTTCAGTTCACACCCTCTCAAATTATCTCAGACGTTTTTTTTGGTACGAATGCAGACGGCGCGATCGCCTGTCTGCAACAGCTTGGCATCGCACTCTTCAGCCTTTCTCTTATGCGCGTTCTAGCCGCAGGCACCGTCATGCTCTCCAGAGGCTGGTCTAACAAAGCCGAAGCTCAAGACGCCTATATTTTGCTTGTGACGCCGAACTTTTTCCTGTGGGCGGCGCTGTTTAGCGGCGCACGACTCGTCAACAGTAGCCCTGTGTTGGACTATGCCCTGTTTTGGGGCGCGCTAGGCTTTTTTGTCATTCCCCTGATTGAACAAGTTGTCTTCATGAGCTCTTTCACCCGTAACATGCTGCGGGAATCTATGCGATCTTCACGGGTTGCAGCCGACGAAGCTAGGCAACTCTTTCAAAACCTTGATGTAGATGGTAGTGAATCTTTGGACAAGGGGGAACTCATGGCACTCCTGCCGCTCATAGAAGATAAAACGACCGGCCAGCGCAACGCAGTAGATATTCGCCCCTACCTAGCGGATCGTCTGTTCGAAACGCTTGATGTGGACCGCAGCGGCGCGATAGACCTGCATGAATTCGAGAGATATCTCTCAAAAAATGGGCTGGTAGTGAACCTCAACGTGGCTTAAGCAATGCATTGCAAAACACAATAACGCTAAAAAATCTTTTTTCGGTCAATTGCGTCGTTGTCCTGATTGCCTTTTATCATTTTCCTCCTGGCTAGCTGTATTTATGCGCATAAAGACATAGCCATTGGATGAAGGCCTTCATCCAATGGCTACGGCTATTTTATTGAGTCTATTTCGTGGGACGCAGGCTAAGCCACGGGCTATGAATGGGTAGAATGCCGTTTTGCTTAGTCTTCTTGGGGAGCGCGTACGACGGACTCGAACTCGATTTTGCGGTGGGTTCCATTGCAGAAAGGCTGGGTTGTCGATGCGCCGCAGCGGCATAGCGGAACCATTTCCTTGTCGATGGTGAAGTCGTTGCCTTCGGCATCTGTCAGCGTAAACGGACCCTTGACCAAGAAGGGGCCGCTGTCTTTAATCGTGATTTGGGTGCTATCAGCCATGAAAATCCTCTCAAGAAAGTAAACGTGAGCCGCTACCGATAAACGGCTTTAGCAGCTCAGATACCTCTATATAGTTATCACAAGTTTGGCGTGTTGGTGGTTCTACTGTTCACGAGACCTCTCTCTATCGGCTGACCCAGTAGCCCGGCGCGATTGTCCCTTATGAGTGACGAAGGCAAGGGGGCGATCGCGCTAACCTGCTTTACAAACACGTGAAAGAGAGCACACAACACATCACATATGAGCAACCAAACTTCAACAACTGATAACCTCACCGTTCGGTCTGACAGCGCACCGACCGGCAGCATGGGCCAAAAGCTCTTGATCAGCGGCAACGCGATGGCTATGCGGCTGTGGGACGAGCAGCCAGGGGATGGTCAAAATAAGTCGGTCTCTGCGAACACCTACGAAACGCTGGGCTACGTGCTAGAAGGCCGCGCAGAAATTACCGTTGAAGACAAAACCATCACAGTAGAGCCGGGCATGTCTTGGGTCATTCCAGAAGGAATGGAGCACAGCTACAAAATTTTAGAGCACTTTCGAGCGGTTGAAGCGACTCATCCTTCTGCCAGAGGAGACGGCTAGCTCTCTTGCAATACCCCATCGAACGGAACCGTTCACTGACTACCGTTCACTGACTAAAGAGCCCTTTGACGAAAGCAAAAAAACATGACCTTATTTTCAAAATCAGACCTTCAGACCCTGATCACCCATCAGAAATTCCCTTGCATTTCTATCTACATTCCGACCCACGAGGCAGGGCGCGAAATCAGGCAAGACCCCATTCGCCTAAAAAATCAGCTCAGCGAAGCAGAGGATCAGCTTGCCCAAAAAGGAGTTAGCGCTGAGACCGCTCAGCAGCTTCTGAAGCCAGCCTTCGACCTGCTGGAGAAGGAAAGCTTTTGGCAACATCAACAAAGCGGGTTGGCATTGCTGATAGCGCCTGATTTCTTCCGGATTTACCGAATTCCGCTCAGCGTTGAAACCTCGACAACAGTGGGCGAAAGATTCTACATCAAGCCGCTAATCTCTCTCTTAACCGATAGCGGACAGTTCTTTATTTTGGCTGCTAGCCAGGGTAATGTCACGCTCTATCAGGCTACGAACGACAAAGTGCAAACGGTGGACCTCGGCGATACGCCCACCAGCTTAGAAGAGGCCCTCCGGTACGACGACCCAGAAGAATCCTTGCAGGGTCACGGCACAGGCCGCAGCGGCGCTCGGGAGATTATTCACGGCCAGGGTAGCGGCAAAGACAGCCACAACTCAGACATTCTTCGCTTCTTCCACTTGGTGTCTGACGGCGTAGAAGAAGCGCTCAATCAGCAGACCGCGCCGCTGGTATTTGTAGGGGTAGATTTTCTCTTTCCCATTTACAAATCGACCAACAAGTATCCTCACTTGATGGAGACCGCGATCGCACATCAGCCAGATCAGCTCAGCCCAGAAGAGCTACGCGATCGCGCCCTACAAATCGTCACACCCCACTTCGCCGAAAATCGCAAAACAGCCAGCGAAAAATTCGGCAGCTTGCTCAACCAAAACCAAGCGAGCCAGGACCTTGCGCAAGTTCTCAACGCCGCCTACAACGGTCAAATAGACACCCTCTTTGTGGCTGAGGACGCCCACATTTGGGGCAGCTTCGATGCCGAAAAGCGCCAGCTGCAGCCACATGCTAGCCAAACAGATGAGAGTGAAGAACTCTTGGGGTTGGCGATCGCCAAGGCGATAGAGACCGATGCCGAAGTCTACGTCGTGGCGAATACCGACATGCCTGTAGATAGTGCGATCGCAGCGACGCTTCGCTATCCCATCATGCAGGAGGCAGGCACCGTCGCCGTCTAACTCGCACGCACGTATAGCCACCTTTTGTGCAGTACCCTGAAGGCATCGCTTCTAGCGCGCTAGCATTCTATTCGATAGTGCGCTGATGTATACAGAAGCGATGCCTTTTTGCGGAGAAGTTTTCTATTGCCCGCTGATGTATTCACCCTTCGACGGCCACAAGGGACTGCCTTGCCCGTTGTCGCCAACTTTCCCCACAGCGGCACCTTGGTGCCCGCAGATATTGCCAGCCAGTTCACACCAGCCCACCTCCAGGCACTGCCAAATTCTGACTGGCACCTGCCCGAACTCTATTCCTTCTTACCCAGCCTGGGCGTGACTACCCTGCAGGCGAACTACAGCCGGTACGTTGTCGATCTCAACCGGGCGCTCAAACCGCCGCTCTTTGGGTCTTTTTGGTCTGCTGTTGTCCCGGAGCACACCGCGTTTAAGGCACCGATCTATCGTCAGCCCGTTGAAGACTACGCGCCGAGTGAGGCAGCGGTGCGATCGCGCATCGACCAGTACTACACGCCCTACCATCAGCAGCTAGAGAGCTTGCTAAATGACGCGATCGCCCGTCATGGCACGGTTTACTTGCTCGATTTGCACAGCTTTATGGGCCTCATTACCGACGATGTGTGCCTGGGTAATGCCAATGGAGAAACCTGCCGCGAATCACTTTTGATGGCGGCTGCAGAGAGCTTTCGCCAACAGAACTATCAGGTTGTTCAAAACAAAGTATTCACTGGCGGGCACATTACCCGTCACTACGGCAAGCGGCCAAACATACAGGCCCTCCAGATCGAAATTCGCTACCCAACTTATCTTCCCGAAGACCAGCTAGAGACCTCACACATTCCCCAGTGGCAAGGGCCAACCTTTGAGCAAGCTCGGGTTAAACTGCGCGCAGCCTTAAGCCAGCTATTCAATACCATTCAGACGGGCGAAATTTAAACCATAAAAAAGCTCTCCCAACGTTAGAGGGAGAGCAACAAGCAAAGAAAATCACTCAGTCATGTGCACTGTGTCGGCGACGATATGTGAGCCCGCTTAGAAAAGGGGCTCTGAAGCATTTGCCGCAATCACCAACAAAGACAAGCAGGCCAACATCAGACTAGACATCACAGCTGACTTGGCAATCTGTTCAACAGAAAAAGAAAACATCGGTTTAGGCCCCTCCGAGCAGCGAGAAAAGATAGTGATTCACAACATCCCTAATATGCGCGCTCTAGCCAATATCAACCCCTGTATTTCTACGACATCAGCATCAAAAAAAGTTCGTCTTGGTGCGGAAATACGTACGCATCCATTAGGTCTCGGCCATCTCCTTACCCTGGTAGGGACCTGTCAAAATATCCAAAACAATTTCCAACGTTTGACTCAGATGGCTGTGTCCATTGGGTAGCCGTGAGATCGGATCGATGGGTCCCTGGGGTCCGCTATGACTCACCGGACCCAGAGAAATAAACCGTACGCGCCCAGCCTCCCTTGCCAAATTCCAGCTGGACCAGGCGGCTACTGGCCACCGCATCGGAAACATGAGGGCGCCAATTTTGGCGAGCAGGTCGCGATCGCCCCGCAAATGATACAGCTTCTCTATTTCTGCAACGCCGTTATTGCCGCTGACAACCCCCGCCAAAGAAATCACCTCTATCGGCACATCTAGAGCGTACTTGAGATAGGTCACCGCGCCCAGCGCTACCTGCGCCCCACCGCTGTAGCCCAGCAGCGTAATCGGCACGCCGGGCCGGTACCCCCGCTGCCTCAGACTGTTCAAAATGACCTGGGCCGTTCCCCGGTTAAAAACAGGGCCGTATCGATTGTCTGTAGAGACAGCAACCTGAAAGGTATTGCGCAGGTTCACCAAAATATCGAGCGGACTGCGCGGATGCCACTCTTCTATTTGATTTACCCAGCGCCAAAATCTCGCAAAGGGTCGCTGCATCGTCAGCGGACGGTTTAGCGCTGAATAGGCCATGATGTCTTGAATAAACACCATGTCTTTGGGGAGAGACGCCTCCAGCGTACTCAAAAAGTTCTGAACGCGTTTGGGATAATCGGCGCTGCTTTGAGAAATGCCGTCTAAGTAAATGATGTAGCGACTAGGCACCTCAGCGCCGCTCAGATCAGCAGGGTTTGAGGTTGAAGCGATCGCTGTCTGGGCAGTCGGAGAAGAAAGCGATTCGGGCAGTTTGCAAGAAATGTGCGTTTCGATGCCATCGCCATACCAGCCCGCCCACCAACCCAACGCTTCAAAAGGCGCAAGCAGCCCAGCTAGCAGCAGTGCAATCAGGCTAACCCTGGCCATATCTACCACGAAGCTCAGCAGCTTACTATTGAAGGCCAAATACCACTGCAGCCACTGTGCATTTATCGGGGAGAGCAGCACAATAGCCCCGACGGTGAGAAAGACAACTGCGCTGAGCTGGAGAAAACGGAGACGCATGAATTCAGGAGTGGGTGAACGGTAAAGTCATCATGGAAAGTAACTCATCAGCGATCGCTACGGATCTTCCTGATTGCGCGACCCGCGCCCTGGGATGGCGCGGGTCGCGCGGAGCCCGGCGTAGAGTTCTTCTGCTAGCCGATTGCGATTAGTAATGAGTTCTTCGCCCGCGACCCAGTTGGTAATCCATTGACCAAGGCTAGCAACGGGCTGTCCCACCGTTTTTTGCAGTAGCTGAATCACTATCCAACCGAGGGCAACACTTGCAAAGGCATCCCACCGTCCCAAGGTTGAAATAGATTCGATGCCGACCACCACCGCCAGCAGCGTCCAGATAGACAGCAGCACAAAAATAGCCGTCCCAAAATAAGGCATCACAACAAAAACCCCCAGCATCAGCGGCGCGTAGCTAAATCCCAACGTGCGCAGCACCGCCGTCAGCGGCAGGTAGCTATCAAATGAAAAGTTGAGCATGGCCCATGTGCTCAGCGCCCAAAATACGTAGCCAATCACAAAGAATAAGGCCGATATCCACAGGCTCAACACAAAGCGTATGGGCCGTACCTGATTGACAAAAAGAACGACTATCTGGCTCAGAGACTGGGCTAGGCCAGCAATAAAGACAATGGTCAGGGCGGCAGGAAGGCTGTTGGGCTGATTTTGCAGACTTTGAAACGTTTCGGGATGGAGTGCGATCGCACCTCTGACTAACGACCACAATTCACTAAATGCATCTACCCTTAGCCGCTGACCGAGTAACTGAGCAACCAGCTGATAGAGAGGCCCAACTTGATCTGTCCCAACCACCGCTTACGAAAAAAACTTGTAACCGTACCGATCATAGTGAGTTCGTGGTGCAATGGCAAACCCAGGAAACCGCACGGAGAAACCTGACTAGTCCGCGCGAGCAGCCTATTTCAGCTAGCCCAACTGCAGCAGCCCTTCACAGATTGAGAATTGTAGACTTTGCCATAGATATTCGTTGCATTTACTAGAGCAAGGCCGCAATCGTGCTCAAAATTGATAGGTAAGTAGATGTTGCCGCCTTTCTGTAAACCCCTTTATATCTGCGATTCTGATGACTGCTACTTCGACGGCTGCCACTTCGAGCCCAGCGGCTTCTACGCAAGCCGCACCAGCCACTACCCTGCTGACCGATGCCAATCGCCGTCTAGAAAAAGCTGCTCAGCACGCGCCCATTTCAGACGATGCGACGGAACGCCTGAAGTTTCCCAAGGCCAGCCTCAAAGTAGCCATTCCCGTACGGATGGACAATGGCGCTCTGCGCGTGTTCGAAGGCTACCGAGTTCGCTACGACGACACTCGGGGACCGACCAAAGGCGGCATTCGCTTCCATCCGAGGGTCTCCCTCGACGAGGTGCAGTCGCTAGCCTTTTGGATGACTTTTAAGTGCGCGGCGGTCAATCTGCCCTTCGGCGGGGCCAAAGGGGGTATTACGCTGAACCCCAAGGAGCTGTCTAAGTTTGAGCTGGAGCGGCTGAGCCGGGGCTATATTGATGCGATCGCACCTTTTATCGGCCCAGATATCGACATTCCCGCCCCCGATGTGTATACCAATCCGATGATTATGGGTTGGATGATGGACCAGTACAGCATCATTCGCGGGCAGCGCTCTCCGGCAGTCATCACCGGCAAGCCCGTCAGCATGGGAGGCAGTCTGGGGCGCAGCACAGCGACGGGAACGGGCGCGTTTTTTGTGCTGCAGGCAATGATGGAAAAGCTGGGCCAGTCGCCCGCAGATCTGACGGTGGCCGTGCAGGGGTTTGGCAATGCGGGTAGCGTGATTGCTCAGCACCTCTTTGAAGCGGGCTACCGAGTGGTGGCCGTCAGCGACTCTCGCGGCGGCATCTACCGGCCCAGCGGATTAAACATTCCAGATATTCAACAGTTCAAGCGGGCTCACCAGACCGCCGCCCAGGGATTGAAAGCTGTGTACTGCCAAGACAGTGTGTGCAGCATCTTGGCGCACGACACCCTCACCAATGAAGAACTGCTGACGCTGGATGTGGATATTCTCATTCCGGCAGCCCTAGAAAATCAGATCACAGCTGACAATGCAGAGAGCATCCAGGCCCGATACATTTTTGAAGTTGCAAATGGCCCGGTCACGGCAGATGCCGATGAGATTCTAGATCGCAAAGGCATTTTGCTGTTTCCCGATATTTTGGTGAATGCGGGTGGTGTGATGGTTAGCCACTTTGAATGGGTGCAAAACCGTAGCGGTCTCTACTGGGCATTGCCCCGGGTGCAAGAAGAGCTGCGATCGCGCATCGTCACAGAAGCCAACACCATTCACCGGCTAGCTGAAAAGTACAGCGTTTCCTATCGTACCGCTGCCTACATTCATGCCCTTAGCCGCCTAGGAGAAGCGCTAAATGACCGAGGCACCCGCGCCTATTTCAACAGTTAAGTGCTTACCTCCGGTACCTGAACAACAGATCTCAGCAAAAGATTTGAGCAAAAGACGATACGCTAGAACCATTCAGCTGAGCGGGCTACGACGAGACCAGTGAAAAAACAGCGCATCGATACGCTTCTCGTAGAAAAAGGACTCTGCCCGTCGCGTCAACAGGCTCAGCGTCTTATTCGAGCGGGCGAGGTCAAAATTGCGCAGCAGATTATCGATAAGCCCGGCACGCTGGTAGCAGGCGATGCCATCATCGAACTCAAGCAAAAGCCACCCTTCGTGTCGAGGGGCGGCGAAAAGCTTGCCAAAGCCCTTGATACCTTTGATATTCAGCCCGCAGATAAGATCTGCTTGGACGGTGGAATTTCGACCGGTGGCTTTACAGACTGCCTCCTGCAGGCAGGCGCCAAGCAGGTCTACGGCATCGACGTAGGCTACGGCCAAGTCGCTTGGAAAATTCGCCAAGACCCGCGAGTTGTGCTCAAAGAACGCACAAATATTCGTCACCTGAGCGCGGCAGAGCTGTATCAGGAGGGTGCGATCGCGACCCTAGGCGTCATGGACGTCTCTTTCATCTCCCTCACCAAAGTGCTCCCGGCCTTTTGGGCGCTACTGGCCCCGCCTCGCGAAGTCGTCCTTTTGGTAAAGCCCCAGTTCGAAGTTGGACGCGAAAAAATTGGCAAAAAAGGCGTCGTGCGAGATTCCAAAGACCAGGCCAGTGCTATCTTTCAGGTCGCCTTAGCAGCAGAGCAGCTGGGCTGGCACTATCGCGGCATCACTTGGTCTGACACCGTAGGTCCGGCAGGCAATATTGAATATCTACTCTGGCTAAGCGCAGCCCGTGAAGAGAATGCATCTCCTTGGCCAACGATAGAAGAACTCTGCAAACTTACCCAGTCAGCCCGAGAAGCCTTGTCTTAGCACCATTATGCTGATTAGGAAGAGACTGATATTAAGCGCTGAGCACTTCAGAGCCAACCATTTCAGGGAGCGCCACAGGCAGAGGATGTTTTTCGCGGCGGGGTAAACAAACCGGTAGCTCAATTAGAAACTTTGCGCCTTGCCCTGGCACCGAGTAGCACTTGATCTGTCCGCCGTGCTGCGATGTCACAATCTGATAGCTAATCGAGAGCCCTAGCCCGGTCCCTTGCCCCACCTCTTTCGTCGTAAAGAAAGGATCAAAAATTTGATTTTGAATCTCCGGTGAGATACCCGGCCCATTGTCTGTAATCCAGATAGCAATCCTATCTTCAGATGCAGACTGAGTCACAATGCTTATGCAAGGTGAGGCGCTCTCGCTCTGAGCAGCGCCCGGTAAGCGAGGCACCTTTAGCGCGTCGATGGCATTGCGAATAATGTGCATAAACACCTGATTAACCTGGCTAGCACAGCACTCAATCGAGGGAAGCTCAGCGTAGTTCTTTTCTACCGTAATGCCCTCTAGCTCAGAAGACAGCATCGCCAGCGTGCTCTCCAAGCCCTCGTGAATATTCACCGTTTTCACTTCCGACTCATCGAAACGAGAGAAATTTCGTAGGCTCAAGACTAGGTTTCGAATCCGCTTGGCGCCGCTACGCAAAGAGACAAAACTCTTTAGCAAATCTGTTGAAGAGAATTCTAGGTCCAGTTCTTCTAACTTTTCACTAATCTCTGGCGCGGGAGAAGGATAGTGCGCTTGGTAAGAATTTACTAATTCCAACAGATCTTGAACGTAGCCTTTCACATAGTTCAAGTTACCGTAGATGAAGTTGATGGGATTGTTGACCTCGTGGGCAATGCCGGCAACCAGCTGACCCATGCTGTGCATTTTCTCAGTGTGTATCAGCTTGGCCTGGGCATTTTTAAGACTGTCGAGGGCTTGTTGCAGTTCGAGTGTGCGCTCTTCTACTCGCTTTTCTAATGCTTTGTTGTGGGCTAGGGTCTGAGCGGCTTCGTCCTGCTTCAAAAAGTTGTAATAGGCTTTGGAGTGGTAGCGCAGGCGGGCGATGAGCTCGATGGGATTGGGGAGCTTTACCAGGTAGTCGTTGGCACCGGCTGAAAAAGCAGATGCCTTCGTAGCCGCATCTTCTTCAGCAGAAAGAACAACAATGGGAATGTCTTTTGTCTTGGGGTGCGCTCTAAAAAATTTGACCAGCATGATGCCATCGATATCGGGCATCACCAAGTCTTGCAAAATGATGCTGGGTTCCAAATCGGCCGCTACGGAGAGCGCAAGCGTAGGGTCGTTGCAGGCATGAATTTCAATGTCGGATTCGTCCACCAGCAGCCGCCGAAGCGATTCGACGGTCATCGGCTGATCATCTACAACCAGAACGGTTACAGTCGTACAACGAGAAGACTGTCCGCTCGGTAAGTTGTTTTGCTCAATCGGCTCGGTCATCAAGGCACCTACTGGTGTTCACTGAAAAAGCTGGCTCGCCCTATTGTTCCCTTGTCGGTTATCCAGCCCTCAAACCATAGAAACCTGTCAATATCTGTGGAAAATTTCAGACTATCTTGGATCTAGATACTTGACTTGGACGCTGGTAGGTGCGGCGGATGAGCGACGAGGCGATCGCACTGAGCGGCAATATTTCCTTGGCCGCGCCCATTTCTACCGCTGCGCGAGGCATGCCATACACAATGCAGCTGGCTTCGCTTTCGGCGATGGTATGCCAGCCCGCCGTCTGCAAACTTTCCAGACCTGCCGCACCGTCGCGACCCATGCCGGTCATTAGCACTGCCTGCCCGGCCCGGGGCCAGTGCTCAGCGACGCTGCTAAAAAAGACATCAACAGAGGGTCGGTAGGGGGTAGCAGCTTCGACCGCTTTGTAAGCCAGAGTGCGATCGCGCTGCATCACCAAATGCTCATTGGTCGCGGCCACCAGCACCTTACCGGGCTCGATACGGTCGCCCGACTTGGCCACTGCCACACTCAGCGCGGTTTGCTCGTTTAGCCAGCTGGCGAACCCCTCTGCAAACTGTTTATCAATGTGCTGCACAACTACAATGCCTGCAGGAAATGCATCTGAGAAACCGCCTAAAACCCTGGCCAGCGCCTTGGGTCCACCCGTCGAAGCGCCCATCACAATCAGCGGCGGAAGCGTCAGCTGATGGCTGCCGGCTGGGTGGGTAAACGGGCACATCGATCCTCGCCGTACCGATTTGCCAACAAGGGTAGAGACCGTAGCCATTTTCTCCAGCAGGGGCGCAGCCGCCGACACCGTCACCGCATCGCCGCCCAACGGGCCAAACGTCGGCGTACCCACCACGTCTAGCGCGCCGTGACCCATCGCTTCGAACACCTTAGACATATTCCCAGTCAGGCTAGCCGTCACAATCAAAATGGCGCAGGGCGATCGCGCCATGATCTGCCGAGTAGCCTCCACCCCGTCAAGGCCCGGCATCAGCAAGTCCATCAGCATCAAATCGGGCGGCAGTTGCTGACAGAGCGCAACGGCTTCCTGACCGTTTTTGGCCGTCCAGATTAGGTCATAGGCGGGGTCGGTTGCGATCGCTCGGCGCAGCGCCGTCAGGGCAATCAGGGTATCGTTTGCGATCGCGACTGTGATCGAGCGTCTGATGGAGCGTCTCATCTTCCCTTTACTGAGCGCACTACACTGCTTGGGCTGATCGTTTCTGCACTTCTGCAGAGCGATGCGGGCGACCGCTAGCGCTGCCGATCAGGTCAGTAACCGCAGTGATGAGGCCATCGTCATGGAAGCTACTTTTGGTCAGGTAATAGTTGGCGCCTGCCTCCAGTCCGGCGAGCTGATCGGCCTCACGATCTTTGTAAGAAACTATGATAATTGGCATGTTTTGAGTGGGCGCGTACGCGCGCATGTGCTCTATTAGCTCTATTCCATTCATGCGGGGCATGTCTACATCTGTGATCACCAGGTCGTAGGCATTCATTCGCACGGTATTCCAGCCCTCCGCACCATCGACTGCGAGGTCGACCAAGTAGCCCTGATTTTGCAGCAGTTTCTTCTCCATCGCCCGCACGGTCATGGAGTCGTCTACCACTAAGATTCGTCGCGGTCGGAGCGCCATTGCGTCACTTTTTTGATGTGAAGTACGACCGGTGAGATCACCAGGGAGGGGGGTTGACTGTGCACTTGACCGTGCGATCGCACCCAAATCCGAAATCGAAGACAACGCAGCTGACTTACCAGCCGCGATTTTGGCCGCTGACTGCAACACATCGGCCACATCCATAATTAATATCGGTTCCCCCTTTTCAGTCAGGGCGGCGGAGCTGACATTGGGAACTTTGCCCAAGCGCTCATCTAAAGGCCGCACGACCAAATCTCTCTCCTCTAGCAGTCGGTCGACCCAGAGGCCATATCGGCTACCGGGCTCACCCAATACCACTACGCACAGCGTTGTCGCGACGCTCCTTTGAACCGGGTGACCGAGCAACTGACGGGCCGAGACTAGGCTGATATTTTCTGCAGTACCAGCATTTTCTGCACTCGTGCGAATCGAGAGACCCGCCCGTTCTCCCTCATCTGCCAGCGAAAAATAAGGTTTGTTTTCGCTATAGCGAATCTGGTCGGGCTGCAGCCTCAGCACTCGGCCAATCCTAGCTAGGCTCATCGCGTAGGGCTCACCGGCAATCTCAAACAGCAGCGATCGCACCACAGAAAGCGTCAGCGGCAGCTGAAACTGAAACCGAGTACCTTGGCCGGGGCGAGAGGTTGCCTGCAAAGCCCCGCCTACAGACTGCACCATATTGCGGGCAATATCTAAACCGTAGCCGCGGCCAGAGACCTTATC
This sequence comes from Cyanobacteria bacterium J06614_10, assembly GCA_038527325.1. Taxonomy (GTDB): domain Bacteria; phylum Cyanobacteriota; class Cyanobacteriia; order Phormidesmidales; family Phormidesmidaceae; genus Phormidesmis. The sequence goes on from JBCBFY010000021.1 coordinate 46,247, forward strand.
GACCTGACGAGCGGTCGAGAATCCGGGTAAAAACAGAAACTCAATCAGCTCTGACTCGCTCAAGCGGTCGACCACATCGGCAGGGGTCATTCCCTGCTGGACGATTTTTTGCCGCAGCTGCCCAAAGTCGATCCCATTTCCATCATCTTCCACCGTAATAAGCAGCATCCCCGAACGATGGGTCGCCTCAATGCGTACGGTTCCCGGCTCTGGTTTGCCAGCGGCAAGTCTCTTTTCTGGGGTCTCAATGCCGTGAGCGATCGCATTGGTCAACAGATGGGTAATTGGCGCATCCAAACTTTCGAGAATGTCTCTATCGACCTGGGTAGTGAGTCCTTCTATCTGTAAATGGACCTGCTTGCCAAGCGCTCTTGCCAAGTCTCTAACCAGGCGCTCGTAGCCCCGGGTTCCGGTTTCAAACGCGCACATGTGGCTAGCAATCACTTCCCGGTAGAGCCGGTCAGAGAGCTGACCAAATCGCCGCGAAAACAGCTCCAAATCACTCAGCTGCTCGCTCAACAGACTATGGCACGACTGAATGCCCTCAATCGCCTCATTCAAGCCAGTCAGCTGAGAGGACTGCAGGGCAAAATCTACAGTAGAACCGGCTGATGCTTGGTCGCTCAATGCTTGCTGATCTAATACCTGCTGATCTAATACTTGCTGATCTAAGCGCTGCAGCAAAGAGAGCACAGACTGCTGCTGCTGTTTTAGATTGAGCAGAGAAGTGGCAAATGGCTGTAGCCAGTTCGACTCAACGAGAGACTCGCCTGCCAAACCCATCAGCCGATTGAGATTGTCCGCACTCATACGAATCATGCGCTCAGAACAATCACTAGCCCTCTCACTGACTGGTTCACTAGCCGTCTCACTGGCTGGCTCACTGGCCGCTGCGATAGGAGCGCTTATTGTCTCTTGCAACACTGTCTCAGTCGTTGCTGTCGAAGTCGGCTGAGAATCAACAGAAGCACTCTCATCAGTTTTAGCGACTGGCGTCGCCTTCGGTGGCGCTATCTTTTTTTCAGGCGCTACGGTTTTAAGAGGTATTTCCGTGGCGGGCTTTTCTGCATCTGAAGAGAGATCTAGCGATTCATCTTTGAGCGCAGCAGCCACAGCCGCCTCAATAGACAGCACAATCGTATTGGCGTCATCTTCATAGATAGCGGCCTGCTCCGCCAGGGCAGATTCTTCTATCAGGCTCAGCCGAGCAATAAAATCGATGGCCAGCAGCAGCACATCGACATGGTCACTCCTGAGCTGCAAAATACCCTGCCGAGCCACCATAAAGCAGTCTTCTAGAGAATGCGCAACCTTGACGGCTGGCTCTATTTGAACAATGCGAGCGGCTCCCTTGATAGAATGCGCTGCCCGCATCAGCGTATCGAGGTGCCCGCTGCTGGTCAGCAACGTCTTAGCTTGCGAAGCGTCACCGGTTCCTTCGTTCGCTATTTGCTTCTCTAGCGCCAGCAAATGCTCGTTGAGGATAGCCACCTGCGTTTCGACCTCTAGGCGAAACAGCCCCATCAAAGAAAGATCGTGCCAGTCCTGTGTTGCTGTCATAGTGCGCGCTGCCTCAAAGCGTCAAAAAGCTGCCCATCGTCTAAAAAGTTCACCCGGTGCCCCTGCCACACAAACACCTTCGACGTGCAGGCGATCGCATCGGTTTTAATCCCTGCTGCCACCGCTTCTATCTGGTCGTGCCAAATGGCATGAATCCCGTCCAGTTCATCCACTTCGAAGACCCAAACATCGCTTTCTCCCTCACCATTCGACTTTTTCACCACCATCATGCGGGGGTAAATTTTGCCCTTGGCCCTTTCGGTGGGGGTTTCAGGGGAACCAGGAGCATAGCTGACCGCAGCGCGATCGCTCAGGCCCAAAATGTCCATCAAAGAGACTTTTAGAAGCATTTGGCCCCGAACGTTTACCACACCGAGTAGGGTGGAATTGCTTCGATGGGGAAGGGAGTGCGCCGGGACGGGCGGCAGCACCTGCACGCACAGACCTGCGGGCAGGGCAAACCACTCCCGGCCCAGGCGGAAGATCATGGCGCTGAGGGTCGCGCCTGCACTTGTCTGCGGGAGCGACGTTGCGAGCTGGTCGGTCTGCTCGGCAAGGTACTCAGCAGACATCGGGCGCTGTAGCAAACAGGCACTGGCAGTCATATCTGTTGATGGGTGGTACATGCTCATACCTGTAGGCCCTCCGCAGTCTCTTGAAGTAATCCCAGAGCGCTGTTGGATTCTTGCAGCGATCGCACGGTTTGTTCTGAACCCAGGCTAAATTCTTCTAGGGCATCTCGAATTTGCCCTGCGTTGAGCGATTGCGATATCATCCCGTCGCTGACCTGAACCAACGATGGCAGAAAAGACTGCACCTGCTGAGCAATCGTCATCACTTGCCCAGTCACCTTTTGGGTTCGTCCGGTACTGTCACTCACCTGTTGGGTAAATTTGTCCATTTCCATTACGCCCACTGAGACGGCTGCCTGCATCTCCTTCACCAGCGTTTCAATTTCCAAGGTAGAAATCGCAGTCTGATCTGCCAAGCGCCGAATTTCTCTGGCGACTACCGAAAAGCCCGCGCCGTATTCACCGGCTTTTTCAGCTTCGATGGCCGCATTGAGTGAAAGTAAGTTTGTTTGATCCGCCACTTTGGTAATCGTTACTACGACTTGGTCGATAGTGTTAGCGCGATCGCTGATTGCGCCTAGCCGCTTGGAAATAGCAGCCGTCATGCCCTCCAGCTGATGCAGGGTTGTTGCCATCTCAGAGAGTTCTTGCTCTCCGTCTGTCGCCACTGCGTGGGCCCGCTTTGCCTGCTCAAGCACTGCCTGCACATGAGAGTTTAGAGACTTGGCCATGAAGGCAATCTCCTGTGAAAATTCTGTTATGCGTGAGCTGGCTGCGGCCTGCTCTTCGACTGTGGCTTCGAGCTGCTTACCCGAGGCCGCAATTTGCAAGGAAGAAGACTTCACCTGAATCCCCGACTGCTGCATCGTTTTTACCATGCTGTTGACCTGGCGCGTGATCTGATGAATCGGTAACAGCACCGGCAGCAGAGCCGCTAGCGTCAGCACCAGCAATATTTGCTGAATTAGCTTCAGGCGAAGAACGCGGCCAGTCGCTTCCGCTTCGTACTGATTCACAATTGCATTCATCGCCAAGAGAAAGTCGTCTTCGTTATCGGCAATCTGCCGAACTAGCAAAGTCTTATCAGAGAGGCCCGTTTCAAGCAGCTGATCGGCAGCCGACACAATCGCCGCGTGTGTCGGCTCCATATCGGCAAACATCTGAGCGACTTTCTCACTCTTTTGACCCGAGAGGTCTAGCTCTACATTGCCAAACTGCAACCCTTCGTGGGCTTTTTTGAACAGGGTTAGCGCTTCGCGTAGCTCTGCCTTCGCAGCCCGCTGGTCGACCACTGGCCCCGGTGTCTGAGCACCCCCAGCGGACGCATTGCCGAGGGCATTGGCAACTTTAGCGACCTTCTGGCTCAGCATCCGCTGCCGCCCGGCCACATTGACAATGCGAGCATCCCGCTGCTGCCTCGCGATAGATTGCTGAGTAAGAATCTGGCCTCCTACAGTCAGTAGAGAGACGACAAAAATAGTTGAAAAATATAAATGAGTTAAAAGCCCAGTGGGTGATTTTTTATCGGGTAGAAGTTTCATAAATAGAGGAAAACAAAATTGACAGGCGCTGCCAACAGACCATCGCCCCGCTACACGGCGACCCTGAAGTTGGCAACTTCTGACTGCAGCTCTTGCGCCACCGATCCCAGCTGAGAAATCGCCTGATTGGTATCTTTTACCGACTCTGCCGTTTGCTGAGAGCTGTCGTTGAGCTGCGCCATTGCCGAGCAAATTTGCTGTGCGCTCTGAGCCTGGGTGGCCATCCCAGTCGTCACCGTCTCAAACTGTGGCCCAAGGCTTTGAACCTGGTTGATGATGCGCGAAATCTGTTCGCTAATGTTGCGAATGTGGGAGGCATTCATGCCCACATCCTGGGTGAATTTATCCATCTCCATCACGCCCGTAGAGACAGAAGAAAGCATTTCTTGCACCATTTTTTCTATCTCCAGGGTGGCGATCGCAGTCTGGTCAGCCAATCGTCTAATTTCCCTTGCCACTACAGAAAAGCCAGCCCCATATTCACCCGCCTTCTCAGCTTCGATGGCCGCATTCAGCGACAGCAGGTTGGTTTGGTCCGCCACCTTGGTAATCGCGGTGACCACATTGCTAATATTGTTGGCCTTATCGTCAATCATTCCCAGCTTGGAAGAGATGGTGGCCGTCGCGGCCGTGAGCTGGCGAATGGTCTCCTCCATGTGCACCAGGCCTTGTTTGCCCTCGCTCGCCGTCGACACAGCCGCATCAGAAAGGTGCATGACCTGAGACATGGTCATGCTCAGCTCCTCAGCGGTGGCGGCAATTTCTGCTGCAGTTGATGAAATTTCGGTGGCGGAGGCGGCCTGCTCCGTGACGCTGGCCTCCAGCTGACGGCTAGAGGCTGCGATTTGCGTGCTAGAGGTGGTCACCTGCACGCCGCTGTGCTCTACGATGCCCACCATCTTTTGCATCTGCAGGCGAAGCTGCTTTACCACCAGCGCCCCTAGCACAACGGTGGTCAGCAGTGCCAATCCCGTCCCCCAAAAGACCGTTCTCAGCAATCTATTCTGCGCAGCTTCAAAATTTAGCGCATTCAGAGAAAGCGAGTTGGTAAAGTACTCTCGAAGGTCTTGCCGCCGCTGATCGATGGGCACAGCTTCAAGATTTGCCACAAGGCCAGTGGCTCCGGTCGCGTTACCAGATTCGACCCGCTGAATCATCTGTTGGGCTGTTCTATCTAGTCGCGTGCCCTCATCTTGCAAGGCTGTGGTCAGCTGCTGCATCTGTTCGTCATTTTGCTCTATTGCCAGTGCGCTGAGCTTTTCAACATTCTCTAGGTAGCGCTGATAGCTGTTGCTGTACAGCGTTTTATACTGTTGTTCGTTAGGCCTTAGCACGTAGCCCTTGAGTTTGCGTGTGGCATCGATCAGGTGATATCCCGCATCGTTTGCCGCAAATTCAGCGGACCGTATCTGCGATCGCTGCTTTTCAAGAATAAAGGTTTCTCTTGCTACATTGTTAGTCACCAGGCCCAACACCGTTAGACAAATCAAAGGAACAGAATAGCTAAGTAGTAGGCGAGTACTGATTCGATTGAATGAAACTGTAAACATTTTCATGAGAACAAGGCAATAAAAGACTTTAGAAAAAGGTCTTGAAACTAGAAGCAGACCTTACAGACGAAGACTTTAGAGAGGACGCGTTAGAAGACTCAACGCACACCGCGCCGCACAAAACTGCCAGGCACAATATTCTCAGCGCACCCAGCCAGTTAAACAATGCGCTGAAGCCGCTCTCGAATCACGGCAGCGGCTGTCAAGTCGCCCTGCGCCTCTTTCCAAAACAACAAATGGGTCAGTGCCTCTGACTGCTTTGGATCGAGATAGACGGCTTTCTCAAAGCAGGCCACAGCGGCTGCATCATCCCCATCCGACTGATAGAGTTCTCCCCGGAGAAGGTAGGCCTCAGCGTCAGCCGGATAGCGCACAAGGTAGCGATCGCACTGCTCTATCGCCTGCCGGGTATCACCACGGTCTGCTAGCTTTCGGGCCAGCTCCAAACTCCGTTTAGACTCTGCTGTTTTAGCAACCTCGTTGTGAACTGGGCGAGTTTCAACAGCTGTTGCCTGCGACCTTTCTAGATCAAGCGTTTGAATGTGGGAAGGATTGACCTCTGTACGCTTGATCTCAATGTTGCGGGCTGTTTTTTGAGGATTATTGGCAGGTTGCGTTTGGGGCACTTCGCTGTAGGAGACTGCCGTTACAGCCTGATGCTGCGAGACCTGGCTCTGCTTGTAGTAGGCAAACGTCTGCGGATAGGGCACCGCCTGGTAGTGCTCGTTATTGACGATGCCTGCCTCTGCGTATCCTAAAAATAACAATCCACTTGGCCGTAGCAGCTGGTCTAGTTTGGCAAGGGTGCGATCGCGCGCCTCCCGGTCAAAATAAATTAGCAAATTGCGACAGAACACAATATCGTAGGGTGGCTGGCCGTTCAGCAGCGTTTCATCCAGCACGTTCCCCTGCTGAAACGCCACTTTTTCCCGCACCGGCTCCACCAGATAGTAGCGCTGCGTCACCCGTTTTCCGTGGCTCACGCCTTCTGGAACGCCCAGGTGAAAGTATTTGTCATCACTGCGATAGGTCTGCCTGCGGAAGGCGTAAGGGCTATAGATGCCCTGCTTGGCTTTCTCCAGCGCCCGCACGCTAATATCCACCGCATCAATGTGAAACTCATCCAGCGAGAGCCCTTCTTCGAGCAGCGTAATCACAATCGAGTAGGGCTCTTCACCTGTGGAGCAGGGCAAGCTCAACACCCGCAGCGGGCGAGTTCGCGGCCAAGACTGCGAAATCCACTGCCGCAGGAAGACAAACGAAGCGCGGTTGCGAAAAAAGCTCGTCTCCGGCACCACAACAGACTCAATCAAGGATTCAAACTGCTCTGGCGAGTCCTGCAGACTTGTCAGATAGTCTGAGAGGCCCTGCATTTTTCCCATGCGCATGCCTTTTTTGACCGCCCTCAAAATAGAACGAGACCCGACTGACTCGGGATTGAGACCGATTTTCTGACGCAGTAAATTTTCAATCTCGTTTTGTATCGTCTCGTCATATTGCATAAGGCCACCCCTACTGGTCTGGATACTGGTTTAATACAGAAATATTTATTGAATCGCGAACTGGCGATGGTGAGGGTCAACCGGTAGGGCAGCCGGTTGACTAATGTGGCTGAGTAAGGGCGCGATCGCAAGCCGTCTTACCACACCCTGCGGTCCTTTTAGCGCCGCCTGCACATACCTATCGTGAAAAGGCAGGCAAACCGTTTCCGAGAGGTAAGCCGTTTCATACGCCCGGTCTAAAATCAAGCCATACCGCGCGCCATCTTCTCCACCACTGTCTTTGACGACTGCAATGCGCGTGCTCAGCGCCTGGGGTGCAGGCTGGCCACCGAGCACCGCAGAAACATCAATCACCGGCAGCGACTCGCCATGGTAGTTCAGCACACCGGCTAGCTGCTGGTATTGCTCAGTGGCCACAGACGACAGTGCCTGCAGCGAAGCTAGAGAGACAATATCTTCGACCTCAGCAGCTGCGATCGCCCAAGGCTCATCCTCAACTTGAAATAGCAGCATCAACATGTCAGGCAAAAACCATACCAACCCTGCTTTATATATCCCTAGTCCATCAGATTGGTAACGAAACCCACACTATCTGCGAAAACTACTGACATCCAAAGGCATCACTCAGTATCCTCAAACACATCAGCAGGCATCCCCTCAGCACCCACTCAGCACCACCCCACCCCCATGGACTGGCTTGAAATCACCGCGCAAATCTCTCAGATTGCTGGCATCCTCTCCGTAATTTTTGCCGCCTTTTCTATCCGCTCCAATACGCAGCTCAGCAAAAAGCAATGGAACATAGACACCTTCAATCTCTACTCCGAAAGGCATCAAAGCATCGTAGAAAGCTT
>JBCBFY010000022.1:0-53817 GCA_038527325.1 Cyanobacteria bacterium J06614_10
AGCCCACCCCGTTCGCTACCGGCAAGATGAAGGAACGCTCATTCGCGCTGCCGTCGAAGCAGGAATTGACGGGGTTGAGACCTACTATGCCTACGACAACCCAAAAGTGTGGAGACCGAGCCCAGGCAAAACGGAAAGGGTTGCAGCACTTGCAGATGAGTACGCGCTGCTCAGCAGCTGCGGAACTGACACACACGGCAAGGTGCTGACCAAGCGTCTGTAGACGCCTGCAGAACAGCAATTATGCATGCTAACCGCAAATAGCAAATAAAGAAGGGCCACCCAAATCGTAGGATTTGGGTGGCCCTTCTTTATGCAGACCAATTAAGTTTGCAGCGCCCACAAAGCGCTCTGCAAAGCACCCTACAAAGCGCCCTACAAAGCGGCATACGACATCAGCGCCACCATGCCAGCACAGCCAACCGCAAACAAGAAGCCTAATCCAATTGATTGACCGAGACCTTTTTTCTGAAGCGTTTTCATAATGTGAGCCGGGCCATTGAGCCTTAGCAACTTTGTTACATAAATCTTAAGTCCGCACTCATTCATTCCCTCGTTTAATGAACGTTTAGCAAACAAAAGTAATGAGGCTTAAACAAAATGGCTATAGATGTAAATAAATGATAAGCAAAGCGCAGCACTAGAATCGCCAGAAAGGCAACGCAATCGATGCTTTCAAGGTTTCTCCAGTACATCGCTACGTCCAGAACAGTCTCCGGGGTTTTTGCTCTCGTAGGCATCTTGAGAACAAAGAAGTATGAAGTTTATGAAGCAATTTCGAGATAAAAATGCGCTCAAAAGATGAACAACAGGCGCTTTCATTCCACAGCAACGACGCGGTCAGCCACTTAGTCCCATCAGTAACCTACTCGGCAGCAGGCGCTTCTGAACCCTCAGGAAGTTCTTCTACACAACCCTCAGGGCTGTAATTTACATCGATGGAGACCTGATACTGGGTCGGCGTCTCTGGCTGGCCGAAGTCGGAGTAGGCAACGGCATCAAGCGCCTGACGATTCAACAGGTCGTAGCCAATGCTCTTTAGCACTTGGGCAGATTCCTGAGTGCCATCTGGGTTCACAATGACGCCAATCAGACCGCGTGCCGGAGGCACTTCCTTACACACTTTGAAGTTGGAATCAATCGTGAGTTCAGCGGTGTCTGTACTCACCTCTCCTTTATTTTCAGCGCTAGATATTAGCCACGCTTCTAAATTTTCTTGGGCAGTGACATCATCCACGCCAGTGGGGTCATATTCGAAGCCAGACAGCAGCCGGTCGGCATTGCCCTGGGCCGGGGCTGTCTCAATCACATCAGCAGGTTCAACGGCGATTTCCTCACCTGATTCTTCTCCAGGGTTAGCCGAACTGGCGGATGCGTCGGAGCCTTCGCTACTGGCGACCTCCTGGTCGTTGTCTTGGCCTGCCGCCTCCTGAGCCCGCAGCGCTTCGTCTATCGATTGGCCCGGTCGCTGACCCTGCAAATCAGCAGCCGTACCACCATTGCCCGCAGAGCCGTTGTTGCCATCTTGGTTGCCATCTTGCTCGCCAGATGGCAAGAGAAGACCTGCAACATCGTCAGGCACCGTAATGGAAGGGTCGGCGGGCTCTAGGGTCGGTAGCGCATCTGTCGGTGTATTCGGCGATGGGGTAGGGATTACAGAGACGCTAGGCGCAGGCCTTGCCGTCGGTAAATTGACCGGCTGTCTGGGCCGCAGTACCGAGGGATTGATGCTCGTTCGAAAAGAGGGAACTTGGCGTGCGGTTGGTCTGGGAAGGGTAGTGGTCGGAGAGGGGAGAGGGCGCGCGGCAGTTGGCGTTCTGAGGATACGAGAATTAGAAATGGAGGGTAGCCCGGGTGGGAGGGAAAGGCTACCCAGCCCGGCGGGGTTCGGCGGTGAGCGACGGGGTTGGGCAAAGCTCGGTAGCCGACTTTGCTCTGCGGGTGTGAGCTGCACTAGGGGCACGATCGTCTCTTCGGCATCTGCTTGCTGAGCGGCTTCTGTCAGCGCAGCAAAGGAAAAATTAGCCCTGGGCCCGTAGGCGATAATGGCGACGTGGGCACCCACCGACAGCAGAACGCCAACCGCAGTGGGGTTTAACAGAGAAGCAAACCGCCTGAGTGGCTTGGGGGCTGATTTGAGACGATCGGTAAAGGCCATGGAGTTCAGGAGTTCAGGAGTTCAGCGGCGAACTTGGAAGGTAGCGAGTAAGGTGACGTACGTATAATCCGAGTCTACTGTAAGCGTATGCGATTTATGTCGAAATGCTAACTATGGTGTATGACAATTTGGGCGTATAAAAATCGGCATGTCTCTACTTCAGTAGCGCTGAATAATCATGATTGAGAAATAGGGCAGGGAAAGCTCGGGATGATTTTGCAAGCCAATGTAAGCCTTTTGCGTTGGATGGGTAGCGTTTTCTACAACGTAGCTACCGTTTAGCAGCTGATGCTTTGCGAGTAGTTGCCACACCTGGCGATACACGCTGCTGACTTTCATCAGTACGATGACATCCGCCCAAGCCAAGGTGTTTTCTAACTGTTCTACTGAGTACAGCGCGGGGAGGATAGCGAGCTTTTGAGATTGGCAAGTCAGCGGTATGCCTAGTGCGGCGGCTGCAGCCATCGGAGAAGAAACCCCTGCGATCGCACTCACTCGAACCTCAGGATGCAAAGCCTGCAAACTTTGAGATAGGTAGGTAAACGTACTGTAAAAGCTGATGTCTCCCTCACAGGCAAATGCCACATCGCCCCGTTGCAGGTAGGGCCAGACAGTTTTCGCTGCGGCTTGCCAAGCGATCGCCAGCTCATCTGGGTCTTGCACATACGGAAAAGACAGCGGTAGTCGCTGCTGCGATGCTGAGAGCCAAGGTTCAATAATGCGCTCTGCCACGCCGGGCTTACCCTGCAATCCAGCCGGAAAAGCCACCACAGGCGTCTGCTGCAAATATCTCAGCGACTTCACTGTAATCAGCTCTGGATCACCCGGGCCGACACCAAGACCATAAAGCGTTCCGAGCGAATTCGAGGTGGCGGGTTGAGATTCGGAAACACGGACATTTGGATTGTGCAAAACAGTGTGTCAGCGAGGGTATAAGGTAATACTATGACTTTAAAAAGTCTTAAAAAAGAAAACGTCACTCCTCACATCAGTCAACGTTTTCAAGCTGCCTTTTGACACAGCCCCTTTTATGCCCTTACCCACGGTCATTTTGCCGGGATATCTGGCAAGCGCCCAGCCTTACCAAGAGATGGAAGCAGCGCTCGCAGCGGCAGGATTTCCCTCAGTGACGGTACCCCTTCGCCGCCGAGACTGGTTACCCAGCGTGGGCGGGCGCTCAGTGATTAATATTATTCAGGCTTTAGATGCCACTGCGCAGCGCGCCATGGTCGACTACAGCTGCAATGAAATCAACATCGTCGGTCACTCAGCTGGCGGGTGGATTGCCCGTATATACATCGGCGAATTTCCCTACGATATTCACCCGAGCGATCGCGATCGCACCCTACCCCGCCCTGCCCGAGGCCACGTCAAAACCCTGGTAACCCTAGGAACCCCCCACGACAGCCAGGAACGCTGGACCCGGCGGAACCTGGAGTTTGTAAACAAAACCTATCCAGGAGCCTTTTATGACGATATTAAGTACGTTTGCATCGCTGGGAAAGCAATCGAAGGCAAGCGATCAGACTGGTTTACATTCAACAGCTACAAGCTGACGGCAGGCGATGGCGCGCTCTGGGGAGATGGCGTTGTGCCGATTACAGCAGCGCACTTGGTCGGCGCTACCAACATCACGCTAGAAGATGTCCTGCACTCGCCACGTACCAATGGACAGTGGTACGGCTCGCAGGCGGTGGTTGGAAAATGGTGCCAGTGGTTGGAGTGAATAATCTTTCACTACATACTCAGTACATACATGGAATTCTGCCGATATTCTAGAGTACATACCGTAGGTTTACTTAAATTATGGATGGTGCGCCGTCAAATTCACTGCCTCAAAAAGTCGCTGCCTATTTCGAGTTTCAACGTTTACACACCAGTTGGCGAACGGAAATCCTGGCCGGTGTGACGACATTTGTCACCATGGCTTACATCCTGGTGGTCAATCCAGGCATCTTATCGAATGCTATTTACCTAGAGACCTCAGGCGATCTTTTTGACGAGCTGGTGATTGCAACTGCCCTGTCAGCAGCGATCGCAACGACCATCATGGGCCTCTATGCCAAGCTGCCCTTTGGCCTAGCGCCGGGTATGGGCCTCAATGCCTTTTTTACCTTTGCTGTGGTGCTAGGTCTCGGCGTGGACTGGCGAGCAGCGCTAGGCGCTGTCTTTATCGAAGGTCTCATTTTTATTCTGCTGACCGTTACAAATGTGCGATCGCAGATCATTGCGGCCATTCCCGACTGCATCAAGCACGCTACGACTGGGGGTATTGGTCTATTTATTGCCTACATTGCCCTTCAAAACGCAGGGCTGATTGTCACCAACGAAGCCACGCTGACCGGGCTGGGTGACTTTCAGACAGGGAAAAGTGCGATCGCGCTGCTCGGCATCCTGATTACCGCTGCCCTGATTGCTAGGCGAGTGACCGGGGCGCTGCTCTGGGGAATTTTGGCGACCGCGCTATTTGCCTGGGGCTTCGGCGCTGCCGACTGGCCCACCGGCCTGATTGCAACCCCATTGTTGCCCGTCGATTTGTTTGGGCAAGCGTTTTCAGGACTCAGTGCCCTCTGGCGGCTGAATCTTTGGGACGCGGCCAACATCGTCTTTGTTCTGCTTTTTGTCGATTTGTTCGATACGGTCGGCACCCTTGCAGGCCTGGGCAGCAGGGCAGGCTACATCGATGAAGAAGGCCGATTCCCGGGCTCAGAAAAAGCCATGATGGCAGATGCCGTCGGCACCACAGCTGGCGCTGTCCTAGGCACCTCCACAGTAACGACCTACATCGAATCGGCTGCAGGTATTGCCGAAGGGGGGCGCAGCGGCGCAACGGCTGTCGTCATTGCCCTGCTCTTTGTCGTCTCTACCTTTTTCATTCCACTGCTGGCAGGCATTCCAGACTTCGCCTCCGCCCCGGCGCTGATCATCGTGGGTAGCCTCATGCTGGCAGGGATACGCCATGTCAACTGGGACGATCCGGCCGAGGCCATCTCCAGCTTTTTGACCTTGCTGATTATGCCTCTGAGCTTTTCGATTGCAGAAGGGTTAGCGGCAGGGCTCGTCACTTATCCGCTCATCAAGCTCTGCCAAGGAAAGGGCAATCAGGTGAGCTGGATTGCCTGGGTGCTCGCAGCTATCTTCATAGCCAAATATACTTTTAGTCCTTAAACTTAGTCCTTAAATGCCCTGGGGGGAAATGCCCTGAGGAGGCGCACTAAGCAATAGCGCCTCTGTCATCCAATCCCTGACTATCTTCTTTTTCTGTAGGCTGTGTCGACTCACTGGCTTGGTCTGGGGTGTCTACATTCACACTTTCTGCCTGGGCTGCGATCGCATCTGGAACAGGAACACGGGAAGCCCCCTCCTTAGCAGCAGGTGGCTTAGCGGCTTCTTTAGTCGGCTTCACGATTTGCCGAGAGGGTTTGCGGGCCCCCGATAGCCGCTTGATTAACTGCGGCGTTGGGTCATGGAGCAGGTAGGTAAGCTGGCTACCCGCTTGCCAGACTGTTTCACCGAGAGCCACCTCGACCTTTCCCTTTTGCTCCTTGCCTTTTTGCTCAACGATCAGCGGAATCATGTCGCCCTCTCGGATTAGCTTATTCACCTGCTCGCGCTGCAGATCAAGGGCATCCTCGGTAAAGTCGTAGGTCCCCGTCTGCACCGCGTCATCTTTGATAAAGGTATTCCACTGCTTCACCGGAAACCGGGGCGTTTGCAGATCGCCCCGGTTGTACGTGTCTGATTCGCTGGTCTCGGTTCTTGGCAGTACCGCAACCACCCTCGGCGGCTGAAACTCCTCTTGTGCTCGCTCTGCAATTACAGAATTGACTTCGCCGTTATTGGTAATGGCCAAGAAGGTGCCAATAGAACTCAGCCCAGCCTCTTCCAAAATTTCGCCATTCATCGCCGAGCCAACATACACTTCAAAGCCTTCCTGAGCAGCTTTTTCAGCTTCTGCCTCATCGGTATCGATCACCACGACCGATTCCCCCCGCCCCTTAAACAAGCGGCCAATCATCAAACCCAGCGGGTTGCAGCCCACAATCACCACACCGGTCGCGCTCAAAGAGGTAACGCCCAATACCTGAGCGAGGCTACGCGCCGTTAGCCCCTGAGCAAAGACCGTCATGATAATGGTCAAAAATACAAGCGCCTTAATGGAGTCACCACCGTTGATTCCGCGCTCAGTCAGCAAAATGGCAAACAGAGAAGCAACCGAAGCTGACACAATCCCCCGAGGCGAAATCCAGCTCATAAAGGCTTTCTGTCGCCAGTTGAGATCGCTATTGAGCGTGCAGGCAATCACGTTCAGCGGTCTGACGACAAACATCAATACTAAAACCGTCAGAATAGAGCCCGGTCCCAGCTCAAACATACTGGCAATCGATAAATCGGCAGCTAGCAAGATAAACAGCACCGAGACCGAAAAAATAGTCAGCTGCCCTTTGAACCTTCTCAGCAGCCGCTCCTCTGGAATGGAGATGGCACGAACGACGATCCCAGCGGCTACCGCTGCCATCAGCCCCGACTCTCCCCGAACGCTCTGAGCGAGGCCATATAGCCCCCATATCCCAGCCAATACGACCAGGTTGCGCAATTCCTCAGAGAGAAAGTTGGCCGTCCTCAAAAACAGCGCCATCAGCGCGCCACCTACACCACCAATCACGACACCAATCCCCAACCTCGCCAGCAGTCCGCCTAAGACAGACGCCGGATCGGCAGCGCCGTTGAGAATAATGTCGAGGACAACCACAGCGAGAATGGCGCCTACCGGGTCAATCAACACCCCCTCACCTTCGAGCAGGGTAGCAACCTTGCGCTCTACGCCCACCTGCTTGAGCAAAGGCGTCACCACCGTCGGCCCCGTCACCACCACCAAAGACGCGTACAAAAAAGCGATAGACCAGGGAAATTCCCCCAACCAGTGGGCCGCCATGCCACCGCCTAGCAGCGTAATAAACGTGCCGATGGTAATCAGGTTGCGGAGGCTGCCTGACACCTTACCGACCTCTTTTAGCTCAAGGTTGAGCCCACCTTCAAACAGGATAAGGGCCACGCAGAGTGAAACAATCACCTCTAACCCGACGCCCAACGTTTGCGGCGCAATCCAGCTCAGCCCGTCGGTACCCAGCGCAATCCCAAAAATCAGCAAGAGAATAATGCTCGGCAGCTTTAGGTAAGCAGCCACAACCTGCGCAGAAATCCCTGCTAGAACGGTGAGGACAATTTGCAGCGTAATTTCGAAGGGTGCTTCCATAGATGGGGAGACCGGCAGCAAGGGCTAGCATTCTAGGATCTGACAGCTGAAATGCGGGAATTGTTCGCGTTATTTTGGGCGTTGGCTTTTTTGCTTTCTTTTTGCTTTGGCGTCTTTAAAGCTGACAGCTAGATGCTTCAGGATATCGCTATTGGGTAGGCCAGGTCACCAAGAGACTTCCTGGGCGCTGTCTGCCGTTAGCTGACTAGCCGCCTTCAGTAAACGACTAGGATCTTGTGAAAAGGCGCGATCGCTGCGGTCACAGCGCACATTGTATGGGCAGCGATCGCACAGCCCCTTCTCAATAGAGACCTTCGGAAAATTAGCCTGCTGCCTCATCAATGTCAGCTGGTCAGTCAGCCGCTGCAGATCCTGACGGGTAAGGTCGTGGGCCAGCTGGGAGTAGTCAAACCGATAGCTGGTCGGCTGAGAAGACTGCTGGCTATCACGACTGCTCGGACGGACAAACCAATACGTCATCGAAATCTGCTCTGGGCTGAGATCTGTCGTCTCACAGAGCACGTAGCGATAGAGCCGGGTCTGCCAATCATTCGCTAGCCAAGCCTTTGGTGGGGGCTTTTGGTGGGTTTTCCAATCGAAAATATGACCGCTGCTGTCGGTTGAGACACCACCTAAAACACCCTTTTCTTGCGACCCCTGTGCAACCTGCGTATTTTCAAAAGCTGCCTTAGGATCCCTCTCTGAAAATACTACCAAGTCATAAATCACCGTCAGCAGGTAGCCATTGAAGCTGAGCGTGCGCCGATGTTCGCTCTGACTAAAGTTACCGGATGATTCGCTGGCCTCGGGCGTGACCACTGAGGCCGTTGGCAAATGAGCAAAAACATCAGGAGCTGCCTTTGAAAGGGCCTGCATGCTGTCTGCCAGCTCCGTATCTGCTGGTGCGATCGCGCCCACAGGCAAATCTAGAGCCGCCTGCTGCATCAGTAAGTGAAACTGATTACCCCACTGAGTGGTCACGCGCTGCTCGTAGCTCGAAGGCCCCAGAAGCGCATCAAAAAAGACATACTGATACTTGCGAGGGCAGGCCTCTAGCAGCGTCAGATGGCTCTGAGAAAGGGGAAGCATGTCATTCTCCTGGGGCGTCCTTCGTGAGCACAAACAAGCTTCCCTGATTGCCTCGGCCAATCCGCAAATCCTCATCTAAGTAAGTGATTTTGAGCCAGCCGGGCTCGCGATCTGAGCTGATGCTAAAGTCTACCCCCTGCAAAAAACCAACCCTTTCAGCAGCCTCCAGCTTTCGAATGTGCTGAGCGGGGCCGGTGTAGCCCAGCGCGCGCTGCAGCCCAAACACCGCCCGCTCAAACTTGACATTGACCTTGGAGGTAGAGAGCGCGGCAACAGCAACAGAGCCGCCGCTGGCTCCGCTCGCAGAGGCACTACCGGCACTAGCAGATGGCACAGGCCACTCCGCAGGGGCAGGCGAAAAGCTCGCGACCACCGACACCAGCCCCTCACACAGCGGTAGGCTCTTCACTTCTGCGATGTTGTAAATGCGAGACTGCTTCGGGCGAACGCACTGATAAATATTGCCCAGCGACGCCAGCGGCACCCGGTCTATCCCCAGCAATTCTTGACTGGTGGTGTATAGCAAGCGCCAATCACCTGCCAAAAGCTCAGGCGCCGACAGTGGCTCCGGCGTAGGATTGGTATCTTCGACCCGGGCAATGATACTGGCAATCACCTGCCTGTCAGCTTCGGTTGCAAGGATGCCACGGTTTTTAGCAGCGATCGCATTTTTTAAATCAATTTTGCTCAGCATATTTTTGCTGGGATACACACCCGTTAGAAGGTCACTCAGGGAGAAAAAGATAAGAAATATTCGGTAGAGATTGACACTATTTACTATTCGATGTAATTAATGCGATGGTAGTGTAATGTCAGCATTCCAAGTTAACCGAACCGAATCGAGACCTGGGCATGCAATCATCTACACCTACGGACAAATCTACAAGCTTGGAAATGTGAGTCCTTAAATGTAGCGACTCAGAAGCGAGCCTTCTGAAAACTACAGGTAAGATTTTATCCGTAAAATTTCTTAGCTAATTTTCAATTATATATTCTTGGGCTCCGGTCTTATTGCTGTGTCATAGCGACGCATCTTAACCTCCAGTGGTCAAAGAATATACGGATACATACGGACGGCTGCTGTAGTTACTAGCAGACTGTCCTTGATAAGTGACACCTAATTGGCCTGTTTGGCAACTTCAGCTTAATGAGCGACAACTACAATCCATCCGTCAGTCAACTTCCTCGGGAAAAGCCTGCTGGCGTTATCCCATTGCAGCGGGACTCTTCCATTCTCAATTGGCTAGAAGGTACGGGGAGACTAATCCCTCGTGAACCGGTAGACAGCGTGGGAGATGAGCCTGAGCCCGAAGAGCTTGCAGACCTCATGGGCACAGAAGACAAAGATGACGACGATGATATCGAAGACGATGAAATGTCGTTAGACGACGATGAAGGCTAACGGTAGCGCGGTTGGCAAGCTACAGGCTTAGCCAGCAACACCTACGTTTCCATCTGCATTGCTCTGTAATCAGTAGGGTTGTCTCGCAAATCTGTGAAAGAGCAAAACTTTTACGCGCTATCTCTGTATAACGTCGTAATATTCGTGAACAGGCCTTCTACGTATTTACACGTAGAAGGCGCGTCAAAACCAAGGCTGCCTTGCTCGCTTCAAGATTGAAATTCGCAATCCGGAGTGTGCGGTTTGAGCTCAGCCGTCTGAAGTTGCCGATTGAAACCGGCAACTAAAACAAGGCAACTAAAACAAGGCAACTAAAACAATGGGTAGTCGTGGTAAAAGAAGAGTCATTCAGCTAGCCCCCAACTCGCTGATATGGCTGATTTAACTGGGTTTCGTTTGTGTGCATTTAACTTGTGTTTACAAAGTAAAGTTCCAGTGAATTTTGGGAAAGGTGTGTGGTAAGTGAAGGGATTGGAGTTGTGGACGCAAGGTTTTCATCAAAGTCTGTTGGTTTGTCAGGGATAAAGCTGTCCAGCATATTGGCGATCGGTTTGCTGGTTTCGGCCATCGGGTTTGACCTCGCGACGGGTCGCGAGGTTGGACAAAGTGCAGGACTAGGCGCTCAGCTCACTGGGCCGCTGATCGCTGGAACATTACTGTCGGCATTGGCTGGCAGTGTGGCACTGCCTATTTTGAAACAGTTAAAGGCAGCTCAGTTTATCCGAGAAGATGGTCCTAAGGCTCATCTAAAGAAAGCGGGAACGCCCACAATGGGCGGGATTTTCTTTATCCCGGTAGCCGTGCTAGTGGCCCTCATTTGGACTGGGTTTTCGCCAATGGTGCTGGGGGTGAGTCTGATGACACTCGCCTACGGTCTCATTGGCTGGCTAGACGATTGGCAGGTGATGCGCCGCCGCTCTAATAAAGGCATCTCACCGAGAATGAAGCTGGTTTTGCAGGTGGGGTTTGCGATCGCATTCTGCCTCTGGGCGTTGTCCACACAGTCAGCAGATATTACGACTATCTCGATGCCCTTTGGGTTGGCGCTTCCCCTAGGACTCCTGTTTTGGCCCTTGGCCGGATTTGTACTCGTAGCAGAGAGCAACGCCACTAATCTGACAGACGGTGTCGATGGCTTGATGGGCGGCGCCGGTGCGATCTCATTGTTTGGGTTAGGCGTTTTGGTAGGGCCTACGCACCCAGATCTGATGGTTTTTTGTGCGGCACTTAGCGGCGCGTGTCTTGGCTTCTTGGTTCACAACCGCAACCCAGCCAAAGTCTTTATGGGCGATACGGGCTCGCTGGCTCTCGGCGGTGCTTTAGCTGCAGTCGGTATCTTGAGCGGCAATCTATTTGGTCTACTCATTGTCACACTGCTCTTTTTCGCTGAAACTCTCTCCGTTATTTTGCAAGTCAGCTACTATAAAGCGACAAAGGGACCCGACGGCAAAGGCAAGCGCCTCTTCAAAATGGCTCCGCTGCACCACCATTTCGAGCTGTCAGGTTGGACAGAGCTGCAGGTGGTTGGGGTGTTTTATCTGGTCAGTGCCGTATTAGTCACAGCCGCTATCAAAACACTCATGTAGTCTGACAGACCTCAAAACCTGTCTGATTCATCACCAAAGCACACACCAAAAGTACAAAAAAGGACTCCACCGCAAGGGTGGAGTCCTTTTTATCTAATGGAGCTGACGGGAGTCGAACCCGTGTCCGCTTTAAGTAATCACGCCGCGCTCATTCACAGGTATAGCCTTTCTAACCCTCAAGGCGGGAGTTATCCATTGTCCCGGATACAGGATGCTTCGATGAAAGTCTTAGTCAGCGCACCCACCGAAGAAAGTTTGCTGACGCATCCGTTGGGGGTTTAGTCCGAGGTGATTAACGGAGTCACAACTCAGACGCTCGAACCTGTAAGAGGTGTTTAGGCAGCAGCTACAAGAGCGCGCTTACGAGCAAAAGGTACGATGTCGTTTGCATGTATCTTTAAGTTTGAGCCTGTATTTACAAGAGGTGACTCACTCTTGACCTGCATCACACTGCGACTTTCGTTAAAACGTCGAAACCGTTTCAGCCCCAGGTGCTTTTTAGTGCACTCTTGACTAGGACAGCCGAGAGTTTAGACATTATAGCGTTCACAATGTGTCCTTGCACACACCACAGCAGTTCTATTTATGAATGTCATTACCTTTCATAAACTGAATCAGTCATGTTTTCACCTATAATATTTTCTTAAGTTTAGTAATAAACGCCTGACATTTTTTAGCCGATTGCGCTGAAGGTGCCAGGCTTCTCTTGTGACCAGCCAAGGCCAGCGAGCTGGAGAATTGCTGAAGTTAGCTGAGTTCTTTACCTGAGGCAGCTAGCACAGCATTTAGCGCGTCGGTCTGCTAGCCAGTGTCACTCGCCCCCTGCCGCAGGCGCCACCGGGTCTGGCAGAGTCCCCATAATAGAGCAAGTAAGGTCAACGTCATGAGCACCACCAACGAGAACGGTACGAGCAAAAGTACCTCATCCAGTAGCCGCACTCGTAAGAAAACGACGGCTTCCACCTCTACAGCAAAAACCGACTCTGAGAAAAAAGGCGGACTCGTAAAAGCCTCTAAAAATGAAATTGTGGAGCTACCTGACCACACCCGCGTTGTAGAATCCGACACGCTTCCCAACCACCGACCGATTGCGTTGAGCGATGTTGAAGTCGTCGATTCGCTCTCTTCAGCAGGCGTGCGCCCGGTCATGTCAGACTCTTTTGAAATTGCGACTACGGACGCGCTGCCAGGGCACCGTCCGGTCGCCGTCAGCACGCTGGTGGTCTCCGATATTGATACGCTACCGGGCCATCGCCCCATCGCCAGCAACGATATTGATGATGATCCTGCAACCCTAATGGGTTATCTGGACTAGAGAGCCTCGCCCTAGGGAGCCTCGCCATCGCTTCAGCAACTTGGTTCAAGATTAGTTCAAGAAAAGGGGGGCCAAGTGCCCTCCTTTTTTGTGCGTCTTTAGAGGATGCTCAGCCCCATGAAGAATGGCCCATGCGGGTAAGCGCGCAGGGAGTGGGGGAAGGCTAGACTAAGAACGCTTTGGTGAATCAAGGGAATACAACGCATGGCTATGTTCTTTGGCTCGTTCAGCATCTTTTGGCTGCTGGGCACTGCATTTTGGGTGTGGATGCTGTACGAGTGCATTCAGTCTGGACGGGCGGGTCAGCAATGGCTCTGGATGTTGATTTTCTTAAATGTGATTGGTGCGGCGCTGTATTTTGTCACGCAGTGGCTACCGGCCCATCCCAATTTTTTAGGCAACTTTTCTAGCAAACTGGGGGTTGTGAGTCGGCGCGATCGCGACCGCCTGTGGCAAGCAGAAGCCGACGCCAAAAATATTGGTAAGCCTACCCAGTTCATCACCCTTGGCAACCTACTGTTTGACCAGAAAAAGACAGGTCGCGCCTACGAAGCCTACCAGCAAGCCCTAGACCAAGATCCCAAAAATGCCAAAGCCCTCTGGGGTGCAGCGCAGGCAGCCCGAGAGCTAAAAGATTTTCCGGCAGCAAAAGATTACCTCGCGCGCCTGCTCCAGGTGAAACCCGAATTTGCCTATGGTGAAGCTTCCCTAGCCTACGGGGAAGTGCTCTACCAAACCGAAGAAACAGACCAAGCCCTAGCGCACCTAGAAACGCACCTCAAAAGCTGGAGCAACCCAGAAGCCTACCTGATGCTGGCAGACCTACAGACCAAACAAGATAATTTGGCTGCAGCCCGCGAAACCCTGGAAACCATGGTCATCAAAATAAAGGGATTCGTACCGTTTCAATACCGTAAAAATCAGCACTTTATCCGGCAAGCGGAACGCAAGCTAAAGTCACTGCCCAGCTGATAAATGCCATGGATAGACGCCGTAAGCGCTACAGCGTCACCTCTTCTTGCCTAAGGGCCGATTCTGCTTTGTACAGTCCATACTCGATCCCAGCGGCAACTGCCCGATAAGAGGCTTCCAAAATATTCACCGAGACGCCAATCGTAGACCAGCGCGCTTCGCCATTGCTAGACTCTACCAAGACGCGCACTTTTGCCGCTGTACCGGCCTCGCTATTGAGGATTCGCACTTTGTAGTCGGTAAGATAAAAACTTTCCACAATGGGAAAGAAGCCCACAAGTGCCTTGCGTAAGGCCTTATCGAGCGCAGACACAGGACCCATGCATTCCGCCACTTCCAAAACGTCTTGACCCTTCACAGCGGCTTTGATCATGGCGCGGGCACCAATATTGCACTGCACATCTGACTGAATGACGTTGTAGTTTACCTCGAAGCCACGTAGCTGAAACATCGGCTGATGGATGCCTAACTCACCGAGCATCAATAGCTCAAAGCTCGCCTCAGCAGCTTCAAACTGATAGCCTTTCCCTTCTAATTCTTTTACCCGGTTGATAATGCGGCGCGTGGCCGGATCGTCTTTTTTGAGATCAATCTGGTAGCTCTTTGCTTTAGAGAGCACCGTGCTCGCGCCGGATGAGCTAGACACCACAATATGACGATGGTTGCCAACGACATCAGGTGAAATATGCTCGTAGGTTTTAGGATTGCGCTCCACGGCGCTGATATGGATGCCCCCTTTGTGAGCAAAGGCAGACCGGCCGACATAGGGCGCGTGGTCATCTGCCGCGAGGTTGACGATTTCACTGATAAACCGGCTGGTTTCCGCTAGCCCAGATAGCTGGGCGGCGGGTAGGCAGTCGTAGTTCATTTTGAGCTGCAGGTTTGGGATGACGCTGCACAAGTCGGCATTGCCGCAGCGTTCTCCGTAGCCATTGATCGTGCCGTGGACCATGCTGGCACCAGCGGTGATGGCGCTAAGTGAGCTAGCGACAGCGGTACCGCTATCGTTGTGAGTGTGAATGCCAATCTGCGGTGGATTGGGTAGATCGCTATGGTGAGTTTGAACCCAAACGTTGACTGCCTGCGTGATAGTTTTAATTTCGTCGGGGAGGGTGCCGCCGTTGGTGTCACAGAGAACGAGCCAGTCTGCGCCACCGCGAACGGCTGCGTCTAGTGTCTTTATGGCATAGTCGGGATTCGCTTTGTAGCCGTCGAACCAGTGTTCGGCATCGTAGATAACGCGACGGCCGTTAGCACGAAGATATTCAACAGAATCTTGAATCATCGCGAGGTTTTCACCAAGCGTTACCTTGAGAGCATCATTGACTTGAAGGTCCCAGGATTTGCCGAAAATGGTGATCCATTGGGTGCTGGCATCTAGCAACGCTCTAAGGGTTTGGCTTTCGGCGGCAGTTTCGTGAGGGCGACGGGTGGAGCCGAAGGCGGAAATTTGAGTTCCCGCGACTGGATTATTTTTGAGGTACTCAAAAAGCTGGGTATCGACGGTGTTGGCACCAGGCCAGCCACCTTCGATAAAAGGAATGCCGAGTTGAGCGAGACGGTGGAGAATTTTGATTTTGTCTTCAAGGGTGCAGGCGATGCCATGACGCTGAATGCCGTCTCGGAGCGTGGTGTCGTAGATTATGACTTTGCTATCAGTACTCATATGCAACGTTTGCCGCCTGAATGGTGTTCAGCTTCGAATCTGTAGAATAAGTGCTGATAGTTTAGTTCTGTTGATTTTTTTGTAAGACTTAAGGGCTGATTTTTTTACACTTAAGGGCTGATTTTTTCCACACTTCAGTTACTGCAACTCAGACCTCTACGACTTCTCCTGGCAAAATTTTCGCAACAACGGTGCAGACTCTGGGCATTAGAGGAACTAGGTCCGGTAGTCTATTGCTGGGTGCCACCATCACAATAACTGAAACTCCTATCTTTTCTAGGTTTTGTTCGTATCGTAGATTCTGGTCTGCTGTCAGCAATACATTGAAATTTTGAGTGATCATGAGTTTAAGCAAAGCCCCATTCTTAGTCCCAGACCATCCCATTTCAACCACTGTCTGCACGTCATAGTTGAGAGGGTGCTTCTTTAGCGGTTTTGGGACGCACTCGTCAAGCAGAATACGCATAGGTTTTCAGTAGCGTTTCTTTGGCAATCTCTATAACTGCGACAGCCTGCTGCTGCTGGACGCTTGGGAAATGCTCTAGAAATTCACTTAGTGAATCACCTGCGATTAAATAGTCCAGCAAAATCTTCACAGGGACACGAGTACCTAAAAACACTGGGGTGCCGCTCAATATCTCAGGATCGCTATGGATGACGGAGGAAGTTGACATCACTAATTTTGAGGGAGTGTGCTCATAGGGTTTCTGCTTTTTATCGTACCCTAGTGATGAAGACGAGGTTTTGCAGCTAAGCGATTCGCAGCATCAAAGAGCACGGATAGGCGACCTGGCGATTTTCCGCAGGAAAGGCTCTGCCATCACACGCTTCCAATAGCTCCAAAACCTTTTCTTCTCCGATAGCCTTTAGCTCAGGCGCAAACTCAAAGTATTGCCGCAGGGTGCTCAAGTAGCAGTCCAGCTTTTCTTCGCTGCTAGGGTCTGGCTGCACCGGCACGATGAAGTCATAGTCATCAATCGTTTTATTTTTGCCGTTGCAGTTGCCTTCGGTAAGGTCGATTCGATAGTTTTCATAGCCCAGAAAGCAGTGAATTTGTGGAATGTAGTCGAGCCCGTGAGGTTCGATGATGCCTTTTACCCCTGTGACGATAGTGTCATTTAGACGGTAGAAGCCCAAATTTTTGTGGATGGGGAGATTGAGCTCTTGGGCTAGATGAGCGATCGCACCATGCTTGGTCGAACAGGTTCCTTGATTTTCCGCGAACAAAAGCTTCGACCGTGTGCTGTCTGAATTAGAACCATAGGGCATAGCCTTTACCTTGCGACAGGCAGATTGAAATGACTGAATGCCTTGTTGCAAGAATATTCTAGAAAACTCGCCGCAATCTTCAATCTCAACGTCTGGCAATACGGTGATGGGGTTCATGGGTGATTTTCCTTTTTAATCATCTGTTTTGAATCATGGGTGATGCGAACAACTATGCAAAGACGCTGAAGGTAAGACCCGCAAGCACTGACCCAATGAAGGCGAAGCTGAGGTAGGTCAAGAAAACGGGACGGCGGGCGATCGCAAATACGGCAATCATGGCAGGAATACTCGTCGCGCCGCCTGCAAGCAAGAAAGCCATGCCGGCACCCGGATTCATCCCCTGCTGCAAGAGACCATCGATCAGTGGCAGTGCGGCATAACCATTGAGATAGGCAGGCGCACCGAGGAAAGCAGCGATCGCAATAGAGAGTAGGTTGTCGCTACCGGCGATCGCCCCAATCCACTCATTTGGCACGTAAGCCATCATCAGGCTCTCTAGCAAAAACGCAAAGGCCAGCCACTTGCCCAAAAAGAGCGTTTGCGTTCGAGCACCTTTCCAAAACTTCACTCGCCGCTCAGCCTCTGGCCAAAACTTCCAAACCACGGCTTTGGGCTTGCGAATTTTGCTGCCGCCACAGCCACCATTGCCAGCATTGTCTTTGAGTGGAGCGGCGAAGGCGGGGTGAGTATTCATCAGCAGCAGGGTACCAAAGCCACCGAGCAAACCGATAAAAATTGTGGCGAGGGTTTTGGCTAGGGCAAACCCAGTCCCCAAAGTCCCCAACGTCAGCACAAACATGGAGGGATCCATCAGCGGCGAAGACAGCCAAAAGGCCATTACGCCAGCTACGGGAACCCCCATCGAAAGCAGCGCGGCAATGATAGGAATCACTCCGCAAGAGCAAAAGGGCGAGAGCGCCCCAAAAAGAGCCGCAACAGGAATCATTGCGGACACTTTACCCTGAAACGCTTTGGCGATGAGATTATCGGCGCCGCTAGCTTGGGCGTAGGCAGCGATGCCAATGGAGAGCAGCAGAAAGGGGACGACGTGCCACAGGCTATCGAGAGTGAATCGGAGACTGGTTGACGCTTGGGCAGGAACGATGAAGGCAAGGGTGAGGAGGATGAGTGCGATCGCTAAAATCACACCATCCATCCGCCGAAAACTATTGTTCAGCCGAGTAAACGCATTCGCTGACATGAACTTTCTCCTTAGGTATTTCTACAAATATCGAAATAATGGCCGAAAAAATGTTCGGAAGGCAGGTGCCCTTTAGTCACTGCAGTCTGGGTCTTTTGCGGTGTGTGCGATCGCGCGACCAATATGCTCAATACTGACCACATGATTCCGCGTGCAGCACTCTTCAAACAAAAAATCGAGCAGACGGGTCAAAGACTCCTCTCGAACGCTGTACCAAATCCACTGCCGGTCCTTCTCAGAGGTCACAATTCCCACCTGACGCAGCTTATCGAGGTGGTGAGACAGCGTCGCTCCCGCAATCCCCAACTCCTTCTGAATGTCTCCAGCGGGCAACCCTTTTGGATAGGCAGATAGCAAAAGCCGCACAATCTTCAGCCGAGAAGGCTGGCCCAGTGCAGCAAATGCGGCAGCCATACTCTCAAGAGATTGCTTTCCCAAGTCATTTATTTCCATATTTCGATAATCATCAAAACAGCCAAGTTTGTCAAGCCCGAATTTGCCGGTCGTAGGGTGTGTCGAATGCACTCGGTATGCGCTTTATTCACACGCCTTACGAAAGAAATCTTACTCACTCTGCAAAAGACATTTGCTTATGACTTGACGGACTTGTAGACAATCCCCAAGCGCCTTCTCAGCGTCTTTCTTGGTCGCAGATTCTCCCGGATACCTGTATTGAACAGCATATTCTGTCAGTAATTTCAGTCTTGAGCGCAGTGATTCCCATTCTGGCTGAACTCTCAGCACGCTATCAAGCAGCACGGTAAGTTCGTGAGTTCTGTCGAAGTGAATATCTAATTCTTGTAAATATCCCTTGAGATATTTTTCGGCACATTGCTGAGCATGAAAACAAACAGCATCGTAGTTAGCTTTTGTCTTTACTTGTATCTCTCTATGGGCCGTTGCGAAATCACCTTCAGCTTTATTAATCCACTCTTGCGTAATTGGCTTCATAAAGCACAATTCCTTTCTCGACAATATCGCGGATGAAAAAGTCTCCCATGTCTAGTCGTTTCTGAATTGTCTGAGGGGTTTTAGCTAACAACTCCAGTGGAAAGTGATAATCAATAGCCAAGCAAATCTCAACCGCTTTCTCAACTGCCCGTCCTTCGAAGGGCAGCACAACAAGTATGTCTACATCAGAGTTTTCGTTTGGCTCGCCATATGCATATGATCCAAACAGAATGACCTGCTCAGGCTGAAACTTCTTAACGACTTCCTGACAAAAGTTCTGAATTGTTTCAGTGCTAACCAACATACTTGTGTAAACGAATCTGAATACTCGCTGAAGAATTTGATTGGAGCGGAAGGAAAGTAAACATTGCCTTCCCTCCGCTAAGTTCTACGCGCGCTCTTAGAAAAGGTCCTTGTCTGTCACTGCGCCTCTACTGCTAGAAGATACAAGCTTCGCGTATTTTGCCAGTACACCCCGTTCATAGTTCGGCTTCGGCGCAGTCCACTGCGTTTTGCGCTGAGCTAACTCCTCATCAGAGACGTTCACTTGCAGTAAGCGTTTGTCTGCATCGATGGTGATGGAGTCTCCTTCTTTTACAAGGCCGATAGTCCCACCAACAGCAGCTTCGGGAGCGACATGGCCAACGACCATACCGTAGGTACCGCCAGAAAAGCGGCCGTCAGTAATGAGTCCGACCGAATCGCCAAGGCCCGCACCGATAATGGCTGAGGTTGGGGCGAGCATTTCACGCATGCCGGGCCCGCCTACTGGGCCTTCGTAACGAACAACGACCACATCGCCTGCGTTAATTTTGTTCGCAAGGATAGCGTCGAGGCAGTCTTCTTCGGATTCGAAGACGCGGGCGGGACCGGTGATGCTGCGGTTTTTGATGCCGGTGAGCTTGGCAACGGAGCCTTCGGGGGCGAGGTTGCCTTTAAGAATGCCGAGGTGGCCCTGCTGATAGATAGGTTGGGCAAAGGGCCGGATGACGTCTTGGTCTGCGGGGGGCTGGTCTGGAATGTCTGCTAGGTTTTCGGCAACGGTTTTGCCGGTGACGGTTAGGCAGTCGCCGTGCAGTAGGCCTTCATTGAGCAGCATTTTCATGACTTGGGGGATGCCGCCAACTTTGTGCAAATCGGTAGCGACATATTTGCCAGAAGGCTTGAGATCGCAGAAGACGGGGACTTTTTGGCGCATGGCTTCGAAGTCGTCGATGGTGAGGTCTACGCCGATGGTGTGGGCGATCGCAAGCAAATGCAGCACACTATTTGTCGAGCCACCCACGGCCATGATCACTGCCATCGCATTCTCAAACGCCTCCCGAGTGAGAATCGCTTCGGGCAACAGCTGCTCTCGAATTGCTTCTACGAGGGCAAAAGCAGACTTCTCAGTGCTCTCTGCTTTTTCTTCATCCTCAGCGGCCATCGTAGAAGACTTCGGTAGGCTGAGGCCCATGGCTTCAATCGCAGAAGACATGGTGTTGGCGGTAAACATACCGCCACAGGAACCTGCCCCGGGGCAAGCATGACGCTCTACCGCGTCGAGACGTTCTTTGCTGATTTTGCCAGCACTGTATTGGCCCACCGCTTCGAAGGCGCTGACCACGGTGAGGTCTTCACCATCTAGGTGACCAGGTTTGATAGTGCCGCCATAGACGAAGACAGCGGGGATATTCATGCGAGCGATCGCAATAATCGCTCCTGGCATATTCTTATCGCAGCCACCAATCGCCAGCACCCCGTCCATGCTCTGACCGGTGCAGGCCGTCTCAATAGAATCTGCAATCACCTCGCGAGAAACCAGGGAATACTTCATTCCCTCGGTGCCCATAGAGATGCCATCGCTAATGGTGATCGTGCCAAACATCTGCGGCATGGCGCCTGCTTCGCGCAGGGCAGCTTCACCACGCAGTGCCAAGCTGTTGATGCCCATGTTGCAAGGGGTGATGGTGCTGTAGCCATTGGCTAGGCCAACGATAGGCTTATTAAAATCGTCATCCTGAAAGCCCACTGCCCTCAGCATCGCTCGGTTAGGCGCCCGCTGCACGCCTTGGGTGACTACCTGACTTTTGCGATTATCTGGCATTGATCCTCTCCAGTGTGGAAAACAGTGACGCCCGCATCTGATCAACGGCTGCGACAAGGTTTGCAACAACGTTCAAAAAATAACGGCTACGCTAGCAGTCTTCCATTTTGTCACGTTACAGAGGTTTTACGTCCATCGTTTTGCCCGCATTATTTGGCCCCGCTGACCTACCAACCCGCAATAAAGGGGAGGGGCGATCGCAATACGGTCACGATTTGGCTGGCCTGCAGGTGAACGGCAATTGCCGCTTGCAAAGAACTCTTTTGGCTAAGCGCATTTAGGTAGCCTAGGGCCATTAACCGATTCGACAGCTTTCGAGAAGTTTGATTTGCAGAAATGCGACCTGTAAAGTCGAGCCAGCTGCGAACGCTGCTCGGCAGCGCTTGAACTAACCGCAGAGGCAGGGTCTCCGTCGAAAAAGACTGCACGTAGGCCGAACTCAAAAAGGGTTGGTAGTCTGCGGCCTCTCCGGTGCGCTGCTGGACGAAGCTGAAGGCGACCCCCCGGAGCAGCTGTCTGAGCTGAGTCGTTTCGTCGACCCGCAGCTCCGCCATAAATGGAAGCTCCGTGAGGGCAGGGTTCACATTGCCCGGGTCGCCAACGCTCAAATGGGTACCACCGATGACAGCGAGCAGATATTTTTCGCCCGAGAGCTGGGTAAAGGCACCCAGCTGCTGATCTAGGGTCGGGGTAACGCTATCTTGGGTGCCGGTGAGGAGCAGGGTGGGAACGGTGATTTCTGAGAGGCCCGCATCGCCAAACAATTTGCCAGTGAGGGTATTCATGGCCATCACCTGGGTGATGCGCTCATCGCTGAGGTCGGCCTGCTGCTCTTCTAAATCCACCGCCGCGCACTGCAGCCAGTCGGCAGGGGAAACGCCCAGGGGCTGAATGTTTTCACAAAAGCCTTGGAGCGATCGCAGATCCAATTTTGCACCAGCCAAGGCCAGCCCAGTGTAGCCACCCAGCGAATGGCCAATGATCGTCACATCTTGGGTGTTGAAGCGCTCACTATATACTGAGGTTCTGTCGCTCAGGCGCTCTAACCGGTCTAGCACAAAGGTCACATCCCGGGGCCGGTCCAAAAATTCTGAAGCCGGGAGCAGGCGACTGGGCGAATCGACAATCTCTGGGTCTACCGGCAGATTCACCAGTGCCTGCAGGTTACTACCCGGATGCTCTACCGATGCGACTGTGAGCCCGTGAGAAGCCAAGTGCTGCGCGATGTAGTCTAAAAAATATCGATCGGCGCCAAAGCCGTGGGAGAGCACCACTAGCGGCCCCCGGGTTTCGCTAGTCCAGTAGATTTCGACCGGAATAACCCGCTGCCGGTCTATGTCTCGGAAGGTGAGCGATCGCTGGTAAACCGGTTCTTCTCCCCGCGCCGATGGCTCGATATCGCTTGGCAGTGCTGTAGAACTGTCAACCAGCAGTTCCTGCTCTAGCAAGCCGCTCAGCGACCGATTTTCGATGGTAGAAAAATTAAACTGGGTCATCAGCGCAATCGCCGCGCTAATATCGACCTCCAGGGTCTCTTGGGGGACAGCTCGCAAAATGCTCAGCACGCTTAGGCCATCGGCCTGGCTGGCGGCTAGGCGAATCGCGGCCTGCAGCTGAGGCATCGTCATATTGGGCGCAACCTGGGAGAGGGTGCTGAGCAATAGCTCTCCATTGGCAGATCGCAGCACATCTTCAATGATGCGATCGCTCATTCGAGGGTCTAGATCTAGCTGCTGCTGCAGCGTCTGCTGCAAAGATGGCGACAAAAACCGCTGATAGAGCCGTAGCCCTTCTGGGACTTCGCCGGTACGGGCAAAGGTTTCCAAATCGCTCAGCTCAATAGACTGACTCAGCGGGCCTACTTTTACAACCACACGTTCAGCTGCCAAACCAGGCGCTGCCGCTAATGCAACCAATCCCACACCCAAAGACAACACACGACGAGCAGCACGCAACATTCCGAACGCTTGGCTTAAACTCATGGACACAAAAAGTCAGCATCAAACAGGCCTTGCCCGTGCCAAACACCCGCCCTCAATGAACACTGCTGTTGGTCTAATCGATCAACAGCAGTGTCGTTGTGGGTACGCACAAATAAGACTTGATATCAATATCTTACCCATTCACTTCGTGCTTATCAGGCTATGGCTGTGAATTTTTCTGTTGTTGGGAAGAGGGTGCAATCTCATGCCATATGTCACCTTATTAATAGAGAAACGTATAAATAAAGATGAAGGCACTGGGGAAAAGCACCCGGTTCACAGAAGCGTCTGACATAGAGACACGACCCCGCATAATCCGCTAGCATAGAGAAAGCATAAATAGCGTTTATTTCAATAGTTCTCCTATAAATATCTGAAAAACAGCCTTAAAGCACCGCTTATTCCTCCCTCTCCTCAAATATCTACAGTTCCTAATCTATTAAGCCGCTTAGACATTCAATATCAGGAGTCACAGCAAGTGCCGAACAATCAAAGCAACAATCAATTGGATGATTTTGTGATGCCACGCGCGCCCTACCACGGAGACTTTACCCCCCAAAACTTGACCTTCAATGCCAATCTCCAGGAGTTCGCACAGCGCGTATCTCTCATCTGTGGCCTAGAAACAGGCGGCAAAATCACCAACACCGAGGCCTACGAAAACATCAAAGAGCTCTGGAAAGATCTCAAGAGGTCTAAGAGAAACTTGATCAAAGAAGAGGATGGGTAGGGGCTCTGCTTTCCAAAGGATCCCCAACGCATGGCGCATTTCTCAAAATAAACTCATCCTTTCGACTGAAAATAGTCGGTGACGATTTTTGCAATCCGCTCTGAGGCATGGCCATCGCCGAAAGGATTAACTGCTCTGGCCATCGCGGCATAGGCCTGCTCACTTTCTAGTAGGGTGCTGGCAGCGGCAACCACTTCAGAGGGCTGAGTGCCCACGAGCTTAGCCGTGCCAGCTGCGATCGCTTCAGGTCGCTCTGTAGTCTCTCGCAGCACCAGCACAGGCTTACCGAGCCCAGGCGCTTCTTCCTGCAGCCCGCCCGAATCGGTCAGGAGCAGATCAGCCCGCTTCATGGCACCCACCAGCTGGGCATAGTCCAACGGCTCAACTAAAAAGGCGCGGGGGTGGCTATCTAGCGCCGCTTTCAAAGGGTCTCGAACAGTGGGGTTGCGGTGCAGGGGCAAAAGCAGCGCCGTATCGGGGAAGCGATCAAGTATTTGCAAAAAGCTATTGGCAATGTCTGCGAGGGGCTCGCCCCAATTTTCGCGGCGATGCACCGTCGAAAGAATTACCCGATGGGCCGACCAGTCGAGCCCGGGCACTTCGCAATCAGGAGATTTGTCCGCCACCCTCAGCAGCGCGTCGATGACAGTGTTGCCCGTCTGGTGCACCCCCTGCGAAATGCCTGAAGCCTTCA
This sequence comes from Cyanobacteria bacterium J06614_10, assembly GCA_038527325.1. GTDB lineage: Bacteria > Cyanobacteriota > Cyanobacteriia > Phormidesmidales > Phormidesmidaceae > Phormidesmis. The sequence continues at coordinate 24,359 of JBCBFY010000022.1, forward strand.
GGTTCTGCACAGAGGTTTCTGTCGGTGCAAAGTGCAGCGTCGCAATCTGCGAGACCAGCCGCCGGTTCGCTTCCTCTGGAAATGGGTTCAAAAGGTTATCGGTACGCAGGCCCGCCTCGACATGACCCACCGGAATTTTTTGATAGAAGGCAGCTAGGGCGGCGGTGAATGCGGTGGTCGTATCTCCCTGCGAAATCACCATGTCTGGCTTGAGTGCCACGAAGCGCTCTTCTAGGCCCTGCAAACTGCGACAGGTAATATCGCTCAGGGTTTGCTTTGGCTGCATGATGTCTAGATTGTCGTCTGCTGTTAGGTCAAATAGGGACATCACCTGGGCGACCATTTCTCGGTGCTGGCCAGTGAGCACCACCTTCGTGTCAAACTGGGGCTGCTGGCGAAAGGTCTGAATGACCGGGGCTAGCTTGATCGCCTCTGGACGGGTGCCTAGGGTAATGCAAATGCGGATAGGGTCGCGTGTTGAACCGGCCATGACGATCGCTTCTATAGTTTATGCAGGGTTATTAAGCCATTACATTTAGCCATTTCTGGGCATTTCTCGCAATCCATGCCAGGCTTTGTGCAGCTCTAAAATTCAGGTTGTCTCGCTTTCTTGGCTTCAGCACTTTTGCTTTTGTTTGCCTCTTTTGTTCGCTTTTTTTCCTTTTGACTCGCCTCTTGACCGCCTCTATGAAACACGCGATCGCACTCACCCCATCACACTTCCAAGCCCTCAACCTCACCCCAGCCCAGGCCGTCATCGACCCCATCTTAAGAGACTTCACCGCAGCCAGCACCGAAGATAAAGCCTTGCCCATCGAAAGAGACCTGCGCAATCCCCAGCTTATTTTCAGCTTTGATATTGACTTCCCCCGCGAGCCCAGCGATCCGCGCGAACTGTCAGAAATTCCAGAAGTCAGGCTGTGGTTCATCCGGCTAGACACCCAGTACCCATGGCTACCCCTGTATTTAGACTGGGAGTCGGGCGAACTCAGCCGCTATACTGCCATGCTGGTGCCCCACCAGTTCAGCCCGATTGACGGCATTCGCTATAACCCAGAAGCACTAGAGATTTTTGTGATGGGCAAGGTGTTTGCGCTCGACCAATGGCTTAAGCAGCAGACCATCGACGGGCGATCGCGGCTAAAGTTCATGACCCAGATGCTGGGCTACGAACTAGACGACGCCCTTTTTAACCTGCTGAATTAGCCAGTGCTTACCTATTAGCCAGTGCTTACCTCATTGAAGACGGGCTTAAGTGTTGGACTGAAGGTGACTAAGTGGGCTAAATTTTCTCGGTCGTTTTTTTTGCAATGTCCCCTTTACCCCCTACAATCTGTGGCGTAAAGACTCGGGTTTAAGAAGAGAGACAGAATAAACATGGGGATTTTGGGTTCGTTGTTGGGTCTGCTAATAATCATTGGCATCGTTGGCTACCTGTTGATTGAGTGGCAGTATCGGCAGCGCCCTGGCAACAACCTAGAACTATCGGCCGACAGCTGGACATTTGATATTCAGCAGCGCGATCGCTACGCGCTGACTTTCAACACGGTCTTTACCAACCGGACCCGCACGCTAGAGATTTTCATCCCAGAAGTCGACGTCGACTACGAGCTGCTCTCGGGCGATCGCACAGATGGCATCACCGTCAAAACCAGCATCATCCCGCAGCACGAAGACTTTCCGGCCCGCCCAGATAACTACTGGTTTGCCTATATCGTCAAAGTTGGCAAAGCCACCAGGGCCACCATCAAAGTAGACATCACTGGCCCAGACCTTAGCCAGCTCAAGTCCCTATGGCTGAAGGTGCACTACCTCACCTACGGGCCAGAGGGTCGCATTCCCAAAACCGGGCACCTAATCGTGCCACTCAAATTTCCCAACCCCGAAAATGCCACCAACTGGCGGGAAAACAGCGTTGCCCATATTTTGCCAGTCCCCACCCACCTGCTCACCAACCTCGACAGCACCGTCGACATCGTCAAAAAATACGTTATGCCCTGCGCCCAGCCAGGCGACATCGTCACCATCGGCGAAACACCCGTTGCGATTATGCAGGGCCGTCTGCGCCATCCCACCACCGTGCACCCCGGCTGGCTAGCCAAGCGACTGTGCTATTACTTCATGCCAACTTCTAGCCTGGCGACGGCCTGCGGCATGCAGACCCTGATTGATGTATCGGGGCCCTGGCAGGTAGCAGGAGCCTTTGCAGTAGGTGCGATCGCCAAAGTCTTCGGCTCTCCCGGCATGTTCTATCGCCTAGCCGGAGAGCAGGCCCGCCTGATCGATGATGTCACCGGGACCCTACCGCCTTTTGATCAGTTCATCGTGCTAGGACCCAGCCGTTCCCAGCAGCTCGTCGACCAAATTTTTCAAGAAACAGGGCTGAAGGCCGCCATCGTCGATGTGAACGATTTAAAAGCGGTTAAAATATTAGCTAAGACCGCCAATACAGATGAGCAGTTGCTAGTCCAAGCGCTCATCGACAACCCAGCGGGCAATGCTGACGAGCAAACCCCCGTTGTGCTGATTCGTCCCAAGTCCTAGCTGTCGATGTGACTGACTCCAGAGATTTCCGTAAGGACTTATTTCACTAAGACTTGATATAACGACTTGATATAACAAGGATCGCCGCTGGTCCTTTAGCGGTCTTTCACCGCCAGGAGTACCCCATGCCTCGTCGCCATTCGGACAATGCGGAACTTTCTATCCGATCGATTCACCTGCGTGATTTAGACAGCTTCCGACTGGCTGACGCAACGGAAATTTTCTCCCACACCACAGATACCCCAGACATTGAGGACTACGTCCAGCAGATGCGTCGCTGGTACGGTCCAATGAAGGCCCTCACGCTCTTCCCAAATCCGCTGCAGCACATGTTCTCAGCCTTTGTGGCCGAAGGTGGCGGACGCACCCAGGGCATGATTCAGGTGTCACCCTTCAACCGCACGCTCAGCACCTGGAAAATCGACCGGGTGCTGGTTAATCTGGCCAAGCATCGGGCGAACGCAGAAGAAATTGACAACAGCACCGGCAATAGTAAAGCCACTAAAGCTACAACCGAAAAAGCCAGTACAAACAAAACAGAAAAGGGCACCGGTAGAAAAGCCAAAGGGCAGCAAAGGACGGGCGATGGCAAACTGTACCTAGCGATGGATGTCGGCTCCCAGCTCTTGCGCTACTGCTTCGAACACATTCGGGAAGCCCAATACTGGATTAGCGAAACCAACGTCAACGACCAGTTTGGCCTCTCCCTCTACCGGCAAAATGGCTTCCAGCCCCTGGCCAAAGCGACATACTGGTCTATTCAGCCCGAGCAGCTAGCCACCCTAGCCGCCCGCGACCCCGACCTGCCGAATCTCCTACCGGTGAGCAACGCCGATGCCCAGCTCATCTATCAGCTAGAGACAGTATCAGTACCTCCTCTAGTGCGTCAGGTGCTCGACTACCAAATCCAAGACTTCAAAACGACCCTCACCAGCCAGGTAAAAAGGCGCTTAAACCGGTGGGTGAACCGGAAAGAGACCCTATCTGCCTACGTCTTTGAGCCCCAGCGAAAAACGGCCATCGGCTACTTTGAGCTAAAGCTGTGCCGCAGTGGCACTGAAGCCCACTCAGCTAAGCTGACAGTCCATCCTGCTTACACTTGGCTCTACCCAGAGCTAATGGCTCAAATGGCTGGTGTGGTGCAAAAGTTTCCAGGTCAGCCGCTGCAAATTATGTCTTTGGACTACCAGACGGAGCGAGAAGAGTACCTCCGTCAGATTGGCGCATTAGAAATTGAGCACACGTTGATGATGTCGCGCTCGGTGTGGCACAAGGTCCGAGAATCTAAGGCGGGCGCCCTAGAAGGGCTAAAAATGCCCGATGTGTTGCCTGGCCTACAGCCCACAACCCCTCCCTTACCGGGGCGATTTTCATGGCATGGGCCCGCGCTTGACAGCCCTTCCTGCGATGGGTTTGCCTGGGACGGGCTTGCTTGGGATCGGTTTTCACTGGAGAAAATGTCCCAGCTGTCTTTTGAGAAATCATCTGTGGAGCGCCGCGACCCTCGCAACGAAAATCGTAGCGAAAAACCAGATGGCGACTTGCCAGAAGACGCGTAAATCTCGAACGGGATATGGTTTCTGCGCTGGGGTTAGATTTGGGAGCTAAGCGAATTGGGGTGGCTGGGTGCGATCGCACTGGGCTCATCGCTACTGGGCTTACTACCTTACGCAAAACATCTTTTGAAAGCGTGGCCGACCCCCTACGAGCGCTGGTCCGCGAGCGAGAGGTCGACATTTTGGTGGTCGGACTGCCGTACACTATGGACGGACAAATCGGGCACCAGGCCAAGCGAACTCAAAAATTTGCCCACCGCCTGTCGAAAGCGCTGGGTCTTCCCGTAGAATTTGTCGATGAGCGGCTGACGTCCTTTCAAGCTGAGCAAATGCTATTAGCAGAGCGGCGATCGCGCTTGAAAAACAAAGAGCTTATTGACCGCAAGGCAGCCGCCATCATCCTGCAGCAGTGGTTAGACGCCCGACGCAAAAAGCTATCAACAACAGGAGATGCCCCCCGTGGAAATTGATCCCAGCATGCTAGATGAGCCCGCCGAATATCCTGTCGTCAATCTGACCGATGAAGACGGCCGGCAGCTCGCCTGCTACGTCGAAAAGAGCATAGATCTTGAAGGCGAAGAGTTTTTATTGCTGCTACCGGTCAACTTGCCCATCGAAATTTTTGTCTGGGAGCCCGACGACGACGCAGACGACGAGGACGAAGAAGCTGCAGAAATCTTAGTCGACGTTGAAGAAGACGATATCGACGCGCTCTTTCCCTCCGCGCGGGCCGTCCTAGCAGAATTGGACCTGATCTTAGAGCGCTCTGCCCATACGCTTACCGCCGCAGGTGACCTGCCCGAAGCCGATGAAGAAGATTGCTTTTCGCTCGATATCAGTAACGAGAGCGACGAGCATCCAGTCACAGAGGAATTTCAGATGCTGGCCACATTTTTCCACGAGGACAACCAGTACACGCTGTGCACCCCCCTCGACCCGCTACTGTTCTTCGCCACGCGGCAGGCCGATGGTTCGGTAGAGCTCGTAGACCCAGAAGACTTTCAGGAAATGCGATCGCAGCTCGAAGACAAACTTTTCGACGTTCTAGACTAAACTTTTCCTAGGTCAATTTTGGCCTGGTTTTATTGGCCTGGTTTTATTGGCCTGGTTTTAGGAAATACCTCGACCGCCTAAGCTGGTCAACCGTTAAACTGTCGTTCCTGAGGATTAATCGGCTTCGTCCAGATTGCACTCACCGTTGCCGTCCTACCCCCTGCTGCCCCTCCTTAGCTAACTCTCATTATCTATGCGTGGTTCAAAACGTCTTTTTCCGATTGTGTTGGTTGCCCTAGCCGCCTTGGTAGCCGGTCAAAGCTGGGCCTGGTGGAGCTGGGCCAAGTCGCCAGTGCTCGCCGCAGATGAGGCCGACACAGAAGACAGCTTCGTACAGGTTCAAATTCCAGAGGGCACCGCCTCCAACCAAATCGGCCAAGACCTGGAAGCCAATGGCCTAATTCGCTCTACCACAGCTTGGAAACTGCTCAACCGCTGGAAGTCTTTCCGTGGTGAAACGGGCGGTGTCCAAGCGGGCAGCTATGTCATTTCGCCTACCCAGAGCCTCCAAGAAATCGCCGACGTGATCTGGTCAGGCGACGTCATTCAGCGTAGCTTTACCATTCCAGAAGGCTGGAAGCGCGAACAAATGGCCGCCCGCTTCGAAGCAGAAGGCCTGACAACGGCAGATGAATTTCTCGCAGCCACAGAAAACATTCCCTACGACCGTTTTCCCTGGCTACCCGAAGGCATTCCCCACCTAGAAGGTTTTCTCTACCCCGACACTTACCAGATGGACAGCGATGGCATCACTGCTGAAGGCCTCGTCGACGTGATGCTGCGCCGGTTTGAGGAAGTCGCGCTCCCAGTTTACGACAGCCGCCCGAGCCCCTACAGCCTGCTCGACTGGGTGACCCTCTCTAGCATCGTCGAAAAAGAAGCCGTGGTCCCCGAAGAGCGCGACCAAATTGCCAGCGTCTTTGCTCGCCGCCTAGAAGAAGGCATTGCCCTCGGCTCAGACCCGACCGTAGAGTACGGGCTAGGCATCGAACAAACCAAAGAAACCCCCCTGACCTTTGCTCAGGTAGAAACCCCCCACCCTTACAACACCTACATGAACCCAGGGCTGACCCCGACGCCCATCGCCAGCCCAGGTGTCGCCAGCTTAGAAGCCTCAGTCGATCCTGGCCCCACTGAGTTTCTCTACTTTGTGGCCCGCTACGATGGCACTCACGTCTTTAGCCGCACCCTTGCCGACCACGAATCAGCCCAAGGACGAATTCGTGATCGCATCGACGCCGAAACCACTGAATAACCCATCAGGCCTCACGTCAGTTCCGCCTATTTTCCCTGCACATATCTCTCCTTTTAAGCCAACTCTTTTTTATCCAATCTGTTCACCATGCACTGGGTTAATCTCCTACAGCCCGACCTCGTTTTGGGCCAATCTGTTCTGGGCATTACCCCCGACATGCTGCAAGCGAAAGGCTTAAAGGGCCTTATTCTCGACGTTGATGAAACGATTGTGCCGGTTGGGCAACGGCAGCTCGACCCCGCCGTGCAGCAGTGGGGAGAAGACATTAAAACGCTGGTCCCGCTCTCGCTAGTGAGTAATAACGTTGGCTACGAGCGGATTCGCAGTATCGCAGAAGGCATGGATGTGCCCTTCGTCGCCAGCGCGGGCAAACCTTCTCGCCGCAAGCTTCGGATCGCTGCGCAGGCAATGGACCTCCCTTTTGAGCAAATTGCCATGGTGGGCGATCGCCTCTTTACCGATGTCCTAGCAGGCAACCGACTCGGCCTATTCACGATTTTGGTAAACCCCATGCTCGTGCCAAATTCTAGAGATCCTAAAAATCTGCTCCGCAACGCTGAATTTTGGATTTCACGGCGACTAGGTGTCACTCTTCGCTCAACACCATAATGCTCAACACCATAATGCTCAGCACCATCATCTTTTGACACACGTCTAGCAAATTTGCTGAAAGCGCGCGGCCATCGCAACACCTGTCCGTTTACGTAACCAAAAGCGTGCCAGAAAAGATAGCAAAAACATCGATTCTAAAAAAACCATTAAACCTAAGTGGAAACACTAAGTTATTAGGCAATATATAAACAAGATCAAACTTAATTAAAGATCTTGCTTTAACAGCTTTACATTTTAATAACTTTGTAACAACGAAGGATTTAATACTCTGGGATAGGTTCCGGCCTATCCCAATTTTTATGTTTATTTTATATGTGTAGGCTGTGCACAAAGACTCAACGGTAGAGACAGACATTGGCCGCACAGAGCCGTACACCGTCGTCATCAAAATTGGCACGACGAGCCTGACCCGTCCTGAAACAGGTGACCTCGCGTTAGCAACGCTCGGGAGACTCGTCGAAACAATTTGCGCGCTAAAGCGGCTAGGGCATAAGGTCATCTTGGTCTCTTCGGGGGCGGTAGGCGTAGGGTGCGCGCGACTCTCTATTGCCCAGCGACCCACAACAATTGCGCTTAAGCAGGCCGTCGCTGCCGTGGGCCAAGGCAGGCTGATGCGCATGTACGACGATTTTTTTACGGCGCTAGGACAGCCAATTGCCCAGGTGCTGCTGACCCGCAGCGATTTGGCACAGCGATCGCGCTACATAAATAGCTACCGCACCTTTCGTCAGCTGCTGCAGCTCGGCGTGGTTCCCATCGTCAATGAAAACGATACTGTTGCCATTGATGAGCTGAAGTTTGGCGATAACGACACGCTATCGGCGCTAGTCGCTAGCTTGGTTAGTGCCAACTATCTGTTCTTACTCACCGATGTCGACCAGCTCTACTCCGCAGACCCTAGGCAAGATCCGAGCGCGCAGCCCATCAGCCGCGTACGCCACATCGACCAGCTGGAGGTAAATATCGGCGGATCGGGCTCCAGCTGGGGAACCGGCGGCATGTCTACCAAAATAGAAGCAGCCCGGATTGCCACCGCCGCAGGCGTCCATACGGTGATCACCCAGGGCCAAGTTCCCGAAAATATCCTCAATATTCTGCAGGGAGAGCCGATTGGGACTCTGTTTGAAGCGCAGGCTACCCGGTCTACGGCGAGGAAACGGTGGATTGCCGGTAGCTTAGTGCCTGCTGGGCGGCTGTATTTGGATGGGGGTGCGATCGCGGCTATTCAGCAGGCCGGAAAATCCCTGCTCCCAGCAGGCATCACAGAAGTAGAAGGCGAATTTTTGCCCCAAGATGCGGTTTTAATTTGTGACGAAAAGGGTCAGGAAATTGCCAAAGGATTGGTGAACTATAGTGATAGCGATTTGCGAAAAATCTGTGGCCATCGCTCCGCCGACATTGCCAACATCCTCGGCTACGACGGCGCAGAGACCGTTATTCACAGAGATAACCTCGTACTGAGCTATCCCTAATCTCTAAAGGCTATTTTTATGTCTATTTCCGCTTCTGCTGCTGGCCCAGAAGACACTAAATTCGCTAACTCCGAGCAAAAGCCAGCCGTTTTAGTCACCGGTGGGGCTGGCTACATCGGCTCCCACGCGGTGCTCGCCCTAGAAGCGGCAGGCTATCAGACCCTAATATTAGACAACTTAGAATATGGCCACAAAGCGCTAGTTGAGCAGCATCTGAAGGCCAGTATCATCGTTGGCGACACCACTGACCGCACCCTGCTCGACAAAATTTTTAGCAACTACGATGTTGCGGCGGTCATGCATTTTGCAGCCTACATCGCCGTCGGAGAGTCAGTCAGCGAACCAGCCAAATATTACCGAAACAACGTCTACGGCACGCTCAACTTGCTAGAAGCCATGGTGGAAGCGGGTGTGAGCCGTTTGGTCTTCTCCTCCACCTGCGCCATCTATGGCCCACCCAAAAGAGTCCCTATCCCCGAAAATCATCCTCAAAATCCCATCAGCCCCTACGCCACCAGCAAGCTCATGGTGGAAAAAATGCTGATCGACTTCCAATCGGCATACGGGCTGAATTCGGTATGCTTTCGCTATTTCAACGCGGCAGGGGCAGACCCCCAAGGGCGACTAGGCGAAGACCACAACCCCGAAACTCACCTTATTCCTCTGGTTTTGTTTACCGCCCTAGGCAAACGCAAGAATATTTCAATTTTTGGCAGCGACTACGACACCCGAGATGGCACCTGCATTCGCGACTACATCCACGTATCCGACCTAGCCGATGCCCACGTCAAAGGATTGGAGTACTTGCTGGCAGGGGGGGAAACCGCTTTCTTCAATTTGGGTAACGGCAGTGGCTATACCGTCAAAGAAGTGATTGAGACAGCCCGCAAAGTGACCGGGAAAGAGATTCCAGCCATTCCGTGCGATCGCCGCCCCGGAGACCCCCCAAGCCTAGTCGGCACCAGCGAGCGAGCCCAAGCCGTGCTCGGCTGGCAACCCCAATACCCAGAGATTGAGACGATCATCGCCCATGCCTGGCAGTGGCATCGAAAGCGCCACGGCTCATAAAAACCTCTCGTTGATGCTCCCTTTAAATGACGAGTGCCCGAGCAGCTTAGGCTGCTCGGGCACTCGTCATTTGGGCAACCGTAACCAAATCGGTTTACGACGCGGCGGCTACGCCAATGGGGCAAGACACATTCGTACCCCCTAGACCGCAGTAGCCGCCCGGGTTCTTCGCAAGATACTGCTGATGGTATTCTTCCGCGTAGTAAAACTCGGGCGCAGGCAAAATTTCAGTCGTAATTTTGCCGTAGCCTGCTTCAGCAAGCTTCTCCTGATACATATCGAGAGAAGCTTTTGCTGCTTTCATTTGCGCATCGGAGTAGGTATAGATGCCGGAGCGATACTGAGTACCGGTGTCATTACCCTGACGCATGCCCTGGGTGGGGTTGTGGCTCTCCCAAAACACCTTAAGTAGGCCTTCGTAGCTCACCACGGCTGGGTCAAACACTACCAGAACGACTTCGTTGTGGCCAGTCATACCGGAGCACACTTCTCGGTAGGTAGGATTGGGCGTCATGCCAGCGGCGTAGCCAACTGCCGTACTGTACACGCCTTCCGTCTGCCAAAACTTGCGCTCAGCGCCCCAAAAGCAACCCAGCCCAAACATTGCCAGCTCCATCCCTTCGGGAAAGGGGGGCTTCAGCGCATTGCCATTGACATAGTGCTTATCAGGAACGCTCATCTGCGTCGACCGACCCGGCAGCGCATTCTCAGGGCTAGGGAGCGTGTCTTTTTTACCAATGCCAAGACCAAAAAATGCCATAAGTCGCGTCCTTAAATTCAACTTGAGTCCTTTTACGGATTTATCTCTATACATTTTAAAGGGGTAGCTTACTTTGAGTTTGGTAAAAACCAGAAACCCTCATTCGTAGCATCCGACTCGTAGCATCCGATAAAGTCCTGAAATCTGCTACCAATGAAGCCAAGGAAATATTAAATCTACTGCGGAGACAAGCCCTTTAGGCAGTATGGTCGATGAGTATAAAGAAGACGCCCTTACTGTTTTTATCTTTCTATGGATCGCTTCAGAGTCGAGGTCATTTCACAAACGCAAAACCCTCAGCAAACCATCTACGGTGCCATGCACCAAGACTACGCTGAAGAATTTGTGTGGGATCAGCGGGCCGAGTGGCCATCCGAAGAAAAAGCCGGCGAACTTATCATCCGGAACTTACTCAAGGGCGGTCGGGGCCATTACGGCCCACTAGAGCACCCTCAAATCGTTCTCAACTGCGGTTTTTTTCCACATTCAACCATGCAGCAAATCCGAACTCATCGCGTGGGATTGAGTTTTGATGTGCAGTCCTTTCGGTATACCGGCTCAAGAATTTTGGACGTAGTTGAGGGGAAGACGGACGTGGAGGAAGTGTTTTACCTACGGCCAGTCGGTGCCTACAGCGATCGCCAAGGCAAAAAATACCAGTACACCGAAGAACTTCGCCAGCAGGACCTCGACTGGTGCATGCAGGGCTGCAAGCACTACAAAACCCGCATCGACCAGGGCTTTTCAGAAGAACATGCTCGCGGACTGATCCCCTTCGATGTACGGCAGCATTGGGTCGTTTCAGCTAACGTGCGATCGCTGATGCACCTGCTCGACCTGCGATGGAAAGCAGATGCCCAGCTAGAAGCCCAAAAGCTCTGTGAAGCGATCTGGCCGCATTTTCAGGCATGGGTGCCTGCGATCGCCCAATGGTACGAAGATAATCGCCTCAAAAAAGCTCGCCTGTCCCCCTAGAGACACGCTTGGCCCACCACTCTTAGCCAGAAGCAGCGTAGGCGACAAAACGCCTGGAAAGCGACTGCAGTATCTCACATTGCGAAAGGTCTCTTTTCATAAATAGGAGACGGGTAAACCACTTACTTTTGATAACAGTCAATAAGAAGGCTTTCTGAGCCAGTACCAACGCTAAAGCATCCGCCACAGTAATAAGTGGGCCATGACATCAATTACTGTTCAACAGCCCGTTCAACAGCCATGGAAGACTCACCAAACGCCTTACCAAATAACTCAGTGACCTACTCGCTGAAATACTCACAGGACTACATTCTCGTCATCGGGCAGTCATCTAGAGAGATGTTGTCAGCAGCGCCAGCCGTGTCGCGGACCATCACCCAGGCACTCAACTGCCCAGTGGTCACCATGACCTCTCCTACCCAGGCAGTCGAAACCGCGCAAACCAATCCGCCTTACCTCGTCATCCTTTCAGATGACGACGGGCAAACCTGGACGCCGAACATTGCCCGGCAAATTCGACAAAGCGTCGGCGCTCGCAGCGTCGTGATTGTGGCCCTCACTAGCTCTAGCGAGTGTAGCTGGCCGCTGAGCGATAGCGGTGATCCCCATACAGGCATCGATGGCTTTTTGGTAGAGCCTATGAGCAGCGACATTTTGTATGCGCTGAATGAATCTGCGATCGCAAAAAAACAGTGCTCTCAGCCCATTTCATAGCGGCTCCCTTCATAGCCGCAATACAGCCAAATATAGCTAAACAATAATCTGCGTCCTTTTTCTGAGTAATGAGAGAATAAAGGGCGCATTACTTATTGATGAGATAAAAACGTCTTCAAGCAAATTCTGAAGACATTTTGAAAAGTTATCCAAATTTTATTTCTCATCAGTATTGAAAATGTTTTGAACACCCTGAGCGATCTGAGTCTCAGTAAAAATTCTCAATATCTTACTTTAGTTAGATGCGAGGAATGCCGGGATATTACAGGGACTCACGAATTAGAAAGCGTAAGACAGACCAGTATTAGCAAGTTACTCAGTATTTTTTCTGACGGGGAATCCACGCTTGCAAAATACGCTTCAACCTGGAGTCCTTACTTACCTGACTAGGCGATTTTTATCAGTCCGTGTTAACACTGTAAGAACGCAGAGCGCTTATTAAGCTTCTGCGCAGCGAAACCTGCGGTGGTGAATTTTTGTCTGAAAAGCTACAATCATCTCGACTGTAGCGGGACAGTTAAATTTTTCTTGATGAGTGGGTAGCCTCTTCCCAGCGTACCTATTCGATCTGAGACAGGTTATTTGCTACAGGTAGCAAGCCTGCTCACCCCGCTAAGACCAGTACATTCCCTGAGGCATTTCTGACTACATTCTTATAAGGGACTTGGCAAAACGTTTTTTGCCGAGGTTCTTTCCCCGCGACATCTGAACCGCATCCGCCATTTGGCCTACCTCATCAAAAGTAAGTTCTTGATGAGACACCCATGCAAAGGACAGAGCGCAAGAGAAATGAACCGTAAGTGGAATGCACCGAAAGAGTTTATGGGTAAGCGCAGAAATTAAAGGAAATTTAACGGCATTTTGTGCTGGACCCATTACCTTTAGTTACCGAACCTGAATAATCACAGTACTCACTAATAAGGAGCAAGAGGAACGCGGCATGACCCAGGCTAAAGACACGCTTGAAACTTTAGAACCCAGTAGCGAGGGTAGTAAAGCTATCCGTCAAACAGCCACGGTAGAACTGACGGAAACAGGCGAAGCCACTGCTGAAACAGCGAAAAAAGGGGCCGCAAAGAGTGCGACCAAGGCCACCAAAGCAACCAAAGGCAAAGCCCGACGACGCACTGCCCAGACCAAAAAGAAGCACTACACCGAAGATTCGATTCGGCTGTACCTGCAGGAAATTGGTCGCATTCGCCTACTGCGAGCCGAGGAAGAAATCGAGCTGGCCCGCAAGATTGCAGACCTGCTTGAGCTAGAGCGCATCCGCGACGAGATTGACGACCAGCTAGACGACGAGCCCACCGATGCAGACTGGGCAAATGCGGTAGATATGCCGCTGCCTGCTTTCCGCCGTCGCCTACACCTAGGTCGCCGTGCGAAAGACAAAATGGTCCAGTCCAATCTGCGTCTGGTAGTTTCCATCGCCAAAAAGTACATGAACCGGGGCTTGTCTTTCCAAGACCTGATTCAGGAAGGTAGCTTGGGCCTCATTCGCGCCGCCGAAAAGTTCGACCATGAGAAGGGCTACAAGTTCTCTACCTATGCTACTTGGTGGATTCGCCAGGCCATCACTCGTGCGATCGCCGATCAGTCTCGTACGATCCGCCTCCCGGTGCACCTGTACGAAACCATCTCCCGCATTAAGAAAACCACAAAGCTGCTCTCCCAAGAGCTTGGCCGCAAGCCAACCGAGGAAGAGATTGCCACCCGCATGGAGATGACCATCGAGAAGTTGCGCTTCATTGCCAAGTCTGCGCAGCTCCCTATCTCATTGGAAACGCCCATCGGCAAAGAAGAAGACTCTCGCCTAGGCGACTTCATCGAATCCGACGGCGAAACGCCTGAAGATGAGGTTTCCAAGAGCCTACTACGCGAAGACCTAGAGAGCGTCTTGAGCACCCTGAGCCCCCGTGAGCGCGACGTGTTGCGTCTGCGCTACGGCTTGGATGATGGCCGCATGAAAACCCTCGAAGAGATCGGACAAATCTTTAACGTGACCCGAGAGCGGATTCGTCAGATCGAAGCCAAGGCACTGCGTAAGCTACGGCATCCTAACCGAAATAGCGTTCTTAAAGAATACATTCGGTAGTCTAGACAGCTCAGTTAGCATCTTTTCCCAAGGCGGTCAAAGTCAGAAATTCTGACCTTGGCCGCTTTTAGCGTTATCGGTCGCGAACAAGGAATGGGAACGCTGTCGTCAAGGCGATCTCTGCGGTTGAATATCTCCGTTGGCGATATTATTGCAGTGCCCGTGATTTCTATTTCCTTGTCATCTGTCGGGGGCCTATGTCTCAATCGAAAAACGAAGTTCCTGCACTCATTGCGGCATTGGTCGTGACGGCTACGATAGTGGGCGGTGCAGCTTGGTGGCTAAAAGATAGAGTCGGCTTTGGCCCCTCAGCCAGCTCAGATGTACCTTCGCAAACTTCTGCCGGTAGAACAGGGGGCAGTCAGCCAGCCTTTGCTGCCGTAGAAGATGTCCCCACCGGGCAGTTCTTCTACGGTGGCAGTACGACGTGGGCACCGATCAGGGGCATCCTTGCTCCCCAAATTCAGCAGGCTTGGCCATCTTTTTCTCTGGAATACAAGGAAGACCCCGCTCAAGCAGCCGGTTCAACGGTGGGTATTCAGATGCTCATGGCGGGAGACTTGGACTTTGCGCAGTCATCGCGGCCTCTGAATGAAGCAGAAGAGCAGCAGGCCGCACAGCAGGGCGTCGTGCTAGAAGCCTTACCCGTTGCCCTAGAGGCGGTTGCGATCGCCACCCATCCCGATTTACCGATTCCGGGCTTGACCCTCGCCCAGCTCAAAGACATTTACCTCGGCACCCTCACCAACTGGCAGCAGGTGGGCGGCCCCAACCTCGCCATCGTGCCCGTCTCACGAGGAGCAGAAGGTGGCACAGTTCAGTTTTTTCAGGAGCGCGTTTTAGAAGGGCAAGCCCTTTCCCCATCGGTCCAAATCAGCAACACCACAACGGCGGCCCTACGCCTGGTGGGTGAAACACCCGGCGCCATCTACTTCGCCTCTGCCCCTGAAGTCGTTGGCCAGTGCACCATTGCCCCCTTACCTATCGGCGTTTCGCCCCGGCAGCTGGTTGCACCTTACCAAGCCCCCTACGTTCCTCCAGAGGCGTGCCCAGCCCAGCGCAATCGAATCGATCTGGGCGTTTTTCAGCGACAAGACTATCCGCTGACGCGTCCGCTCTACGTGGTGATTCGCAAAGACGGACAGCTAGCAGAGCAAGCCGGGCTGGCCTATGCCCAAATTTTTAAGACAGAAGAAGGAAAACGAATCTTGAACCAAGCAGGGTTTGTAGCCCTACCTTAGAGTAGCCCTACCTTAGAACATAGGAACAACTCTCAGGTAGATTCCCCCAACCCCCCAAACCCCTAATCCCCTAGCCCCCTCATCCCCACCCAAACAGGCCACAAGTCTCACCAAAAAGCCCAAAAGGTAAAAAGAAAAATTGAGTTAACAGGTCATTGCTGGACAAAACGCGCCTGAAGTTGGTACGCTTGTTCTGATTAGTGCTTAGCTGGTAGCCTAAAAATCGCAATGGAACCTTTAACCCAAGCCCAACAAGAGCTGTACGACTGGTTGGTAACGTATATTCGTGAGAATCGCCATTCTCCTTCTATTCGGCAGATGATGCGCGAAATGAAGCTGAAGTCACCGGCACCGGTACAGAGCCGCTTAGAGCACCTGCGCCGAAAGGGCTACATCGACTGGAAGGAAGGCCAGGCTCGCACCATTCAAATTTTGCAAGATACCCAAGGGGTACCGATTTACGGCGCGATCGCAGCAGGCTCCATGGTCGAAGCCTTCACCGACACAGTCGAGCACTTCGACCCCACCGCCATCGACTTCAAAGGGAGTGATTTTGCCCTGAGAGTCCGCGGCGACTCTATGATCGAAGCACTCATTGACGATGGGGATATCGTCATTATGCGCAAGGTGCAAGACCCCAAGCGTGTCCGCAACGGCACCATCGTCGCAGCCCGCGTCGAGTCGAACACGACGCTCAAGTACTACCATCTCGAAGATGGCAAGGTCATTCTCAAACCAGCCAACCCCCGATTTGACCCGATGGAATATCCCGCTGAAGAAGTCAGCATTGATGGTGAACTAATTGGCGTCTGGCGTAGTCGCGGTCTTGGCTAAGGCTTGGCTAGTTGTCAGAAAAGTGTCAAAAAAGTCCTACTCAAACAGCACACAAACAGGCGCACAAAAACAGGCGTACAAAAAACAGACCGCATTGAGTTTCGTCGACAACCAGGGATGCACACCGAAGCGCACATAGGCTGAGGTATACAGAGGTATACAATAGCTCTCAAGGTCGTTGAGATGTGACGGGAATGGCTACTGCGCACAAGTCTGAAAACGCTATGACTGATAGCGCAGCAGCCTCTGGGAAAAAAGCTACAGTTAACCTTTTCAGCAGCCGTTTTTTCACAGGCTTACTAGCCATTGCGCTAACCCTCATCTTCACAGGGGTTGGCGCTTTTGTGTATCTACTGGCAAATAGCCCGTTAAGCCTACTAGACGGGAGCGATCGCCCCATCGCGGCAGCCACCGTCTTCGTCCCCAGGCGAGCCCCCTTCACCCTATCGCTGTTGACCAGCCCAGAGCGCCTAATTGCGCTAGAGCAGGCCACCGCAGATGCAGACCAGCGACAGCGCGTCCTCGATGAAACCAGCCAGCTCAAGCGGACCTTGCAAGAGGCAACAGGCCTCAATTACGACCGAGATATTCAGCCGTGGATAGGGGATGAAGTCACCTTTGCCTACACAGATGTAGACCTGGATGTGGATGCGAGTAATGGCGCGCAGCCAGGCTACCTAGTCGCCGTAGAAATCGCTCCAGATCGCCAACCGCAGGCTCAGACATTTCTGCAACTGTATTGGCAGCAGCAAGCCTTTGTCGGAAATGCACCCGTTGGCACTCAAGTTAGCGGCGTACCGGTGCTTTCGTCTTCGCGGCGTTCTGGGGCGATCGCAAATGCCACAGCCCTCGTAGGCGACCGGTTTGTCCTCTTCGCCAACGATAGTCAAGTCATCGCGCGCAGTATTCGCGCCGCACAAACCGCGACCAACCTCGCGCAAACCGCCAGCTACAGAGAAGCTGCCGACCAGCTACCCCAGACCCGACTTGCCCTCGCCTACTTCGACAGCCAGCTATTCACTCAGGCAGAACCCCGTCAACTCCCAGCGGCCAGACCCATTGCCATTAGCTTTAGCCTGGCACCCGCAGGCCTCATCGCCAATGCCCGGCTACCCGGTGACGCGCTATCAAACCAATTAGATAGTTCAAACAAACCGGTAGACGCTCTAAACTACCTACCCGCCAATAGCAAATTTGCCATCGCCAGTCACCAGCTCACCCAGCTTGGCAAGCTGCGCTCAGAGGTTGGCATTCCAGTAAGCGCACTGCCCGACTTTTTGACGATAGAGCAGTCCTCCGAGCTGTGGAACTGGGCTAAGTCAGACTACGCCCTCGGGCAAATAGGAGCGGGGGGCTCACAGGACTGGATTCTGGCAGTCGCCAGAGACGGCGCAGAGGTAGATAAGAAAATTAAAGACCTAGACAGCGCGGCGATCGCACAGGGATACAGCGCTGTCCCCATCGCCATCGGCACCGAAGAAGCCACCGCCTGGACCCGCTTTAAGGCGAGTCGTCAGCCAGCGGCAACTAGCCGACTCGAAACAGACTTATTAGGGTTGCATCTACAACAAGATCGTTACGAAATTTTTGCAGGGTCGCTAGCTGCCATGAATAGCGCCCTCGCTGCCCCGGCCCAATCCTTACGACAGTCCGAGCGGTTTGTACAGGCGATCGCGTCACTTCCCCAGCCCAATCAAGGCTATGCCTACCTAGATTGGCCCGCGCTCACCCCGGCCATTAGCCGCGCCTTCCCGCTATTTGGCCTGATTCAGGCGACCGCCCGTCCCCTACTCCGTCATATTGATGTCGTGACCGCGACGCGTGATCGCAACCTCACTAGCCTCTTTATTCAGCTAAAAGAAAGCCGCCACAAATAGAACGCCAATAGAAAATGCCTATGGCCGACCCATCCAATATTTGGCCCATTGTCATCGACTGGGCGCAGGGCAAACCACCCACACCAGATCAACGACAGCTGCTAAAAGCATGGGAGCGCGCTGACGAATCCGGTTGCTCTAGTCAAGCTATCTGGGGGATACCAGATGAGACCCTAGACCTTGCTATTGAACGTCGGACGGCTCTGCTCCAGCAACTCTGTCAAAAATTACAAACCGGCCTAGCCTTTCCGCTACCCGGGCCATGGACCAACTGGATAGGGCCGCTCTGGAAGCTGTGGCTGCCACTCGCTTTAGACATAGACGAGCAGCAAAACGCACTCGGTCAGCCGTTCATTCAAGGCATCCTCGGCGGACAGGGAACCGGAAAAACAACGCTTACTAAGGTACTTCAGCTGATTTTGGGCTGCTTAGACCATCAAACGGCCAGTCTTTCCATTGACGATCTCTACCTCACTTACAACGAACGGCTTGCGCTCAGGCAGCAAGACCCCAGACTGATTTGGAGAGGTCCGCCAGGGACCCATGATGTGGCGCTCGGCGTAGACACGCTCAGCCAGCTCAAAAGAACTGAACCTAGGGTGTCGGTCGGCGTTCCTCAGTTTGATAAATCTTTGTATGAAGGGCAGGGCGATCGCACCGCCCCCATCCAGATTTCGGCACCGACCGTTATCCTGTTCGAGGGCTGGTTTGTCGGCGTAGCACCGCTTTCAGAACAGCGCCTAGCAGACCCTGCATTCACGTTCCCATCACCGATTGAAACCGCTGCCGACCGTCAGTTTGCCAAAGACTGCAACGCCCGGCTCGCAGACTATCAGGCGCTTTGGTCATTCTTAGACAGCTTAATCGTGCTCCAGCCAGCAGACTACCGATTCTCATTGGCATGGCGTCAGCAGGCCGAGCAAGAAATGATTGCCAGCGGAAAAAGCGGGCTTTCCAATCCTGAAATTGCCGACTTCGTGACGTACTTTTGGAAAGCATTGCATCCACAGCTCTTCATCGAGCCATTGGCGCACAGCCCGTCCACCCGTTTGGTTATCAACATTCGCCAAGATCACACACTAGGCGAGCTGCAGCTGCCGACCGGCAATCCTGTGAACTAGGCCCAAAGACAGACCGAAAGAGAGCAGCCTGAGAGCGCTCCTCAAGTGGGTATTCTGGCTAGGGTATGGAACAATGCTATAGCTTGTATCATTGAGCAAGAAATTTTGGTGAGTATGGTGACTATGGATTCGACGGTTCAGGTATTGACCCCTGTTGGTATTTTGGACGGCACAAAGGCAGAAGACGTCCGTAGCCAGGTCAAAACCGCCCTAGACAAAGGTGCAAAGATCCTGCTGATGGATCTAAAGGAAACTACGTTTGTCGATAGTTCGGGCCTAGGAACGCTGGTCTCTGTGCTCAAGCAGGTGCGATCGCAAGACGGCGATATGTACGTGTGCTCTATCAACCCACAGGTCAAAATGCTCTTCGAACTCACCAGCATGGACCGCGTGTTCAAAATCTTTGAAAACCAAGCAGCCTTCGAAGCATCACAAGCGGTCAGCTAACAGCCGCTCTGAGAATAAGCGGTTCGTAACAGAAGGAATCGTTCTAAAAATTAACCGCTCCATACAAGCAGTAGCTTAAAACGGAATATCGTCGTACTCTGGCGCAGGCGTAGCTGCGGCGGGTGCTGCTGGCGGCGCGGACCGAGCTGCCGATGGGGTAGAGGCAGGCGCTGAACCTGACCCTGCGCCACCGCCTGCAAAGCGACCCTCAGCGATGGGCGTTGCCTCGGCAATAGGCAAGGACTGCAAGTCATTTATCGGGCTAACGCGCTGAGCCGTCATCTCAGCGCGCTTTTCTTTGAATCCTTCTGGGCGCTCTAGAGTGTTCATACTCAAGCGGCCCTCTAGCAAAACGCGATCGCCCGTGCGGTAGCGCTCCTGAATTTCCTGTGCCAAATTTCCCCAACCCACAACCTTGAGCTGGCCAGCCGCATCGCCTTCACGCAGCCCTGGAAACTTCACCACAAACTCCGCAATCGGCGTTTGATTGTCGGCGGTGTAGCGCAGCTGAGGGGCCTGTACGATTTCGGCCATCAAGATGCAGTTATTCATACAATGCTTTCCTTACTTCCCTGCTCTGACTCAATAAAGTTTTGGACCTTTTGCCGGTACGCCTGCAGTTGCTTATCTACCCAGTCGCGATCTTCGCTGTTCGCAAAAATGTGCACCAAAGGCTCACCGGCATCCGGCAAAATAAGAACCCAATTTTGTCTGCTGGTGTCAATGATTTTGACCCCGTCAACCAGCTCCAAGCGGTCCGCTGGATGGGTCTCTACAAGATAGCGCATGAGTGCCCCCTTTATCGTCCAGGGACAGCGCATCGTCTGTGAACGGTGCGAAACCCGGGGCAATTCCTCCCATATTTGCCCCAGCGCTCGCTCCTGAATCAGCAGCATCTCTATGAGCTTGGCAATACAGAACATCGCATCAAATCCAGGATGCAGCTGCGGAAAGATAAAGCCCATATCGCCGCTGCCACCCAGCACGACATTGTCCCGCTCGTGGCAGGCTTCCATCAGCGCCGTGGGGTTTGCTTTCGTACGAATCACCTGGCCGTCGTGGCGCCGGGCAATTTCTTCAATGGCGCCAGAAGCATGGACAGGCACCACCACCGTACCGCGCGGATGGGCCGTCAAGATCATATGCGCCATCAGCGCAGTGAGAGGCTCCCCGCGAATGGGCGACCCTACCTCATCGACCAGCACCAGCTGCTCGCCGTTGGCAGAGACCTGCACCCCAAAGGTCGCCTGTAGCGCCTGGACCACCTGGCCCAGCTGATTGAGCAAAACTTCCCGCTCGGCCACGGAGGGCGCATTCGGCGTCAGGCTGGCATTGAGCACGACCGCATCACAGCCAAACTTGCCGAGTAGCTGCGGCAGCACCGCGCCCGACACCGCGTAGGCGTAGTCGATCACCACCTTAGATTTGCTGTTGCGAATCGATTCTACGTTTAGGTGCTTTTCGAAGGCCGTTGTGTAGGTATCAACGAGGCGAGTCGGATAGGTGACCGAGCCAATTTCGTGAATTTGCGATCGCCGCAAATCCTCCTTAAAGTAAGCCCCCTCAATCTTCTTTTCCTTACTCTTCGGAATATCAATGCCCTTCTTATCAAAAAATTCGATCAAGATATGGTCTGGGCGCTGCGGATGCAGGCGGACATGAATGCCCCCCGCCACATTGAGCGTGGGCAGCACGTTTCGCGCTACCGGAATAGAAGTCGCCTCCAGATTTTGAATATTAATGCCCACTGACATGAGGCCTGCAATCAGCGCCCGAGCCGCCATTCTAGAAATGCTGCGCTGGTCTCGCGAAACCGTCACATGGGAGCCGGGCTTCAGCGTCGAACCGTAGGCCGCACCGAGCTTCACCGCAAACTCAGGGGTAATGTCAATATTGGCCAGACCGGCCACGCCCCGCTGGCCAAACAGATTGCGCTGCGCCGTATTCCCCCAGATCAAATTGATATTGAGCGTAGCCCCCGACTCAATAATCTTGCTAGGCCACACCCGCACACCCGGGCTAATCTGCGCTTCTTCGCCAATCGTCGAGAGCGCACCAACCACCGCTCCTTCTAACACATGGGCCCGCCGATCCGCCCGAGTACCCCGCGCAATCACACAGGCCCTCAGGTGCGTATCATCGCCAATCACCGCACCATTCCAAATAATCGGACGTTTCAAGTCGGCGTCGCTACCAATGGTGACGTTATCGCCCACCACGGTGCCTGGCTCCAAGACAGCCCGAGGCCCAATCCGGCAATTATTGCCAATCAGCACGGGAGGATGAAGCTTGGCACTAGGGTCTACGTGGGTATTTTTACCAATGCGCACCCCTTCTGAGGTTTCTGGATAGTCGTAGTCGATCAGCACCTTGCCCTGCAAAGCATCGTACTGAGACTCGCGGTAGGCATCGAGATGGCCCACATCACACCAGTATCCGTCGGCTACGTAGCCATACATCGGCACCTGCTTTTCGAGCAGCAGCGGAAAGAGATCCTTAGAAAAGTCCTGCTCACAGTCAGCAGGTAGGTAGTCGAGAACCTCCGGCTCCAAAATATAGGTGCCCGTATTGACCGTATCAGAGAAAATTTCACTGGTAGAGGGCTTCTCTAAAAATCGCACAATCCGATCTTCATCGTCGGTAATGACAACGCCAAATTCAATCGGGTTGGGCACGTGAGTTAGCACGAGCGTCGCTTTGGAGCCTTTCGCTTTGTGAAAATCGACGGCCTTTCGCAGGTCAAAGTCGGTAATGCTGTCGCCGCTAATCACCAGAAAAGTATCGTCTAGCAGCTCCGATACATTTTTGACACAGCCAGCGGTCCCTAGGGGCTGATCCTCTTCGACGGCGTAGGTCATTTGCACGCCAAAGTCTTTGCCGTCTTGAAAATAGTCCCGCATCACATCGGGCAGATAAAACAGCGTTGCAATAACTTCGGTAATGCCGTGACGCTTCAGGAGATTGACTATGTGCTCGGCAATGGGCCGGTTGAGGACGGGCACCATCGGCTTGGGCAGGTCGCAGGTCAGCGGTCGAAGCCTCGTTCCAGAACCACCGGCCATGAGTACTGCACGCATAATTGCTCTCCTGATGAAACAATATTTATAAGGTGGGAATAAAACGCCACCCGACAGGCCTTTCGCTCCTTTCGCTCAACGGTGTCCTAACGGCCCTGGCCACTTCAATGTTTGCCGTGCCTCCGCAGAGAACAGCCGCCCCGTTGAAAAGCAGGCCTCTTGAGTCTTAAGTAATGGGTTATTGACATTCTATAGGAGTGTCGTAAGGCTCGCTGGTTCGATAGGCTGTGGGAAGACAGCCAGCACCAGCCGTTTTTTAATCAGACCTTCCAATTAGAAAGGGTTTTTGAAAGCTATGATTGTGCTCTAAGAAAACTGTCCAAAAGCATTTATTGTGCGCCAGGTCACAAAAGGAGGCATACATGGGGACACTGTTTGGCATTGTTTTGCTCGGGATCTATGGCGTGGGTGCCTGGAAATTTTGGAATGGCTTCAACCGTACGAACTTCACAACAGGAAAAGCCTACCTAACTTTGCTATGGCCTGTCTTTTTGGTTGGTAACAAGGCCTACAGGCAGAACTTTACCAAGGCTATCAAGGGGTCATAGCGAGACATTTCTCCCATAGGTCCAGTTCTAGCCCCCCTATCGGCCCAATTCATATGAGTAAGTCTGCTGGTCATTTCTCCCCGATGGGAGAGGTCTTGAAGTCTAAATCTGTACCTTGGCTACCGATGATTAGCGCCGTAGCTAAGCGTTTCGACCAAGAATATTCGGGTGAATCTTTCGATTTGCCTGAGGAAGTCGAAGCGCTACCAGTTTTTCGAGATTGGGCAGCCGGGTCGCTAAATTCTCGGGTGACCTCCCATTTTTGGGACGTGGCTAAGCCTAAGAAAAACCAGCACTGCCTCGACATAGGCTGCGGATTTAGCTTTTTAATCTATGAGTGGAAAGCGTGGCAAGCTCGCTTCTACGGTCAAGATATTAGTCAGTTTGCGGTCAAAACGCTGCATCAGCGAGGGCCACAGCTCGACTCTAAGCTGTTTCAGGGCGTCAAGCAGGGGCCTGCCCACCAGCTCGACTATCCCCCAGCAACTTTCGACTTGGTGATTGCTACCGGATTTAGCTGCTATTACCCTATGGACTACTGGCAAGCCGTGATGGAAGCGGCCAGACCATTGATTAAGCCCGGTGGCTTCTTTGTATTTGATGTGGTCGATCCAGACCAGCCACTGACTGAAAACTGGGCAATTTTGGAAACGTATTTGGGCGCTGAAGTGTTTCTAGAACCCTTAGAGAGCTGGCGATCGCTCGTCAAAAAAGTCGGCGGCAAAGTCATTAAGCAGCAAGACGGCGAGCTGTTTCATCTGTACAAGGTTCGCTGGCCACAGGCGAGGCCATAGGTGAGATGTCTGCCGGGCGCATTTGGCTCATTGGCGGCACTAGCGAAAGTGCTGAGATTGCCCGCGCCTTGAGCCAAGCACACCTCGACTATGTGGTCACGGTCACCACCCACGCGGCGAAGGCGCTGTACCCAGCAGCGGCGACTGTCTGCGTCGGTCAGCTGAGTCAGCAGGCAATGGAAGCGTTTGTGCAGCAGTGGCAAATTCGCGGCATTGTGGATGCGTCCCATCCTTTCGCCTGCGAGATTTCTCGTCAGGCGATCGCACTTGCCAAGCCCTCAGCCCTATCTTCAGCCACATCTTCAGCCCCATCCTCAGTCCTTAGCGGCAGTAGCACAATCGCTTACCGGCGCTACGAAAGACCTACGATTGTCCCTGAACTCCCCTTTAGCCAAAACACCTCAACCGACAGCACTTCCACTGATAACGACACCGTTATTTACGTGAAGTCAATCGAAAAACTCCTAAACAGTGATATTTTGCATCACCAGCGGGTATTTTTGAGCCTAGGCTACCGTCATCTGGCACGGTTCGCGCCTTTGCGCCAAACGGCTCAGCTGTTTGCCCGCGTGTTGCCCTCAGTAGACGCCATCTCAGGTGCGATCGCAGCAGGTTTTTCGTCCAGTGAGATCGTCGCCATACGCCCCCCAGTCTCACCGGACCTAGAAGCAGCACTCTGGCAGCAGTGGCACATTACCCAAGTCGTCGCTAAAGCGTCTGGCGCCGCTGGCGGTGAAGCCACTAAGCGGCAGGTCGCCAAACAGCTAGGCATTCGCCTAGTGCTCATTGAGCGGCCCCAGCTGATGTATCCCGCGCAGATTCACACGGTGTCAGATGCCGTTGCATTTTGCCGCAAAACCCTCAGTTTGTATTAACCTACCTGTGAGCAGATGACATCAACATAGACATTGGGCGCTGATTATCCAATTGGGCGCTGATTATTCAAACGCCTAAAATCTAAACGACTCTCAGTCCATCCGCGTACCGTTCAGACTCACTCGTCTGGCACAATACCGGCCACATCAATTGGCACAACAACAGCTAAAAACCGTCCAATTGGGTGAAAGGAATAAACTTGTCACGCTTTTATCCTTGACTATTGCTTAAGAAGTGCTATCGTGATGGCTACTTTTAGTCCCTGCGAGTCGTTTTCGAGTTCTCTTGTAAGGTCTCTGCCCACACAACGCTTCTTACACGGCACTTCTACCTAGCTTTTTACCCAGCATTTTTTATTAGGCGCTCACTCCTCTATGCAATCTAGGCCGACTCCACCACTGAATCCGTCGCCAGAGGGCAGCCGTCGCACCGTCGTTTCGAACTCGGCCCTACCCAATGGCATGCCCACCGGTATTCCCGGTGGTATGCCCAGCGGCACTTCGGTGTATGCACTCAAAGAGCTAGTCGCCAGACTGCAGCGAGAGCAGTACAAAATTCAAGACCTGTTGGGCTCCTTAGGGTTTGCCCTGCGCAGCCTCAACAATCTCAGCCAGTTTTTAGAACTCATCCCGATGATTGCCAGCCGGGTCACCGACGCCTCCGGCGGCGCGCTAGTGATGTGTCAGCCCGACGGTCGGTTAATCCTAGAGCAGCTACACTGCTCCGGCGAAAACGACTGCAAAAATGTTCGCCTAGCCCTAGAGATGGCCACGCGACAAATTACTGCCTCTATGGCCCCTGTGATTGGCCCTGCTGAATCTTCTGGGGCGCTCACCAGCGCGACCATGATGTCGCTAGATCGGCAGGCAGGGCGCTACCTAGGCGCAGACTTTCAGATTTTTGGTACAGCGATCATTGTTCAAAACGTAGAGCGCGGCAGGCTGTACGTCTTCAGCCAGGAGGGTGACTACACCTGGAGCGAAACCCGCCAGAAGCTGGTACGCCTCGTCGCTGACCAAACCGCCGTCGCCATTGAAAATAACGAACTCACCCACGAGCTACGGCACAAAGAAAGGCTCGACCGAGAGCTAGAACTCGGCGCAGAAATTCAGGCACAGCTACTGCCCCGGAAGTGTCCCACCATTGAAGGGGTAGATTTGGCAGCCCGCTGCAAAACCGCTAACAAAGTCGGCGGAGACTACTACGACTTCATCCCAACCACCTACGATCAGCTCCGTCAGCCCAATGCACTCGCCTCCCAAGAAAAACCGTGGAACTTCGCCATCGGCGATGTGATGGGCAAAGGCGTGCCCGCTGGCCTGATGATGACCATGCTGCGGGGCATGCTGCGGGCAGAAATTTTGAACAGTCACTCGCCTGGGCACCTTCTGCAGCACCTAAACTGGGTGATGCGCACAGATTTGGAAAGCTCAAACCGATTTGTGACGCTATTTTGCGCTCAGTATGACCCGCGTACGCAGGTGCTGTGCTACGGCAACGCGGCCCACAACCCACCGCTGCTCTGGCAGGCCAACACGGGGCAGGTAGTGCGCCTAGATGCTGACGGCATGCTGCTCGGGCTCGATATGGACACCCACTATCAAGAAAATCAGATTCAGCTGCAGCCAGGCGACACCGTCATTTACTACACTGACGGCTTTACAGAAGCCTCGGACCGCAGCGGACAGCGCTTTGACGAAGAAAATTTGATCGATGCTTTTCGCTGGGCCTGTCGCAATCTTTCTAGCTCAGATGAAATTTTGGACTATTTGTTTGAGATGCTGCAGCGGTTTGTCGGCAGCGATCGCGAAGCCGAAGACGACACCACACTCGTCGTCATGAGAATTACTCAGCCTGCAGAGTTCAGGCAGCTCTCCACCATGTAATCGGCCACAGCATCAACTGAAGATGTTGAGATTCATAACGGTACGGGCATTGTGAACTATGTCTGAGAAATATGTCCGAGTACTCGCTAGATAGTTATGGAATCTTCTGCAATTTACTTTGCTCAGTTTGAGACAATCGCCACGTCAGGAATCCCTGTCATCGCAGAAGCCAAGCACTTCGATCAGGATCTGATTGGGGATACGGGGACCATGCTGAAAGGGTTTTATGAATCCGGTCAGATGTGGGCATTGCTTATTGGCATCGTCATCGGCTACGGATTTAAGTCTTTTGCCTCCTACGGCTAAGCTGCATTCAGCGACCCGCAAGCAACACGCCACGGCCCGCAGTCACAATTCTGCTTCCTCGGATGGTCAATGCTCAAATAGGCTATATCTGCGGCAGCTGACGACTCGCGAAAGCTTAGCTGCTACTGTATAGGTTGTAATTTTTTTGACCATTTAGTGTCAAAACAGCCGAAGCCGTCCGTCTATTTATCAAGGAGCAAGCGTAGCCAGTGGTGACCTCTACTCAGCAGACCTGGAGCGATCGCTTTGAATCGGCCCTGCACCCCGTCGTGGCTCAGTTCAATGCCAGCATCGGGTTCGACATAGCGCTCCTAGAATGCGACTTAACCGGCTCAATCGCTCATGCCAAGATGCTCACCAAAGTGGGGCTACTCTCTGACGCTGAGTGCGAGCAAATCGTCTCTGGATTGGAAACGATTCGCCAAGAATACCGGGCAGGCAAATTTAATCCGGGCATAGACGAAGAAGATGTTCACTTCGCCGTGGAGCATCGACTCATCGAACTCATTGGCGACGGCGGCAAAAAGCTGCACACCGCGCGATCGCGAAATGATCAGGTCGGCACCGATATTCGGCTGTACCTACGCGAGCAAATTGAGCAGATTCGACAGCAGATTCGCGCCTTTCAGCAGGCAATTTTTGACTTGGCCAGTCAGCATGTGGAAACGTTGATTCCGGGATATACCCATTTGCAGCGGGCACAGCCTCTGAGCCTAGCCCACCACCTGTTGGCCTATTTTGAAATGACCCAGCGAGATTGGGAGCGCCTCGGTGATGTGCTCAAGCGGGTAAATATTTCACCGCTTGGCTGCGGAGCGCTCGCAGGAACCACATTTCCAATCGACCGCGCCTATTCGGCTGAGCTGCTGGGATTTGATGATATTTATCACAACAGCTTGGACGGGGTGAGCGATCGCGATTTTGCCATCGAGTTTGCCAGTGCAGCCAGCCTGATTATGGTGCACCTTTCCCGGCTCTCAGAAGAAATCATCTTCTGGGCCTCGGAGGAATTTCGCTTCGTCACCCTAGGCGATAGCTGCTCCACCGGCTCAAGCATCATGCCCCAAAAGAAAAACCCCGATATTCCAGAGCTGGTGCGGGGTAAAACGGGCCGCACCTTTGGCCATTTGCAGGGTCTGCTAGTGATGATGAAAGGTCTGCCCCTGGCCTACAACAAGGACCTGCAAGAAGATAAAGAAGCCGTTTTTGACACGGTGGCCACGGTCTCAGGCTGCTTAGAAGCGATGACCATCTTGCTACAGGAAGGCATTACCTTCCGCACCGAGCGCCTCGGCCAAGCCGTCGCCGAAGACTTTTCGAATGCGACAGACGTAGCCGATTACCTAGCAGCCAAAGGGGTTCCCTTCCGCGAAGCCTACAACCTAGTGGGCAAAGTGGTGAAGACGTCGCTAGCAGCGGGTAAATTGCTTAAAGATTTGAGCCTGGAGGAGTGGCAGGCGCTGCATCCTAAGTTTGAAGCGGATATTTACGATGCGATCGCCCCAGCACAAGTCGTCTCAGCTCGAAACAGCGCAGGCGGAACCGGATTCGAACAGGTTCAGATTGCTCTAAAACGAGCAGAAGCACTGATGCAGTAGTCATTCGGGTTGACTAATCACAGTCCTCACAGCAATAGAAACATCTGGAAACGCCATTGGCGCTATATTACCGTCTGTGCAAGAGCTTTGAGAGCGATACTCACCATCTTGAGGGTTTCTAAAAACAATCAGCGCTTTGGCTGAAATATCAACTATCCAATACTCAGCAATATCAGCTTCCGCATACACTCGACTTTTCAGCTTAAGGTCTTTGTCTAAGCTGCTCGCTGAGTATTCAATTAACCAAAATATATTTTCCGGGTAGGGGTGATGGCTAAAGTATTCTGTGCCCAATCGCTGAACGATTGCAATATCCGGCTGTGGTTCAGATTGATCTGGCAAGGTAATGGGATTACCGTAGCGAACCTTTGCCCTATGACCCAATAGCAAACTGAGATACTCTCCCGACTCAGAAATGGAATAGGCATGAGGTTCTCCCTCTGGCGGCATTTCAACGATCTCTCCTTTAATCAGTTCCACTCGCCTATGGTCGAGTACGCCCGACTCGACCATGCGGTGATATTCCTCTAAGGTCCACTTCGCGACTATGGCTGTCATGGTTTCATCAAGCTACTAACAGGAGTTGGTAATTCTACAAGTCAGGCAAAGCTATTTACGCCGAATAATACGGTTCACAGCAATAGAAATGTCTGGGAAAGCTAGCGCTGTAAGTTGTCCATCGGTGTAGGATACGCAGGATGTATATTCGCCGTCTTCGGGATATCTAAACACAACGAGTGTTTGTTCTTT
>JBCBFY010000023.1:0-53280 GCA_038527325.1 Cyanobacteria bacterium J06614_10
ATGTGAAACCGTGCCAAACCAAATATCTTCAGAGGCATTTTTCCAGTTGTGCTTGGCACCGCGCCCTTTTTCTCGCTCCCAGGTGATCCGATTGCGAACCTGAAAATGCTGGGCAAATACCTGGTAAATGGCATTCGATGACTGCCAGTCGCAGCACATATATATAGAGGCGGTTGGCTTTAGCAGTCTGGGTAGCTGGGGTAGCCAGGTCTCTAGCCAAGCGTGATAGTCTGCGTGCGATCGCGCTCTAAACGTTGCACCATTAAAATCTTTCTGCCGGTTGTAAGGCGGGTCCACAATCAGCAGGTCAACAAACTGACTGGGCAAATTCGGTAAAGCCGTGAAGACATCTTGGCAAATCGTGCGGTCTAAAACGGCTGATAGCGACTGAGGCATTGTCACTGTCAGTAACTCAGCGGCATACCGCTGAGCTTCATCTGGGCTTAGCGTCAGCGTTCGATTGTTGGGTGCTTTGTGTTTTGGCAGACGTCACAGGCTCCAGAACTCAATCTTCAGGTCAGCTTATCAGATGTATCGCTGCCAGTAGCTTGGCTTAGCAGCTAACCGAACATCAGCATTTGGAGCTGAACCCCTTAAAATAAGATGATGCATTGTTTTCCCGACCCTTTACGCGCTCAGTACTATGTTTGAAGCCCTCTCAGAACAATTTGAATCCGCCTGGAAAAAGCTTCGCGGCCAGGACAAAATTTCGGAGGCAAACATCACAGAAGCGCTTAGAGAAGTCCGCCGGGCGCTGCTAGAAGCAGATGCCAACCTCGATGTCGTCAAAAGCTTCGTCGCCGACGTCAAGGAAAAAGCCCAAGGCGCAGATGTCGTCTCAGGCGTCCGTCCCGACCAGCAGTTCATCAAAATCGTGTACGACGAGCTGGTCGAAACCATGGGCGAAACCAACGTGCCCTTGGCAGACAGCGAAGCAAAGCCAACCGTTGTGCTGATGGCAGGCCTGCAGGGTACGGGTAAGACCACAGCTTCGGCGAAGCTAGCCCTGCACCTCCGTAAGCAGGATCGCTCTGCGCTCCTAGTCGCTACTGACGTTTATAGACCTGCTGCCATTGATCAGCTGCTGACTCTGGGTAAGCAGATCAATGTACCTGTCTTTGAAATTGGCGCAGATGCGAATCCGGTAGAGATTGCCCGGCAAGGCCTCGCAAAGGCAAAAGAAGAAGGCATCGATACGGTCATTATTGACACGGCGGGCCGTCTGCAAATTGACCAGGACATGATGGCCGAGCTGGCTGAGGTCAAAAAAGTTGCAGCGCCGGATGAAGTCTTGCTCGTGGTCGATGCGATGACGGGTCAAGAAGCCGCCACTCTGACCCGCACCTTCCACGAAGAGATCGGTATCACCGGCGCGATCTTGACCAAGATGGACGGTGACTCCCGAGGCGGCGCGGCGCTCTCTGTGCGTCGCATCTCTGGTCAACCGATCAAATTCATCGGTGTCGGCGAGAAGGTAGAAGCGCTTCAGCCCTTCTATCCCGACCGCATGGCGTCGCGAATTTTGGGCATGGGTGATGTGCTCACGCTGGTCGAAAAAGCTCAGGAAGAAGTCGACATCGCCGATGCCGAAAAGCTTCAGGAGAAAATTCTATCTGCCAAGTTTGACTTCAATGACTTTCTCAAGCAGACCCGCCTAATGAAGAACATGGGTTCTCTAGCGGGAATTATGAAGTTAATACCTGGCATGGGCAATAAGCTCTCTTCTGATCAGCTGCAGCAGGGCGAACAACAGCTCAAACGCTGCGAAGCCATGATCAATTCCATGACCCTGGAAGAACGCCAGAATCCAGAAGTGCTCTCAGGCTCCCCTAGTCGCCGCCGCCGGGTGGCCAAGGGGGCGGGCTACGCCGAAAAAGACGTTGGTAAACTGGTCAGCGACTTTCAGCGGATGCGCGGCCTGATGCAGCAAATGGGACAGGGCAATATGGGCCTACCCGGCTTTGGCGGCGGGGGGATTCCAGGCATGGGCGGCAATCCGATGGGTGGTCCCCCAATGGGTAACCCGATGGGCGGTGGCAATCCGTTTGGCGGCAGACCCATGCCCGGCTGGCGAGGCGCGCCTGGCCAAGGCAAAAAGAAAAAAAAGAACAAGAAAAAGAAGGGCTTTGGCTCCCTCTAAACACATTCCATGAATAAGCTTCTGCACATCTGCCTGAACGCCGGTCTCAAAAATAGCCTCTGTGCTAGCGTCAAGACTAGGCTCACTATGACGGGGATGTTTACCGGCCTCTGTGCGGGGATATGGCTAGGACTTAGCCCAGCAGCCCTTGCCCTTCCTGGCCAAACGGTAGAGGAAGCAGAAGCCTGGATGCAGGCCCACCCAGCGCTACGGGCCCGCCCCTCAGAAAGACTCTCCATCCGTCGCAACGATACGCCTTCACAGCGCTACACCTTTCACGCTTCTCTCTTTGGTCCGGGTGGCGGTTCTGGAGAGAGCTTATTGTTGCGCCGTCACTCTGGCGAGACAATTTTGGTTCGCTCGGAAAAGTTTACGCTGGTTGATATCGTGCGAGGGGTGAGCCTGCCTCGGTTAGAAGATTCGTTGCGATCGCTCTACGGCGCAGAAATCTACGCTGACTACCGCCGGGCCCAATCCGTCATCGTCTACTCCCCTGGCCGTCCGGAAGATCGGGGCACTTCGCAGGCCTTGCGCAGCCACCTGCTAGAAGGAGAGCGCTTTGCCTACCTCATAGAACTTTTGCCCAATGCCGATGGCAACATCCAAACCGGCGCGGTGACCGTGATGCTCCGAGAAGACGTGCCTGCCATTCAGGAAGGGTTGCGGAACCGAGAAATTGAGCGCAGAGAATTTGAAAACCCAGAAGGTAGACCGATCCCTGCAAACGGTCCGTCGCTTGAGCAGCTGCTGCGAGATTAGGGAGATGCTATTCATTGCATCTCGGAGGCCCTCACCCTAGCCCTCTCCCGAGGGAGAGGGGATCGGATTCAAAGCATGAAGAACTGGGAAAAATAGACCGTAATCCATCTCGCAGCGCAGGTTTCGGTGACAAGAGGACCATCCATGGGCGCACGACCCATTCGTGACTGTTGGCTAGCCGTAAATCTCTCTGGACTGGTGCCGGGGATGGGCCAGTGCTACGGCAGACAGTGGACGAAAGGGCTGCTGATTTTTGGCGTATTTTTTGGCCTGGCTATTCATGCAATCTGGTCAGTGTTTGCAGCTGAAGGAAATACGGGGCGTGCTTTTTGGCTATTGGGCGCGGCTGGGCTCGTTTACTTTCTAAATGTGTGGGATGCCTTTGCCACCGTAGGACGCCCGCTCTATCCGCTGGGTAGCAAACGGACGGGGCAAGACGTTTGGTATGGCGTTTTTCTATCGCAGATTCTGCCTGGGCTAGGTCACCTGTATCTCAAGCAGGCGGCGATGGGTGGTGTATTTTTGGCCTTGGGCATTGCGCTGGCAATGGTTGCCAACCAACAGCCGATCTTTCTCCCGATGGCCTGCACGGTATGGTCTATCGCTGGCTATCATGCCTACCGCACAACGCCGCTGAGTCCGGGGAGTAACCCCAGTCGCTCTGGCCGGATGCTGATGGTGGTGGTGCTCGGGAGTCTGCTGCTGCGGTTGGCAATCGGGTGTATGCCGCTGTGGATAGATCAGGCGGTGATGCAGTGCATCGTGCCGAGTGAATCGATGGTGCCAACGCTGCAGGTGAGCGATCGCATTTTTGTCAGCCGAGACAGTCACTACTTTCCCAAAACCGGAGACATCGTCGTCTTTAGCGCGCCGCCCAAAACGGTCGAAATTTTAGAAGCGGAGCCTTCCGACCTGTTTGTAAAACGCATCGTCGGACTGCCTGGCCAACAAATTTCAGTGCACGATGGCAAGGTGTGGATCAACAAAGTTCCACTAGACGAAAGCTACGTACAGACCGAGGCACGCTATCGCTGGGGCCCTGAGCTGATTCCCCCGAATGAATACTTTGTGCTGGGTGACAATCGCAACGAAAGCGCGGACTCTCACGTGTGGGGCTTTTTGCCTAGGCAATACATTATTGGCAAGGCCTACAAGATCTATTGGCCTACCGAGAGAGTGCGATCGCTCACAACGCCTTCTTAATCTGCGCCTTCTTAATCTGTCTGCGTCCCCACCGGTACCAGCTGTGCAGCGGACTTACTAGGCTCGCTACATACAGCATCATCTCGCTGGCTGTGACGGTATCTGTGAAAACCTGCTGACGATAGCGCATCAGATGCTGCAGAATTTTTCTGGCATCGTTTAGCGCATACACCGGCACCATCAGCGGTCGCTGCCACGGAGCGAAGCTCAGCATGCGTGTGTGGTAGCGGCTCAGGCCGATTCCTCTGCAAAGCGTCACCAAATACTGACGGGTCAGCCGAGCGGGTGGAATGTCGTGGTGCATCCACATGGCCGCGTTGTACCACACTGCCCAACCAGCGCGCTGAATGCGTAGCACCACTTCCAAATCTTCACCGGCTTCCCGGTCACCAAACTTTTCGGCCAGGGTTCTCTCCTGAGGCACATTGTCTAGCCAGGCCTGACGCCGAACAACTAGGCCAGCCCCCGGCGGGAGCACCTTGGCCGCTGGCCTGTAGGGAATCGGTCGAGGGCCCCGGTCGGTCAGTGCAAGCAAAGACGCAATGCGCTCAAAGTGCTCCGGCGGCGCTGTAGAAAATTTGCCCCGGATACGACTGCCAAAAACCCCCACATTTGGATGGCGCTGCCCGAAGTAAAATGCCGCCCGAACCCAGTTGAGCCAGGGCAAATTATCATCGTCTAAGTAGCCAATTAGCGGACTGTTGGCCGCCTCTGTCCCTCGCTGGCGGGCGTACCCAGCGCCCTGCTGAGGCTCAAACTCGTAGCGCAGTGGAATGTTCTCTGGCCAGCTGGCCTGATAGGCTTCTACAACAGCTGCCGTATTGTCAGTGCTGTTGTTGTCAACGACGATAATTTCCCAAACCAAGTCAGCCGTATCGATTTGAAACCGCAGCCGATCTAAGACCTGCCCCAGTCGCTCGGCGCCATTGTACGTTGCAATCACTACGGTAAAGTCCGAAGAGACTTGCTCTGGAAAGAGTCGCCGAAAGAGTGGTCTTAGGCCCTGTAGCTTTTTGGCGAGCTGGCTAGCGTACCTCGAATCTGGGGATGTTTCTCCAGTTGGAGAGAGGGTGATGTGTTTTGTATTGGCTTCTGTATTGGTCCCTGAGGAAACCATAAATAATCACAGGAAAACTGTTTGTGTGCGTTGTACTCGGTTTAGGCAGACACACAGTAAATAGCTTTCCCAAGATCTACGCAAGCGAGCCGAGCAGCTACAGAACTCTAATCATTTCAGATTTGGGATAGCGAACTTTTGCTAGCTCAGCGTACTTATCGTCTGCTGAGCGATAGCCTGCCGCGCAGGCAACGACCGTTGCATAGCCGTCTTGCTGCAGAGAGAGCACTTTGTCGTAGCCAGCCGGATCGATCCCCTCTAGCGGGCAGGTATCTATTCCAATGACCGCAGCGCTCGTCATAAAGTTACCTAGGGCAATGTAGGCTTGCCGGGCCGCCCACTCATTCACCGTAAAACTGCGCGGCCCATGCACCACGTCGCTGACGATCATGTTGCGGTAGCCTGCCAGTGAGTCCAAAGGTGCATTGCGCGTCGTAGCCGTGCTTTCGATGAAGCGATCTACATCTGCAGTTGTTAAGTTCTTTTTGATCGCAAAGACGACAAGATGAGAACAGTCGGTAATTTGATTTTGGTTCCAGGAGAGGGGCTTGAGCTGTTCTTTGAGGTCGGCGCTTTTGATGACGACAAATAGCCAGGGCTGTAAGCCATAGGAAGATGGCGACAGGATGAGAGCTTCTTCGAGGGTGTCCCACACATCGTCTGGGATGGTTTTAGTCGGTTCAAATTGCTTTGTCGCGTAGCGCCAGTAGAGCTGCTTGCTGAGGTCTGCTGTCGATAGAGTAGCCATATGGGGTTTGGGGTTACTTAGAAACTTCTTGTTTGTACGGTGCTTTGTGCTTGCCTAGGAGGCGATCGCGCAAATGCTTGATCCGATCTCTATATTCACTCGCTTCTTCGAACTTCAATTCTTTTGCAGCTTCTTTCATTTTGGTCTCTAGCTGACCGATCAGCGCCGGGATATCTTCGAGCGGTAGCTCATCGCGGTGGTCGTAGGCTTGCTCTAGCTCCTCGGCATTGAGCCTGCGAGACACTTCCAAGAAGGACAAAATAGAGTTGCTCTGTCGCCGGATGATGGGCTTAGGATTAATCCCGTGCTCTTCGTTGTAGGCTTGCTGCACGGCGCGGCGGCGCTCGGTTTCGGCGATTGCCTGCTCCATACTATCAGTCATATTGTCGGCATATAGGATGGCTTTGCCTTCGGTGTGGCGTGCCGCGCGGCCAATAGTCTGGATGAGCGATCGCTGCGCAAAAAGCCTTCTTTATCAGCGTCGAGAATCGCCACCAGAGAGACTTCGGGTAAGTCCAAACCCTCCCTCAGTAAGTTGACACCGATCAGCACATCAAATTCACCATTCCTTAAGTCTTGAATAATCTCAATTCGCTCAATGGAGTGAATCTCTGAGTGCAGGTAGCGCACTCGCAGGCCGTGCTCAGTAAAGTAGTCGGTGAGGTCTTCGGCCATTCGCTTGGTGAGGGTGGTGACGAGGGTGCGCTCGTTTTTGGCGGCGCGATCGCGAATTTCACCCAGCAGATCGTCCACCTGCCCGTCCGTTGGCCGCACATAAATTTCAGGGTCTAGCACCCCAGTCGGGCGAATAATCTGCTCAACCACGTGTCCTTCCGACTGCTCAAACTCCCAGTCTCCCGGTGTCGCCGACACAAAGACACATTGATTCACCTTTTCCCAAAATTCTTCTGCCTTTAGCGGTCGATTGTCTGCGGCGCTTGGCAACCGGAATCCGTGCTCGATCAGGACGCGCTTACGGGCCTGATCCCCGTTGTACATCGCGCGGATTTGCGGCACCGTCACGTGGGATTCATCAATCGCCAGTAGCCAGTCATCTAACGGAAAGTAATCTAGCAGGCACTCGGGGGCTGCACCCGGCATCCGCCCTGCCAAATGGCGCGAGTAGTTCTCAACGCCGTTGCAGTAGCCGACCTCTTCCAACATTTCTAAGTCGTAGCGAGTGCGCTGCTCTAGCCGCTGTGCCTCTAGCAGCTTGCCGTTGCTTTCTAGGTAGGCGAGCTGCTCTTTTAGCTCGGCGCGAATGCCCTGGCAGGCCGCTTCTAATTTGTCATCTGGGGTGACGAAGTGACGCGCCGGGTAAATATTTAGCGCGTCCATGCTCTGTAGCGTGGCCCCTGTCACCGGATCGATGTAGCGAATTGCATCGATCTCATCGCCAAAAAATTCTACGCGAATCACCCGGTCTTCGTAGGCAGGCCCAATCTCTAGCACGTCGCCCTTTACCCGAAAGCGACCACGACCCATCTCGATATCGTTGCGGGTGTACTGCACGGAAGCCAAATCGCGCAAGACCTGCCGTTGGTTAGTCTCTGCGCCCACCCGCAGCGGAATCGATGCGTTGAGATATTCAGACGGAATGCCCAAACCGTAGATGCAGCTAATCGAGGCGACGACAATTACGTCTTTGCGTTCGAAGAGCGATCGCGTTGCCGAATGGCGCAGCATATCGATTTCATCGTTGATAGATGCGGTCTTTTGAATGTAGGTATCAGTGACTGGGATATAGGCCTCTGGCTGATAGTAGTCGTAATAGCTGATGAAATATTCAACCGAATTATTCGGGAAAAATTCCCGTAGTTCGTTGCAGAGCTGCGCCGCTAGAGTCTTGTTGTGCGCCAAGATCAGCGCAGGCTTACCCACCGAATCAATAGTGCGAGCAATAGTGTGGGTCTTGCCTGTGCCCGTCGCACCCAATAGCGTTTGATACTGCTGACCTTTTTTGATGTTGGCTACGAGCTGCTTGATGGCTTTGGGCTGGTCGCCTGCGGGCTCAAAGGGGGCTTGAATATCAAACTTTTTTTTCATGATTCAGCAGAAACTGGCAGAAGGGGCTGCAAAAGGTTACATTCCTCAATATTTAATGGTAAACGATTTAACGAAGTGTGATCGCGTATCCTTTGAAGTGGAATTTAGCGATCGCACAGGTCGAACCTATGAATCGTTAGGCTTACTACCTGAGCAAATTATGCTCCTGCACTTTGAACCAGCGTCACCAGATAGCAAAACCGAACTAGCCACAGCATAATGAAGTCACCCAAAATTCCAGGCTGCGCCTGGCAATGGCCCGTTGGAAAACCATGGGAAATGCCCTACATCGTTCGATACGCGAGCAATCTAGATGATGGGCCAAACCATGGCGCGCCACTCGGTGGCTTTGGTGCAGGTTGCATTGGACGCGCGCCCAGCGGTTCATTCAATCTATGGCACTTAGACGGCGGTGAGCATGTCTTTGATATCTTCCCAGGGTGCCAGTTTAGCGTGTATGAGTCGGATGCTAGCGGCGGCCAGGCTTATGCTATGGCGACAGATAAACCCGCTGATGAACTGAGCAGCTGGCAGTGGTATCCGGCCAGTACCAAAGAGAAGGCAACGGGCACATACTCCGCGCTGTATCCCCGTAGCTGGTACGACTACAAAACCATTTTCAAAGCGTCGCTAATCTGCGAACAGTTCTCTCCTATTTGGCAAGACAACTACCAAGAGAGTAGCTACCCTACGGCTGTTTTTATCTGGACCGCCAGCAACCCGACCGATCAGCCCATCACCCTCAGCGTTATGCTGAGCTGGGAAAATATGGTGGGCTGGTTTACCAATAGTGAATCCTCACCAGAGATTCAACAAAGAGAAGACGGCAGTCCTTTTTATGACTATGTGCCGCCGCTGAGGCAGAGCCAAGGCAACTACAACAAACTGGTATGTGTTGAGGGAAAAGCTGCGGGGGTTGTTTTTGATAGTGGTTGGGGAGACACGCCGACGGAAGGAGACGGACAGTTTGCGATCGCAGCTCACCACCCAGAAGCAGAAGCCTTCTATCACACCCGTTGGAACCCGGCAGGCGATGGCACAGACCTGTGGAGCGCCTTCTCGCAAGATGGCAGCTTGCCCAACGTAGAAGCGGTGAGTAAGAGCACCGGAGAGAGAATTGGCGGTGCGATCGCCCTCCGCTTCACCCTGGCGCCCGGCGAAACCAAACAAATCCCCTTTGCCCTCAGCTGGGATCTCCCCATTACCGAGTTTGCTCAGGGCAAACAAGCCTACAGACGCTACACAGATTTCTTTGGCCGCACAGGACGCAACGCTTGGGAAATTGCGACAGCTGCGCTAGAACAATACACCACCTGGCAACAACACATTCAAACCTGGCAGCAACCCATCTTAGAAAGAACAGACCTGCCCACTTGGCTAAAGATGGCACTGTTCAATGAGCTATACGACCTCGCCAGTGGTGGCACCCTATGGTCTGCCGCGACCGAGGCCGATCCCGTCGGTCAGTTTGGTGTACTTGAGTGTATTGACTACCGCTGGTACGAGAGCCTAGATGTGCGGCTCTATGGCGGCTTTGCCACGCTTTTGCTGTGGCCCGAGCTAGAGAAGGCCATCATTCGTGCCTTTGCCCGCGCCATTCCCACCGCCGATGACAAACCCAGAATTATTGGCTACTACTACACCATTGGCGAAGCAGACCATCTCGCCCCGCGCAAGCTGAAAGGGGCTACCCCCCACGACCTAGGCGCTCCCAATGAAGATCCTTGGGTTGCTACTAACTACACTAGCTACCAGGACTGCAATCAGTGGAAAGATCTCTCCAGTGACTTTGTTTTGCAGGCGTATCGCGTTTTTCAGGCTACGGGCAGCACCGATATTGACTTTTTAGAAACCTGTTGGCCAGCGGTGACAGAGACGCTGGCCTACACCAAGCTATTTGATACCGATGGCGATGGCATGATCGAAAATAGCGGTGCGCCTGACCAGACCTTTGACGACTGGCGATTGAAGGGGATTAGTGCCTACTGTGGTGGGTTGTGGGTTGCTGCGCTGAGCGCGGCGATCGCAATGGGTGAAATCCTCCAGCAGAACAATAGAGCCTCCGGTACGACAGAAATCCTGCTGGCGCAGTACAGACGGTGGTGGCAGCACGGACGCACGGCCTATCAAAAACAACTTTGGAACGGTAGCTACTACAGGCTCGACACTGGGAGCGGGTCGGATGTGGTGATGGCCGATCAGCTCTGTGGCCAATTCTGTGCGGCGACCATGGCGCTGCCCGACGTTGTTGATCCAGAGTATGTTGCACCCACGCTCACAGCAATTTACGAAGCTTGTTTTATCAAGTTCAACGAGTACACGGCCCAGCTAGGACCGCAAAATCAAAAATTTGAAGGGGCTCAGTCTGGTAACTTCAGCGCAGCAGACCTAGGCCTCAAAATCGGCTGCGCCAACGGTGTCCGCCCCGATGGCTCACCCCAAAACCCAGACGACACCCATCAGCTTGAGGTGTGGACAGGCATTAATTTTGGACTGGCAGCATTCTTCGCCCATGAGGGGCAAAGAGATCGGGCCTTAGAAATTACAGAGGCCGTTGTGCAACAGATATATGGCTACGGACTACAGTTCAGAACCCCAGAAGCGATTACGGCGGTGGGTACATTCCGCGCTTGCCACTATCTCAGACCATTGGCGATTTGGGCGGTTTATCAAGCGCTGAGCGATTGACCGTACACTTACGGCTACTGGCATATCAACAGCGACTCAGCACCGATACAAAAAGTAACTATTCCTATTGTTATAAATCGCTTCAAAGCCAGATTTATCAACCTTTTAACCATATATAGTGTTGCCTCCTAGACTGGGTAACCTGACTTAAGTAGAGGCGAACAGCCGTTTGTTAGAAGCCAGTCTAGGAAGCGGGCGACCGCCCCCACAAATTCCACAGAAAGCATCGCTACAGTGAACGTATGGGTGCCTTTAGAGGTGTGTCACCGCGGGTCATGCGAGTGGGCGCGATCGCGTAGACGGTTTAGAAGTTTATTGAGGGGAGAAATTTAGCCATGACATCTTCAGCCATACCCCAGCATCCAGAGTCTCATCAGCCAGAGTCTCAGCCAGCCAGCCGAGTTCGAAAAAAGCGAGAACGTTCGCAGCCCACACTTTGGGCAGTCGCTGGCGTCTTTTTCACGCTGGGGGCAGCCGCCAGTACACTGACGATTTGGCAATTGCACAAGCTATATAGAGCCACCGTCGCACCACCCGTGGATGTGGCTGGCATCGTGCAGGCACAATACGACTATGACAAGGTCGCTGGTCTCAACCCACCCCCCAGCGGCTACTACATAGAAGGCACCAGCATCGGTCGGGTGTATCTCACAGGCAAGCCGCTACAAACCTACGTGGGCCAAACCGTGACTGCAAACGGCAGCGTGTCTGGCATTTGCGGGCCCAAGTCTATCCCCTGCTATCCACTGATAGAACTCCGAGAAGTTAGCTTAGTCAGCGAAGAGGCCCAGTAGACAAAACTGGAGGCATCGCTAGGGAGAACGGTTAAAGCATCACAATAACGAAAAGCCGGATGATATGGATCATCCGGCTTTTTAGTGATTTATTGTTTTTTGTAATCTGATTTTAGAACAGAGTCTGCAACCTTTTACTACAGGGTAGGTTCCTACTGTTGAGCAAGCGGACTCGTCAACAACGGCAGACCAACACCACCAGCACCTTCAACTAATTCAATGCCTTCTTCTGCTGAATTAGCTGCTGCTTCTAAGATGGCCAAAATTAAGATGAAGGTAGGAGAGTCAATTGCAGCAGCAAGCTGCGCAGTGCTCATGTTCATAATCAAATTGTTGGCTGCGGCAACTGCCGTCGAAAGATCCGCCGGAGAACTTCCAATCATAGAAATATCGAGTTCTAATCCGCTAGCTCCCAACTCTGAAGCAAGCTGTTGAGTCAATGCCGTGATGGCGGGCTGAACGTCAGCACCGGTGGCTGAGAGAGCCGCTTTCACCACAGCGAGCTGTTGTTCAGAAATGGGTAGGGAGCGACCGCCTACCGAAGGAACACTGCCATTGGCTTCAACTGCTCGAACAATGTTCAAAGCAGCGCCGCGAATCTGACCAGCGGTACCCACTTTGCTGCCAGTATTACCGGCCGAAGAGCCTTCATCTGCAGGGGCAAACGAATCACCTACAGCGCTGCTACCATCTGGAGGAAAAACAGGAATACTGCCAGCGATTGCCTGATAGGGTTTCATTACTTCTACAGCTGTAAAACACAACAATGCGAGTAAAGGCAGCTTTGTGAGGGACGATACCATCGCCCGCTTAAGCGTTGTCATAAGAAAAACCTCTTTGTATTTTTATTGGGATAGTCTGAGATATCGTGCCCATTAGAAGCTAAAGCTATATCCCAAAGATGCATTGAACCGAGGTCCTTCTACCGTGTTGTCTGTCACGTCAGAAACACCTGCCGTGAGAATTAAAGGAAACTCGAAGGGCGCTGCAGAGACACCAAGGCCCAATCCACTACCTGTCCAACCAGATACCACAGAAAGCTCGGGAATGACGCGCAAGCCTAGACTGCCAAATAGGTTTGGTGCGTTGTCACCAGCTGCGATCGCACCAGTAGACCGGAATGAGCCTGTGCCAATGCCCAGGGAAACCGTCAGTGGCAATGGATTGGTCTTTTCTGGCTGCAGGTCAAACCTTTGGGTAACGACGCCATAAAAAGTATCTTCTGCATCGTTGGCATCGCCCCACTTAATCGCATTCGACCAGCCTGCGGCCACTGCCAAGTTATTGACTTGAGGAAAGACCTTGTGCAGCTTGAAGCCAACAATGCCATCATCTGCAAAGCCATCAAGGCTGATAATGCCGACACTCACCTCGGCACCAATATTGCGAATAGCATCACCAAAGCCGATGCCCACACTAGCAGAACCATCTAAATCACTGCGATTGCCCGCTGTGACTCCAGCTAGGCCAATAAAGGCATCGCCCCAGTCTGCGCCGTAGGCAGAGGGCGTTAAAAATCCAGAGCCCGGTACTGGGCGCGGACGATCGAGCACTGCGTTGGGATCAATCAACAGCTGCTGGCGAATTTCTTCTTCGGTTAAAGGTGCAAAGGTGTCGTCTACTGGGATAGGCACTTCTTGTGCAACGTTGCTCTGGGCAATCTCGGAAGATTTCAGCATGTCTGACGCAATGGGCGCCGACCTGACTGGAGAAAATCCGTTTGCTGCATCTACGTTGTTGACAACAGATTTACGAACAACATTAGCGATCGCATCGGATGAATCACCGACCGATAACCCTGAATGACCGACTTGAAGGCTACCCCCTAGCAGCTCGCTCTCCGAGAGATTACGAAGATCTTTGGGCGTGCTAGCTTCTACCTTTGGCACGAAGCCTGTCAACAATATCGATACTGCCAGCGCAACACCAGCGAAGGCTTTTCTACACAGTTTGATTGTCATAGTCGTAATACAAATGCAAGTGATGGACTTGAGAAAGTGTGAGCGAGCGGGGTATCGGCACCAGAACAAACAGATACAGTCAGCGAATTTTTCCAAGACTGTATACGTAGCTGATTATTCCCACCGCAAGACCGGAACCAAACAGACTTGATAGGTTATGCCCGTAAAATCCTCACCAAATCGCGAAATTAAGGGCTATTGGAGCCAAATGACGACGATGTTTAGCAAAGCTCGCTCGCACAGACATCAGGAATTTCAGGTAATATCAGAGACCGGGAGCGCAGCTTTTGTGGGTGGTGCTGCCAATTGACCGCACGCTGGAGTTTATGAATCAGTACTTTGCAACGGTTGCCAGAGGGCTAGAACCCCTCGTTGTTGAAGAGCTAGAACAGCTCGGTGCAAGCAATGTGCGACCCGGCTTCTGTGGAGCCTCTTTTGAGGGCGATCGCACCTTACTCTACCGGGTCAACTTGTGGGCTAGGCTCCCCTTTCGAATTCTGATGCATTTGGATGACTTTCCCTGCACCGACGGCGACGACCTCTACGCCGGGGTACAAAAAATTGACTGGCAGCAGTACATTACACCCGACCTTACGTTAGCCGTCAGCGCAACGGGCAAAACCGCCGCCCTCAACCACACCCACTTCACCGCCCTGCAGGTCAAAAATGCCATCGTGCAGCAGCAAATGGACGCCACAGGCTTTCGCTCCGATGTCGATACCCAAGATCCAGACGTGCGGGTAAATGTGCACCTGCGCCATGAGCGAGCCACTATTAGCTTAGATAGCTCTGGCGATAGCCTACACCGCCGAGGGTATCGGCCTGCCGTCGGTGCTGCCCCGCTGAAAGAATCACTGGCCTCTGCACTCATTCAAATGTCTGGCTGGCAGCCAAATCAGGCATTTTTTGATCCGTTGTGTGGATCGGGGACACTGCCGCTAGAGGCAGGATTACGATCATTGCAAGTGGCCCCTGGGCTATTTCGTGAAAAATTTGGCTTTGAAACCTGGCTCGACTACGACGATGACCTGTGGGAGGGCATGTTAGCTGAGGCAGAAGATGTGCAGCTAGAGGCGCTGCCTGCTTTTGTAGGAGGGAGCGATCGCAATCCCAACGTCTTGATTCAGGCCAACAGCAACGCGCAGCGATGCGGCATAGAACATCTTGTACAGTTTCAGCAGCGCGAACTTGCAGCAGTCGAACCCCCTGCAGACAGCGGCATCTTGCTATGCAATCCACCCTACGGCGAACGCCTTGGCAAAGATGCAGACCTAGCCGCTTTCTACAAGCTCTTGGGAAGCGTGCTAAAAGCAAAATTTAAAGGTTGGACAGCCTACATTCTCAGCGGAAATAAAGCACTATCAAGAAACATCGGACTCAAGTCAGCTTCTCGTACGCCAGTCAATAACGGCGGCTTACCCTGCCAGCTCATGAAATATGAGCTGTACTAATATAGCTGCTGAGCCTTTGCGGAGTTTGAGGAGGTGTCTGAGATTGAGTCAGACTTTAGTTAACTGATTGAAGGCGAGTTTGAGCCTTTAATTAAATAAGCCACGTTAGATGAGAGAGCACAATACAGCATGGCAAGTACAGCAATACAAACAAGAACGTATACAGCAGAAGATTATCTAGCGCTGGAATTGGAGTCTGCTATTCGCAATGAATTTCGCAATGGAGAGATTATTGAGATGGCAGGTGGTACACCAGAGCATAATGAAATCGCTCGGATGTTTGTTTTTCTGCTCACGGCAGCGCTTAGAAAGCAGCCGTACAGCATCTTTGTAACAGGCCAGCGGCTCTGGATTCCAGCGTCTAATCTGTACACCTATCCAGATGTGATGATTACACCCCGCCCGCCCGAGCTTCAGTCAGGGCGAAAAGACACTGTGGTAAATCCGATTTTGA
This sequence comes from Cyanobacteria bacterium J06614_10, assembly GCA_038527325.1. GTDB lineage: Bacteria > Cyanobacteriota > Cyanobacteriia > Phormidesmidales > Phormidesmidaceae > Phormidesmis. The sequence goes on from JBCBFY010000023.1 coordinate 15,362, forward strand.
TTGCGGAGGTTCTCTCTGATTCAACTGAAGCGTACGACCGAGGCGAAAAGTTTGGTCATTACCGCACGATTGAAATGTTTCGAGAGTATGTGCTGATTGATCAGTCTCGCCCGCATGTGGAGCATTATGTGCGACAGAATGAGGATGGTTGGCTGTTCAAGGTGTATTCAGGACTGGCAGAAAGCTTTGCGCTATCGTCGGTGTCAGTAAATATTGCATTAGCAGAGCTGTACGAAACAGTCGAATTTTCAAAGGCAGGTGTGGAATAAGGAAGAGTCAATCCAGGACTGAATCAAGCTTTAGCACAAGAATTTCTGGTACTGCAAACCTACGGCGATTGTCGTTGGGGTTGCAGTGATTGTATGCTCTAATCACCGCATGATGTGCAGTGATTATGGATTGGATTCATCAAACCGCAGACTGGCCAACGTTTAGTTGGAGCAGTGAGGTGCTGGAGCCGAAGCTTGCCAATATTCGTCATAGACAGGGCCGTTTGCTTGGAAGAATGGAATCTCTGGGATTTGAACTGCGAGCGGAGGCCAATCTCAGCGCACTCACTGAAGAAGTTGTGCAATCGTCGGCTATTGAAGGTGAGAGGCTGGATTCTGAGGAGGTCCGCTCTTCTCTAGCGCGCAAACTAGGCATTGAGATTGGTGGATTTGTCGCTGTTGGACGAGATGTCGAAGGGATTGTCGAGGTGATGCTCGATGCTAGCCAGCAATACGATCTGCCATTGACGAGAGATCGTTTATTTAGCTGGCATGCTGCACTGTTTCCCACGGGTCGAAGTGGCATGCGAACAATTACCGTTGGGAGATGGCGGCCTGCATCCGCCGGAGCTATGCAGGTTGTTTCTGGCCCTATTGGGCGGGAGTGGGTTCATTTTGAAGCGCCTGAGGCTACCCGTATTGAAACTGAGATGACGGCTTTTCTCGACTGGTTTGATAGCACCACACTGATTGACCCACTTATCAAAGCCGCGATCGCTCACCTATGGTTTATCACCATTCATCCCTTCGAAGACGGCAATGGTCGTATTGCTAGAGCGATCGCCGATATGGCACTGTCGAGAGCTGACGGCATGGGCGATCGCTTCTACAGTATGTCCGCACAAATTGAGGCCGAACGCAAGACCTACTATCAACAGCTAGAACGCCAACAACGAAGTTCGGTAGATATTACTGGATGGTTAGATTGGTTTCTAGATTGTCTGGGTCGGGCAATAGAAACAGCAGAAACGATGCTCTCAGCAGTACTCTACAAAGCAGAGTTATGGAGACGTGCCAACCGCTATGGCGTGAATGATCGTCAACGCCGTATCTTGAACCGCATGCTCAATGGCTTCAAAGGCCACATGAACACGTCGAAGTATGCCAAGCTCGCCAAATGCTCAACAGATACAGCGCTGAGAGATATTCGCAGCCTGCTAACCAAAGGTCTGCTCGTGCAAAATCCTGGTGGTGGACGCAGTACTAGCTATCGCTTGTTGAATTTTGAGGAACTTAAAGCATTAGATGTTGAATAGAGGCTGTCATAATATTTATGTTTGTTCTTTCTGCTGATGAGACTTCTTCATTAGCCTAGATGAGGATTTCTTTTGTGGCTTTAGTGAGTTCTGAAATAAATTTCACGCTTTCTGCTCTGCAACAGTCGCATGCTGCGATCGCAATTTCTCCTGAAAATATTGTTGAGGCGATTATTGCTGCGATCGCACTTCCCAACGGCTTCCAATCAAACGGTTTGCCCACAGGCGTCACCTTCATCGCCCCGCCACACAGCGAATCTTACCTTGCAGATATCGGCACGCTCTTCCATCCCATGCGTTGGCCTCAGCTAGGCGCAACTGCCTTCGAGCTGCCATAAGCCACTGCTCGCTTTAAGGTCACAGCAATAAAATCAGGTCTAAATCTGTTGCGCCAAAGGCATGAAGGTGGTCTTCCGCAGCGCTTCGATGAGCTGAGCCATGTGCAAAACCAGATTGACGCCTTCGTCTGGTCGCCAAATGCGCGATCACAAGCAATCAAAAATATTTATCGATTCAGTCAGAATCCTTATCTACGAAGGGAGATATCCGTAAAAGTCTGTATATTCACTTACAGTCACTTCTGTCGTGCCATCGGTTAAATGGGGCAAATCGAAAGGAGATTTCTCAGCTATGAGGCCTCGACCAAACTGGTTAAAAAGAACTTCTATCGCCTGCGCACTAACACTCTCTACAGCATTCGTTGCCGCTTGCTCTGCACCTTCTGAACCTACTGCATCGGGAGAGGCAGCTTCTGCTGAGTCTAGTAGCGCAGGTGCTAACAGCGGTAAAACTATTCGAATCTCTATTGGTACTCAAGACCAGGTTATTAATACTGCCGTCGGCGGGGCAACTGTTCGAGAGCTAGGCCTATTGGAGAAATACTTACCAACCGATGGTAAGTACGAAGGCGTCGAGTACGAGATTGAGTGGTCTAGCTACACGTCCGGTCCGCCCATTACCAATAAAATGCTTGCCGACCAAATCGACATCGGCCTTATGGGAGATTTCCCAGCGGTGATTAACCTGATCAAGTTCCAAGAGGAGGTCGAAGGGGTGACCTCTACCTTTATTGGCACCTTGGCCTACAGTCCCAACGGCGCAGGCAATGCTGTCGTCGTGCCAAAAGATAGCGACGTCACTTCTCTTGCGGATCTCAAAGGTGGGTCGGTGTCTGTGCCCTTTGGCTCAGCGGCTCACGGCATGGTGCTAAAGGCGCTAGACGATGCGGGCGTAGACCCAGAAGAAGATGTGAAGCTAATCAGTCAGGCCCCGGAAGTGGGCGGTACTAGCCTGCGGACCGGGCAGATCGACGCGCACGCTGACTTTGTTCCCTTTGGCGAGCTGTTTCCCTACAGGGGATTTGCTAAAAAGATTTTTGATGGCGCTCAGACCGGTGTACCAACGCTCCATGGCATTGTTGTGCGCTCAGACTTTGCAGAAGAATATCCCGAGCTTGTAGAAGCCTATTTGCAGGCCATGCTAGAAGCAAATCAGATGTTCCGAGAGAAGCCAGAGGAGATTTCTGCGCAGATTGAAGAATGGTCTGGTATTGAAAAAGAAGTTGTTTATATGTTTTTGGGTCCTTCTGGCCTACAGCCCATTAACCCCAGCATTGGTGATGTACAGCTCGACGCACTCAAAAACAGTATTGCTACACTCATTAGCCTTGGCAAGATTGAATCGCCTGTAGATCCTGAGGATGTGACCGGATGGGTCGATGAGGGATTTTTGAAGAACGCTATGGAGAAGGCAGGGCTAGAGTATGACGCAGTGATTGAAGAAGGTGAAAGCTACGTTATCACCGGCAAAGACGCGTTGACGGATGAAGAGATTACAGAGCCAAAGATGGCTGCGCAGCTGTGGGTTCAAGAAGATCCTACAGTCACGAACTTTGCCTCGATTCCCAATATGGTGAAGCAGCTAAATGCGCTGCAAGAAGAGGGCAAGGCCGCAGACGTGATCTTTGTGCATGACCGTAACAAAGGGTGGAAACTGTTTGCAGAGAATGCCTACTACGTCACGAGCGGCGATGAAGTGTCTGCCTTTTTGCTAGAGGCAGATGCTGCTGCTTTTGCTTCAGAGTCGGGCGGTCAGGTGGCGAGCTTTAAAGATTTGCTGCAGACCTATGCCTACGGCCCGCAGCCCAGTCGCATTACCCGCCTGACGCAGGAGAATGTGCTGCAGGCGCTAAGGAGGGTATTGCCTGCGATCGCAGGTTAAACGCACAATCTATCCCCGGTGTACACCACTATCCGCTTTCACCATGGCTAGCACGCTCCCACAAAACCGCACCCGTCCACAAGATGCTCGCCAGCTGACAAGGCGACGGAAAGCGATCAGAACGCTGTTTTCAGCCAACAGGTCGCTTACCCGCCTGCTTGCCTTGGTACTGTTCTTTGGCATTTGGCAGCTCCTCTGCACAATAGGGTTTAAGTTCTTTATCAACTTTCAGCTAGTGCCTTCTCCTGTAGAAGTTCTGAAAGCCACAGTAGAGTTCTTTCTCAGTGAGCCGGGTGTACATATTCGTGCCAGCATCTTTCGGGTATTGGTTGGCTTCTGTGTGGCCTCTGGGTTGGGCATTCTCCTCGGCATTTTCATCGGCTGGTTTCAGCTCATTGAAGACCTGATGATGCCTTGGCTAGAGCTTTTACGGCCCATCCCAGCGGTGGCCTGGATTCCCTTGGCTATTCTCATGTTTCCGACTGCCGAGACGGGGATGATTTATATCACCTTTATCGGTGCCTTCTTTCCGGTACTGATTAGTACTATTCGCGCGGTCGAAAATATCTTGCACGATATTGTTCTAATTCGGGTGGGGCAGTGCTTAGGTGCAAACCAATGGTTTATTTTCAAAGATATTGTGATTCCGGGGGCGCTGCCGGGGATTGCGAGCGGGCTGACGATTGGGATGGGGAATGCCTGGTTCTGTTTGGTGACAGCTGAGATTTTGGCGGGGCGCTATGGGGTGGGATACATCACCTGGGAGTCTTATGTCACTTCAAACTATCCGCCCATCGTGATGGGGATGTTGCTGATTGGGCTGATGGGGGCGCTGAGTTCTTGGGCGGTGGGGCGCGGAATGCAGGCGTTGATGCCTTGGCGCGTGCTTAAAAAGCAAGATGGCTGAAAGTAGATACCTTGAGGAGACAGGCTGTGACCACTACCCCGCTGCTGACATCTTTAAAGACGGCGCAGAACCCCAAAAAGGGTGCTGTGAATGTGGAAGGTATTTCTATGGTTTTTCAAAACGGGTCTGAGGTGAGGCCAGTTTTGGACAATGTCAACTTAAAGATTCAGCCAGGCGAACTGGTATGTCTATTGGGGCCTTCTGGCTGCGGAAAGTCGACGCTGTTGAACATTATTGCCGGATTTATACCACCGACGGCGGGCTATGTGGTGGTAGATCGTAAGCAGGTACAGAAGCCTGGTGCTGATAGGGGCTTTGTATTTCAGCAGTATTCGCTGCTGCCCTGGAAAACGACTTACCAAAACGTTGAACTTGGGCTCAAGATTCGCGGACTGCCCAAGGCGGAGCGGCAGGATATGGTGGGTGAATATCTCAACTTGGTGGGGCTGGCAAAGTATCGAGATGCCTATCCTAGTCAGCTCTCTGGTGGGATGAAGCAGCGCGCTAGCATCATTCGCGCGCTAATCAATTCACCCTCTGTGCTGCTGATGGATGAACCTTTTGCGGCGCTAGATGCGCAGACCCGGCACATGATGCAGGAGCTGTTGCTGACTGTGTGGGAGACACTGAAGACGACGATTATCTTTGTAACGCACGATATTGAAGAGGCGGTGTTTTTGGGCGATCGCATTTTTGTCATGGGCGTGCAGCCAGGCCGCATCAAAGCTGAGCTGACCGTTCCCCTCGCGAGGCCTCGCCATGTCGACGATATGGTCACACCAGAATTCACTCAGCTCAACCGACAGGTCTTTAGCCTGATTCGAGAAGAGACGCTCAAGAGTATGGAAAGCTGAGTCTTTGCGCGGTGATTGAAGTGTAGGCTGATGGAGCTGCTCAGATGATGGAGGCAATCAGAGGCTGAAGGCACATAGTAGCTATTTCCTAGAAACTCTCTTTTGGCAGGTAAAGCAATAGGCCTTTCCTTTAAAGCGAGCTTTGTTGCTAAAGCAAAAGGTCGCCACTTTTTTAGAAATGCCGCACTTACAGGAACAGCAAAAATACTTCGATTTAGAGCGAGCGGAAGTCGACTCTGAGACAATTGGCCTGTTTGCAGTAGAGTCGGATGCGGTCGGTTCGTACACGACACGTTTAGAAGAGGCTGATTGAGTACCCTCGTTAGATATGCTTTTGTCTGCGTTTGCTTCCTGATGTGGGGCGTTGTTCAGAGGTGCGATAGGCTCTGCGACAGTCGGCTCAGGTGTCGTCGCACAGGTATTGACTGCTTTATCACTGGAGGTATCAATGAACTGGGCCTGATCGATGCCAAACTTGGCGTAGTAGTCAATTGCAATAGGCTTGTGATGACTGACTAATCGCTTTGCGATCGCCTGAAGCGACGCTTGTGAAATCATTCTTGCTGCAGAGCCTACTGACGCAATGAGGCTCTCATGTTCAATATTCTCCTGCGTTTGCTTATGCAGCTCATCCGCCTTGATAAGCATATCAGTGTTGAAATCTTTTTTGGATGGTCGGATAACCCTAGATGTCGGGGAGACCAAAATGTATGGCAAGCAGTTTGCCTGCAAAGAAATCCCCAAACGCTTAGGGAGAACGCTTTCCCCCTTCAAGACTTGCTTTAAGACTTTGATATGTCTTTTATTTTGTTCAATAGGCGATTCAATCGCAATGTAATGCTTTCTCACTAAGACCAAAAACTCTCCGCGCTCAGTCACTTTTACACCCCGGGCATAGTGCTTGGTCTCTAAAACGTAAAAATCACAAAAGCGATTAATCAATAAGTGATCAATCTGAGCAACAAGGCCGTTGTACTCTAGCCTCAAGTCATGAATGACTGCCCAGTTTTTCGAATCTTTGAAGTAAAAATCAATAAAATAGGCAGAACTTTGCTCACCTTTATTGCCAGACCTGAGTTTCTTGATTTCTTTCGTAACGTTAGAGCGCTTCTCTTTTGATAAGTTGGGTAGTCTCGCGATGCCCTCTAGCGTTTTTAAATTCGCATCTACAGCATCTTTCTCTTTGATAATCATTTCAAAGCGTAGAATGTTTGGCAACTGTTGAATCCTGATGAAGGACGTCGGTTTGATCGCCCTTCATCAGAAACCTGACAGCACGTGCGTTAGAACGGTCTTAGAATTATCTGCTTTGCGACGATAGTATCTAAGTGCTATTGACGGTTTTTACAAAAGCCATATGGCTATTTTCCGTGTCTTGCCGTAGATATTTTTAAGATGAAATTTTCTTGATACGCCCGATATCTACTATTTATGACATCAACGATGCTGCTGAAGGGTAAAACAAAGCCTGTGTATACTTCACAAAGCCGCAGAACGTTGGAACAAGGTTGTGGAACGCTGGAACAAAGTATCTGTAAGCTTGCGCAAAGTAGTAGCAAGCTTGCGCAAAGCATCTGTCGCTTCGAGTAAAGTATCTGTCGCCTTAAACGAAGGATTGGAATGCTTGATCGAGGTTTCTGAAGCAGGTTTTCTTGATAGGAGGAGCTTCTCTATGCTGTGAGGAACTAGCTTGCGTAAAGTCGTTTTGACGAGATTGGGGCTGTAGTCTAGTCTATTAGTCTGCTAATTCGTAATGTCGGCAAGAAGGGGTCCCATGAAAGCCATTGTGGTAGGAAGCGGTGGGCGCGAGCATGCGCTGGCCTGGAAATTACTCCAATCGCCCAACGTGACAGAAGTCGTCTGCATTCCCGGCAATGGTGGCACGGCCCTCTTACCCGGCTGCCGCAACGTGGCCATGCAAATGAGCGAAGCCGACGCGATCGCACGCTGCGCCCTCGTCAACAATATGGCCTTTGTCTTGGTCGGCCCGGAGCAACCCCTAGCAGAAGGCCTCGCCGATGCCCTCAGAGCGCAAAAGATCAAAGTGTTTGGTCCTGGTCAAGCGGGCGCGCAGCTAGAAGCTAGTAAGGCCTGGGCAAAAGCGCTGATGGCTGAGGCCAACGTACCGACGGCGGCTTCAGCAGTGTTTACCGAGGTGGGCGAGGCTGTCGCTTACGTAGAGCAGCAGGGCGCCCCCATTGTGGTAAAGGCAGATGGGCTGGCCGCCGGCAAAGGAGTGACCGTCGCCATGGAAAAAGAAGCCGCGATCGCAGCGATCAAAGCAGCATTTAGCGGTCAGTTTGGCGCCGCCGGTGAACGGGTCGTCATCGAAGAATATTTGACGGGGCAAGAAGTGTCTGTCCTAGCGGTCACAGATGGAAAAACGATCCGTCCGCTCCTGCCTGCTCAAGACCATAAGCAGGTCGGAGAGGGCGATACCGGCCCCAATACGGGCGGCATGGGAGCCTACGCGCCCACCCCCATCATGCCGCCCGAGCTATTAGCACGGGTACAGACAGAAGTCCTCGACCCGACCCTGACCGCGCTACAGGCCAGAAGTATCGACTATCGTGGCGTGGTATATGCTGGCCTGATCGTCACGCCCGAAGGCGAGCCCAAGGTAATCGAGTTCAACTGTCGCTTTGGGGACCCCGAAACTCAGGTGGTCTTGCCGCTGTTGGAGACACCGCTAGAAGAAATTGTGCTGGCCTGCTGTGAGCAGAGACTGGCTAGCTTGCCGCCCTTCCAGTGGAAAGCAGCTGCCTCCGCCTGTGTGGTGATGGCCGCAGAGGGCTACCCGGGGCGCTATGCCAAAGGGCTACCCATCGGCGATTTGGCCACGGCAGAAGCAGATGCCGATACGGTGGTGTTTCACGCGGGGACCCGGGTGAGCGAGGGTGCGCTCAAGAGTACGGGCGGACGAGTGCTCGGGGTGAGTGCGATCGCAGCGGATTTTGAAAGTGCGATCGCCAAAGCCTACAGCGCTGTAGATAAAATCGACTTTCCTGGCAGCTACTACCGGCGAGATATCGGCCACCGCGTAAAAAATCAATAGTCAAGACATCTGCGTTTAGAATAGAAGTATCAAAAAGTAAAGTACCCACCTGCATAGAATAGGGCCAAGGTTGGGCTATCGGTGAGTCAGTCGCGATACCTGCCCGCCGCTTACTGGGCCCGCCAGCGCAAAAGTAGCCATGCAACTGTTTAGCAACCTCAAAGCATTACTCGCAAAATGGTGGAACGACTTTACGCTGCAGACCCGCTTGATGGTGGGCGCCACACTACTCGTCTCCATCATCATGAGCGGCCTTACCTTTTGGGCCGTCAACACCATTCAGCAAGACACCCAGATTAACGACACCCGATTTGGCCGTGACCTCGGCCTGCTCCTCGCCGCCAACGTCGCCCCGCTGATTGAAACCAACGACCGCTCAGAGCTAGCCCGGTTTTCCTACAGCTTTTACGAGAACACATCCAACGTTCGCTACATGCTGTACGCAGACCAAGACGGCGAGATCTTCTTCGGCATTCCCTATTCCGAACCCGCCGTTCAAAACTCCTTGACCCTACGACGGCGGATGAAGCTACCCGCCAACTACACCAGCAGCGCAGACGCTCCCCTCGTGCGCCAGCACATGACCCCTGCTGGCATCGTCACCGATGTCTTTGTCCCCCTCACCCTCAATGGCAAATACAACGGTATGCTCGCCATGGGCATCACCCCCAATCCGACGGTGGTCGCTTCCTCCCATCTCACCCGCGATGTCACCATTGCTGTATTCGTCTCGATTTGGGTGATGGTGATTTTGGGCGCGGTTATCAACGCGCTCACGATTACTCAGCCGATCAAAGAACTGTTGCTTGGCGTTAAAAATATCGCCGCTGGCAACTTCAAACAAAGAATCGATCTTCCCCTAGGCGGTGAGCTAGGCGAACTGATCTACAGCTTTAACGATATGGCCGAACGGCTAGAGCGCTACGAAGAACAAAATATCGAAGAGCTCACTGCCGAAAAAGCCAAGCTCGAAAGTCTGGTATCTACCATTGCAGATGGTGCTATTTTGCTAGATGCCAACACCAACATTGTACTTGCCAATGTCGCAGCTAAGCGCATTCTTGGCTGGGATGCCAACGCGCCCACCGGCAGCAGCATTCTGGACCGCCTACAGCCCGAAGTGCGCGCTCAGCTAGCCCCGCCCCTCGCCAAAGCCACCGCCGAAAAAGTTCTCGAAGGCAGTGAATTTAGAATCTCGCTCACAGAAACCAACAGAACCGTTCGAGTATTGTTGAATACTGTGCTCGACCAATCCCGAGAGAATGTAAAAGGGGTGGCTATCACCCTGCAAGACATCACCCGTGAAGTTGCCTTAAACGAGGCTAAGAGCAACTTTATTAGTAATGTCTCCCACGAGCTGCGGACGCCCTTATTCAATATCAAATCATTTATTGAAACCCTGCATGAGTATGGCGAAGACCTCAGCGAACCCGAGAAAAAAGAGTTTTTAGCAACTGCAAACCATGAGACAGACCGGCTGACGCGTCTGGTGAACGACGTGCTCGATCTCTCCCGACTCGAATCGAACCGTCGCTATGAGTTCTCTGCGGTAGAAGTCCATCAGCCTATTGAACAGGTACTGAGAACCTATCAGCTAAATGCAAAAGATAAACAGATTGTCTTACTCAAAGAAATAGAGCCAGATTTACCGGCCATTTTGGGTAACTACGACCTCTTGCTTCAGGTATTTGGCAACTTGGTGGGCAACGCACTGAAATTCACTCATGCTGGGGGCAAAGTCATTATTCGTGCCTACCGCACCCCCGCTGACCGCACTCAGCTGACCGAGGCGCAGACTACGCCCAGCGTCAGAATCGAAATTGGTGACACTGGCATTGGTATTGATGACGAAGACCAGGCAGCTATTTTTGATCGGTTTTTTCGGGTTGAGAACCGTGTGCACACGCTAGAAGGCACAGGACTGGGGCTCTCCATCGTGAAAAACATTATGGATAAGCACAACAGCCAAATTAACCTTGTCGGTGAAGTAGGCGTTGGAACGACTTTCTGGTTCGATTTGCCGCTCTATGATTGCAGCGCTTCTTTATCTAGTGAGGATGGAGCAGAAGGAGCAGGAGAAGCCGACGGCAGCGAAGATGCTCGGTTGGCGCCAGCTACCGCTGAGCAAGAGGTCGCCCCCACCGGTGTGGCCTAGACGTGGTGTAGAGTGTGTTGCCCTTGCAGCAGCAGGATATGCGGGCTACCAGGTAACGAAGACTATCCATTCAGCTGGATTCTTTTGCGTAGGTTTCTTTTGTGACAAGGCCTGCGTGAAATTCACCAGTGCTCTGTGTAGCAAAGAATGAGCACGGGTTAAATCTTTCATAAGAGGGCGCTTTTCTACAGATAGTCTCAAGATTTCAAGGCTAGAGAAGGAGGTTCAGATTGGATTTGGCTGTCTACAATTTAGGCACAAAGACGATTGCCTACGAGAAGGAGGCTTATCTATGAGTTTGCTAACCCAGCTGAAAGAAATGACCGTCGTGGTTGCTGACACTGGCGACATCGAAGCGATTGAGCAATTTACTCCGCAAGATGCTACGACGAATCCATCTTTGATTACGGCAGCGGCGAAGCTACCTCAGTACCAGAGCATTGTGGATGACACCCTAGAGCAGGCCAAGCAGACCTTGGGCGATGGTGCTTCTGACCAAGAAGTCGCCCGAGAAGCGTTTAAGCACCTGGCAGTTGCTTTTGGTAAGCGAATTTTAGAAATTATTCCTGGGCGGGTCTCTACAGAGGTAGATGCTCGGCTCTCTTACGATACAGAAGGCACCTTGCAGACAGCGCGTGAGCTGATTGGTGAATATGAGGCGGCGGGCATTAGCCGCGATCGCATCCTCATCAAGATCGCCTCCACCTGGGAAGGCATCAAAGCAGCCGAAATCCTAGAAAAAGAAGGCATTCACTGCAACCTCACCCTGCTATTTGGTCTACATCAAGCTGCCGCTTGCGCCGATGCCAACGTTACGCTGATTTCGCCCTTCGTTGGCCGCATCCTCGATTGGTACAAGGCTGATACCGGTCGCGACAGCTACCCACCTTCCGAAGATCCAGGCGTCCTCTCCGTCACAGAGATTTACAACTACTACAAAAAGTTTGGCTACAAGACTGAGATCATGGGCGCCAGCTTCCGGAATGTCGATGAGATTAAGGAACTCGCGGGTGTCGACTTGCTGACGATTTCTCCTAAGCTGCTAAAGCCGCTCTCTGAAATGGACGGCGACCTGCCTCGGAAGCTCAATCCTGAAGATGCCAAGGCTTCGGATATTGAGAAGCTGACTGTCGACAAGGCCAAGTTCGATGAGATGCATGAGCGCGATCGCATGGCAAACGACAAGCTTGACGAAGGCATCAAAGGCTTCACCAAAGCCCTAGAAGAACTAGAGCAGCTACTCGTCGACCGCTTGGCTCAGATGAATCAACCGGCGGCGGTGTAAGCATTCATTAATGCTACAGACTTAGAAGATAGTCGCTCATTGGCTATCTTCTAGTTTTTTGGGGTTTTGAACACACCAGGCCTAACCCACCAGGACCGATCTATCGCTCCGTTCTATCGGAGAGAAAGCACAATATGACGCTTGTAATCCAAAAATTCAGGCGTTAGCTTCATATCTAGTTCGCGATGTACAGGTAGCCCAATTTCAACCGTCTCACGGAGCTTGCCGGTCTTGTCCATGACGTGAACGCGTTGAGAAAGGAAAATGGCTTCCTCAACGTCATGGGTGATCATAAAGACCGTGATTTGAGTTTTTTCCCACAGCTCATGGAAAAATTCTTGGAGCTGCTCTTTGGTCTGTGAATCGAGGGCACCGAAGGGTTCATCCATGAGTAAGACTTCTGGATCGTTGGCTAGGGCACGGGCGATCGCAACCCGCTGCTTCATACCGCCCGACAGCTCTTTGGGATAGGCCTTTGCGTAGTCGCTCAGGCCCACAATGTCTAGATAGTAAGCTACTTTGCTAAGTCGTTCGCGCTTGCGCATGCCCTTGAGCCTGAGGCCAAAGGCAACATTATCAGCAACTGAGAGCCAGGAAAATAGCGTGTAGTGCTGAAACACCATCCCTCGGTCAGCGCCGGGTCCGGGCACCACCTCGCCATCTACCAAAATTTCGCCCGACGTGGCCTTTAGTAAGCCTGCGGCAATGTTGAGTAGTGTCGACTTGCCGCATCCAGACGGTCCTACAATGCAGCTAAACTCGTTGGGCGCTAGCGACAGGCTCACATTGTCCACCGCCGTGGTTTTCTGCTTGCCCCGAGAGAAGACTTTGGTCACATTGCGAATTTCTAGCTTGGCGCTGTCTGCCGCTGAGGTCGGTACCTTGAGCGTGCTGGGAAACGTAGTGGTCTGCATAGGCTGAAAAGAGAAAGCGTTATTTAAATAGCGTCATCAGAAGAAAGAAAGGTGGCCCGGTACTGACTTGAGGCAGACTAGCGATATGTTATCAACGCAGTGCGATCGCAATCTGTGACCAAAAAGACAGCGGCTCAGTCCGACTGGCCTGATCTAACTGGGCCAGTCTAACTGGCCTGGTCTAACTGGCCGTTGGCTCAGCCCATGGCAACAATATGCGAAATAGAAGCTTAAAGGCAAAGTCTAGCGCTAGGCCAATAAAGCCAATGACGAGGATGCAAAACAACACCTTGTCGGTTTGCAAAAATCGCTGAGAATAAATAATTTTGAACCCTAGACCATTTTGGGCAGCAATCAGCTCAGAAATGACCAGAAAATTCCAAGCACCCGCTACATTTACCCGCAGCGTATCGATAATATTTGGCAGCGTCGCTGGCAAAATCACCCTGAACAAGACATCGCGCCGAGTGGCACCCAGCGTATAGGCCACGTTCAGCGTCTCATTGGGAATAAACTTAACTGCATCGGCCACCATAATGGCGTTGTAGAAGACAATGCCCAAGAAGATGATAATCACTTTGGCGGTCTCCCCAAGCCCTGCCCAAAGGATAATCAGCGGCATAAAGGCCGCAATAGGCATATAGCGCACCGTTCCCACGAACCCACCAAACAGGCTCTCCATACTGTAAAACGTCCCCATGGCAATCCCCATCGGAACGCCGACCAAGGCCGCGCAGGCAAACCCAGCCATCACCCGCCCGAAGCTTGCCAAAATATCGAGCGTCAGTTCCTCTTCTCGAAACATGTCCCACCCAGCGGCCAACACAGCGGTGGGGGCAGGTAAAAACTTCGGATTTACCAGTTCGTTGTAGCTGAGATAGCTCCAGATCAGTAAGGGTACTGCCAACGCCAAAATGGTAAGCGTTGGCCGCAGCCAACCCGGAAACCCCTGGCGAATACTCCAGAAAACAGAGGGTCTTAGATAGCGTCTTTTTGTGTAGCTCAAGGGATAATTTCCTGCACTGTTGGACTGTAATCGAGAAATGACAGGGGGCTACTAACGGGAAAAGTGGTAATGGGAAAAGTGGCGATGCCTTGCTCTCCAGATGTCTTGACATCGCCAGTGATGCTAGGGAGTTAAGCTTGCGCTTCTTGGTAGGCCTGAACAAACCTGGGCTCAAGCAGCGCAGACAAGTCCCCCGGGTCCGACTCAATCAGACCCTCTGCCAGCAGGAAGTCAGCAAGTTCCTGAAGTGGCTGAGCGATGTAAATATCGCTATCGGGCTGGGCAAGCATTTTCAAGTTGTCTTCAACGGAAGGGATTTTCACGCCTTGGAGGTCGCTGGCGAGTTCTTCTGGCGTCACCTCAAGCTCATTGGCACCGATTTCTAGCATTTCATCGGGGTTGTCATCCATGAACTGGGTGCCTTTGAAAATAGCGTTGACAAAGGCCTGTACCGCTGCCGGATTTTCTTCGATGAAGGCGGTGTCGAATAGGTATAGGTCGATAATGGCCGTTGGCATTTTAGAAGAGTCGTAAATGATGCGGCCATCGTCGATGGAGCGGTCTGTCTGTTGCAAGTAAGGAGCGTAGCTCACAGCGATATCTACATTGCCGGATTCAAAGGCTGCGGCTGCAGAAGGTGCATCGGCATTGATGACGGTGATGTCATCTTTTGTAAGTCCGGCTTCTTTGAGCACCTGCAATAGGAAGAAATAGCTAACACCAGTCGTATCTACAGCTACTTTTTGACCTCTAAAGTCTTCGATACTCTCAATAGAATTGCGAGCCAAGATGCCATCTCCACCGACAGAATTGTCCTGAATCAGAACAATCTTAAAGTCTTTTCCTTGAGACCTCATCAACACCGCCTCAGCACTCACCGGGGCAACACTGTCTACATTGCCGCCCATAAACGCTGAAATGTAATCTCCGCTGGCACCGAACAGGCTCAGGTCAAAGTCTAATCCCTCTTCTTCAAAGAAGCCCTGCTGCTGAGCGATGTAGAGGGGTACCTGACCTACCCAGGGGGCGCTCCCCATAGAGAGAGCCATGCTACCGCCACCTGCTTCGCCACCACTACTGCTAGTACCAGCTGCGGAAGGGCTTTCTTCGGCCTTCGGCTGACAGGCATGGAGCAAAAACGCACCCGAGGCACCTGCAAACAGTTGCAACGCATGACGGCGACGAAGCTTCGGCGAGGGAGATTGAGTCATAAAGATAGCTTCCTGAGAAATTCAAATGGGGTCAGCTGGATACGTATTCGTCAGTCTTTCGGTATCTAGTCAAGCTTTTTGAGCGCTTGCTTGTAGATGGGTAAAAAAGACTGTGAATCTGTTTGGTAGCGTCGGTTTCGGGCCTACCCTGTCGCTGCACGTAAGAGAGATAAGTGTTTTAGCGGATAACGTTATGTGAAAGTTAATAGCAGCTTAAGTAGTTACACTGTAAAGCTTTTTCTTCTAGATGAGAAGAAGCGACTTATCTTTTTAAGAGAACAAAAAAATAGGTTTACCTACCGCTCACGATAGATAAACCTAAAACCATTGATGTATATAGCTTTTAGAGTTTGCTTTCACCACTCTTGAGTAACTAGCTGTCACTCATTCGAGTGGTTTTATCGGGCGTCACACTTCAAGACCAGAAGCTTTCACCAGCAGAAAACAACAACAAAAGAGATTGTTCAGTATTTTTGAATACACTTTTACGACAGATTTTTCTAACCTGGTCTAGAACCACTCATCCTTTGCTTCGTCTTTCGTGTTGGTATTGCGCTCAGGCGTTTCTCGCTCAAAGTGTAGATGAATCGAGCGTGACTGCTCGCCATCGACGGCCACAGCGCGAATCGGATAGTCGATTTGCCCGTCTGGGAAGGCCACGTGGAAGCGGAAAGTGCCATCAGGATTGAGCGGAACGACGCGATCGCCAACTGTCAACGTCGCATCGGGCTCAGTGGCACCGTACACAATCAGCTCCGCATCTGCGACCAGCCAGAATTTGCGCGATCGCCCCGGCATGATAGAAGCTCCACCAACGCCAGACATATTCAACCCAGACACGTTCAGACCAGAGACATTCAACCCAGACACCTGCCCCGAAGCGCTTAGCGCGCCAGGCGCTACAGGCTGCATGGAGCCATAGAGTGAACCGGCCACCCGAAGTGCATCCTGGCTGCGGGTCAGGGCAAAGAGATCATCGTAAATCTGAGGAAGGTCTTCGGCAGCGGTATCTGCAGCCGGTGCATCGGGCCTGCCTAAGTCGCCAAACGTACGACCTGCAAGGCTCTCATCCCAGCCAATGGTCACAAACTGATCTTTTACCCAGTCGGAAGGATAGATGGGCGGCACTCTGATCTGGGCAGAGCGGGTCAGCATCAGCCAGCGGTCATCCGCAGTGAGGTATCCCAGCTCAGCAACATAGTCGCGATCGCTCACGGGCACCTCCAAATACCAAGAGCGAGCCATCTCGTGACAGTCTTGCTGCTGCATGCTGTGAGGCGCTTGATAAGACAGGTCAATGTCAGTGACATCGTAGAGCCTGAGCATAAGTCTCTGCCCGCCCTGTCTACGCAGTTCTTCTTTATGTTCGTTCGACACATCCCAGTAGGCATAGGCCCACTGCGGATCGCGAGGCAATAGTACAATTCGGCTCTCTCCATAGCCGTCAGGCAGGTCTGATAGGCCGTCATCGACAGAAGCCAACTCTTCAATGGTCAAGGAACTAGGGTCTCCGTTAGAAGTATCGTTTGTAGAAAAAGGTGCAGGAGCGACATCGCCAACGTCACGAATCGTATCCGCATCGTCACGGGTCGAGTCTTCTAGGCGAACCGTCGCGGCGGCACCAGCGGCGGCCATGCCCGCTGCAGCAGTCCCTAAAATGGCCGGATTGACGGGGACTGGTGGAACGGTTTCAGGACCCGTCTCGGGCAGATTAACGCTCGGCGGACTGACGTTTTGCTGGCTGGGCTCAACCTCATTAGGCACAGCCGGTGAGGTATCCGCATCAGGATCGTCAACGGCTACGGAGCCTGCGAGACTTTCGCTGACGCTGGTATCTGAGAAGCCAGCCACGGCCGGAGAGCTGTCTGACGAATTCGCTGTGGCCGCCTCTTCGACGTCGCCGGACGTTGCGGCCTCCCCAAAAATCACCGCACTATCTCCGATGATGGTCTCGCGGGTCGGTTCGATATCTAAAATAGTCTCGGTTTCGGCAATGACTGTGTTCCGGGTGGGCTCTATCGTATCGACATCGCTGAGCGCTCCGCCCGCAGTCACCGAGCCGGTGGCCGAAGCAGCTAATTCAGCAGTTTCACTTGGGTTGGTATCAGCAGCGATCGCAGCAGGCTCATCGTCTAAGGAAAGATCGACATTGTCATCCCAGGGCTCATCGTCTTCTGAGTCGGCCTCGACTTCTGAACTAAGGCCCGCAAAAGCCATGCCACCAACTGCTGCCGCGCCTGCCACAGCCGCTGCCGGTGCTGCCAAGTCAAGATTTGTCCCTTCTAGGTTCGGCGATTCCAAATCGGTAGACTCATGAACCGGCAGGGAGGCATTAGCCGCTGCGGCATTGGCTTCAGCAGTGGGCGTTGGGACACCCGGTAGCCCTACGGGTAGCGGCGCAGCAGGCGCGGGTGTTGCAGCTTCTACGGCTCGGGAGTCATCGGTAACGCGGTCGGTAGAAATTACCGACTGGGCTCTATTAGAGACTTCGCGGTCTGTCTGCGGGTCGCTTGCAGGTGGGGGAACGGTGGCCGTTGGCGCAGTCTGCCGAGGCGGCTCTAGGCTGTCTGTCCGACGCTTGCGTCCGAGCAATGCCCATAGCCCCGCCCCTACCAAGCCCAGTAGCGGAATGAGCCACAGCCATGGCGAAAGGCCTCTCGCTTCACCGGTCGCAGCGTCTGCAGCGCCAGCGATCGCACCCGCCGCCCCATTCGTTTCACCAAAAGGCAGTCCATTCAGTCCCCAAAATCCTCGGCGACCCTGGCTACCGCCTACAAAAAGCCTTTCATCATCCTCAAATCTCAGCTCAGAGACCGCGTTGTCTGCGCCCGTAATCGCTTGGAAAGTCTCACTTTTAGGTTCACCATCAATGCCCCAGTAGCGGACTTGCCCATTGCTAGTACCGGTCGCCAGAGTCTGGCCATCATCACTGAAGGCAAGGGCCGTTACGGCGCCACCAGCACCAGCCAGCGGACCAGCCACCAGGTTACCGGCCTCATCTTCTATCACTGCCAAATTTTCTTCGTTGGTACGCGCAGTCAGCGTGCCATCAGGACTCGTAGCCGTAGGGGGCGGGCCTTCAATTTCTACGGCGGCTGCACCTTCTGCGTCGCGCACATCTTCTACAACGGCTTTGCCCTCTTCACCCGTCGCAACGCCTAGGAAAGCTTGGACAGCGGGGCGAGGTTCACCGGCATAGACATAGCTACGCGGCTGAGAAAACGGGTAAGCCGGATCATCTGGCAGCACCTTGTGCATGGAGATGATTTTAACGTTGCCATTGTCTATTACCTGGTTGGCGATCGCATAGCCCACTCCATCATTCCCAAGGCCATCAATCACCGCCGAGGTCTCATCCGAGTCAACAGCCTCTGCTGTGGCACCCGTTTCAAACGGCGCTTCTTGAAAGACTGGATAGGGGCGAAAAGCCTGACGTGTATCGCTCAGCTCAGGCCTATCGACAAATCGAATAGGGCCGGGCTCGCCACCGACTTCAGACCAGTCTGTAATTTCTCCCCGAAAGATGCCGCCAAAGTCTTGAAACGTCAGGTCGCCACTAAAGGGGTTGTCAGGTCCAACAAAAATCGCAATTTTTTCTCGGGCGATCTGCACAGCTGTGAGGCCCGCGGCCCGCTCTTCTTCTGTCAGAGGGCGACCAATCGCTGCTAGGTCAATTTCACCGTCGATCAATCGCTCTATTGCGACATCGCTACCATTGGCCTCAGCTTCGACCGTTGCGTCTTCATATTCCGCCTGAAACTGCTCCGTTAGCGCCGTGTTCATAGAGCGCATGCTGCTAGAGCCATCTATCAATAGTGTCTCTTCACCCTCAAGGGAGGCAGGCAGTGGAAACGAAGTCTCACCCTCACCGGCTTGAGCCATCAGGAACTGAGCCGTATTTTCCTGCAGCGTGCTTTCCTGCAGCGTGCCTTGGGCAACGGTCGCAGAAGCCGACCGCTGAACTGGTACAGCAAGGGCTGTCAGCAGGCAGAGCTTTGCGAAAGTAGAACGGTTAGCGCGCATCATTAAAGCCTGTTTTTCACAATTATGAAATTACCTTAATATCTCAGTGATTCTTCTGAGAGTCAATCAGATCAACCCGATGCAGGCTTATTTTTTGGCAGCTAACATCCTATTAAGGCCGCCTCATCACGCTTTTTCATAGCTTTTATGAGGACAGGGGCCAATTATTTTTTGCGGCGCTTGCCAGAACGCTTATTAGAGCCGGGCGCTGTCTGATGTGGTCCAAAATACTTTTCGCTGCGGTAGCGCAGCCAAATTCTCAGCTGTTGAGGAATCTTTTCTTTCTGCGGTTTGCTGAGCTGCTGGTACAGCGCTAGGGCCTTTTCTCGCTCATGGCGACAGGCCGCGTTGCGATGGGCATCCCAAAGCCCCTTTGCCGCTCGAATACGCCGACAGGTCTCTTTGATGAGCGCGTCACCTTCTAGGGGCTGGTCGGCATTTTTCTTGGACTTAGCCATGGGAAATCATCTACTTAGGGTCTGCGTTTGCTTATCAGACAGTTGCCTATTTAGTTGCCTATTTAACAAACTGGCATGACCGTAGGTGCTTAAGCTACCAGACTACGGCTATGCTTCATTTTATAAGCTGCAGCAAAATAAACCCATGACTGAACATCATCATCACCACGCTCCAGGAGATGCAACGGCCTGCGCTGGGACCGGCTGTCCTCACCATGGCGGCATTCCCTCTACGCCAGCCCAGGTGCGATCGCTCAGGTTTGCCCTAGTGCTGATCAGCTGCTTTTCGGTAGCAGAACTGTGGGTCAGCTTCCATAGCAATAGTCTGTCGCTGCTGGCCGATGCAGGGCATATGGCCTGTGATGTGTTTGCGATCGCGCTTTCACTCTGGACAGCCGCCCAAACCGAAAAAGCCAGCGCTGGCGAGCGCGACCCACAGCAAATCGCCCGACTCAACGCCACAGCAGCCCTGGTCAACGGCGTCTTACTCCTGATCGTGTGCAGCTGGCTGGGGTGGGAATCGATTGATACCTTACGCAATCCCCCGGCAGAGATTCTCAGTCGGCCCGTGGCTCTGACAGCTGCTGTCGGTCTCGGTATGAATGGGCTCAACGCTTACCTGCTGCACCGCCACGCGGACGAAAACCTAAACATGCGCGGCGCTTTTTTGCATATGCTGGCCGATGCCAGTAGCTGCTTGGGTGTGTTGGTGAGCGCTGTGATGATTGCTCGGTATGGTTGGTATTGGATTGATGGGATTGTAAGTGGTGCGATCGCGCTGCTCATTGCCTCTAGCGCTATTCCGCTCATTCGTGAAAGCTGGACAGTGCTCTCACCTGCCCCGTTTCAAGCTGAGCAAGCCGACTAGCGTAGCCCGTTCATCTCTGACCCTTTTCCGAGTAACCTGCCGAGTGACCTATTGACGCTGCCGAAGCAGCGTAAAATACAGAGGCTTTTGACCTACTCTGGCCTTCACTCATGCAAGTCACCTCCTGGAATGTCAACTCTGTGCGCACCCGGCTGGCGCAAGTCACCCAGTGGCTACAGACCAACCCAGTAGACGTTCTCTGCTTGCAAGAAACCAAAGTCATCGACAAAGACTTTCCAGAACAGGCTTTCACAGACATTGGCTACCATGCCTACTACTACGGGCAAAAGTCATACAACGGTGTCGCGCTAATCAGCAAAACGCCCTTAGAGCAGGTCCAAAAAGGGTTTAGCGCCATCCTTGATGAAGCCACCGTTGGTGACTTAGACGCTCAAAAACGAGTCATCAGCGGCGTACTCGGTGACGTGCGCATCGTCAACTTATACGTGCCCAATGGGTCTGCCATCGGCAGCGAGAAATATGACTACAAGCTCAGCTGGCTAGCCTTGCTCAAGCAATACCTCAGCGAACAGCTAGCGGCCCATCCCAAGCTCAACGTCTGCGGCGACTTCAATATCGCCCTAGAAAATAGAGATATCTACACCGATAAAAACAGAGACAAACACATCATGTCTTCTCCAGTCGAGAGAGAAGCCCTCAAGGACGTGCTATCTATCGGCCTTGCCGATGCCTTTCGCAAATTCACAGAGGATGGCGGGCACTTCAGCTGGTGGGACTACCGCACCAACTCATTTGCTCGCAATACCGGCTGGCGCATCGACCACCACTACCTCTCTCCTACGCTCTACGAGCAAGCCATCAGCTGCACCATCGATACCACCCCACGCGGGTTGGAAAAACCCAGCGACCATACGCCCGTGACGGTCGAGTACTCGGTATAACGCAACGGTTAGCAATAATTAGCAGCTATTAAACGTGTCAGTCTTTAGATAAAACGGTCGAGCGCAGCCTTCAGCGCATCGACTTCGGCCTCAATATTGCCTTCATCCACTGCGCGCGTAACGCATTCGCTCAGATGTTCGTCCAAGATGACGCGCGCTACCCGGTCTAATCCGCCCCGTACGGCTGCAATCTGAATAAGCACATCCGGGCAAGGGCGATTCTCTTGCACCATCGTTTTAATTCCGCGAATATGTCCCTCTAAACGAGAAAGACGGTTAACAATTTTTCGCAGAGAGTCTTCGCTGTGAACGTGAGGATGCAAATGATGGTGTTTCTGATGGTCAGAAACGGCCTTGCTCGAAATGGAAAGGTCTGAAGCGGAAAGTACGACTGAGTCAGCAGTTGAGGTTGGCTTCACTGAGTAACAAGATAGTTTGGAAAAGACTGATAGGGATAAGTCGATATGAAAAATGTGTTGAAAGAACAGTTTTATAGCATTTAGCCTTTAGGCAAGAGGCAGATAAATTAGAGACGATGGGATAGCCATTAGTCGCAGAAGCGCTGCAAGGCACGTTTGAGAGCATCTTTTTTTATACAGATCGCCTTATACAGATTGCTTTATACAGATTGCTTCATACAGAAATGCGATGGAAGTGCGAGGTTTATGTAGAAGTGCGAGAGGTTCTAGCGAAAGATATTGGCTGAGTTGAATACGTTACGAACCCACCCCGTCGCTGCGCGCCACCCCTCCAGAGGGGATTTACTTCAGGCTTTGGGATCAAGGGGGACTCAATGTTTCCAACTCTCAAACTTTCATACGTACAAAAGGACGCTAAAAGCCTCAGGAGTAAACAAAAGCAAAGTTGTTAAGCCTGCATAATTTAAGTGAAGTTGAGTAAAAGTTGTCTTGTCTTTACTGTGCTTTTGGAATGCGCTTTTTATCTGGTAACAGCATAACGAATCCAACTCAATCCCCTCACAGAATTGACATAAGGATTTACTTAGTCAAAATTTTTTAAACTCGCTACTGGACATTCTAAGAAGAATCTGAAGATGCGCTGGGATCCCCCCCTAGGGCATTGCAAAGATTGCGCTAGGTCCTCCATCATCAAATTTGAGCGCTCAAGGCTATCGTGCTCTGCCTTCCGTCTGCGATGACTCTACAGATGTCCGAAGCAAGAACGCGCAGGAAAAGACCTACGGACAACCTGCGCAAGAGACGGCTCTCAGCAAACACGGTCGACAAAATGAGCTTAGTTCGGAGGGGACAAAACAACATGAATACCGGCATACGATCTAACAGCACAGGAACTAACAGCACAGGAACTGCTCATCAAAAAGGCCACAACCGACGTCACAAAGGTCGGGCGCTGCTGCTGATGGTGCCTCTTATTCCACTCATGGCGAGCTGCCAGCAAGCCACGACCCAATCACCTCTCGAAGCCAGTGAAGAACAAGGGACTTTACTTGTTGTTGCCAATGGTGAGGCCTTTGTACGGGAGGGCTTTACCGATAAGGATGGCTGGCAAATTAGCTTCGACCACGTCTATACCACTCTAGATGATGTTGTTGTTAGCCAGGCTCAAGTCCCTTTTGAGGCTGAGAGTGGCGAACCGCTCGAAGCGGCGCACCAAATTTCTTCCGCCAAGCCTGTCACGGTAGACTTAGCAGCTGAGCAGCCCGATGCACCGCTGGCCGTGGTCACCCAATTCGATGGAGCCAAAAGCGGACGCTATAATGCGCTTGCCTGGACGCTCTCACCGGCGGAAACAGGTCCGGCGGCAGGTTATTCGATTTTGATGATTGGTGAAGCGACAAAAGCAGGGGAAACCATTCCTTTTGAAATGGGCATAGAAGAGGCGATCGCATTCAACTGCGGCGACTTTGTTGGTGATACGCGAAAGGGCATTTTGGCTGGGGGTGAAACGGCCGAAGTTGAGGCGACGTTTCATTTTGACCATGTATTTGGGGATGGGGAAGCTGCCGCAGACGACGAGATCAATCAGGGTGCACTGGGCTTTGAGCCGCTGGCTGCGATCGCTGAAAATAACGAACTCGTCGCCGACAGCAAAACCCTCAAAGCACAGCTGAGTGAAGCAGAATACGAAACCTTAAAAACAGTTTTATTAAGCCTAGGTCACGTCGGAGAAGGTCACTGCAGTGCTACTGACCTATCGGCAGCTGACCCATCGACAACAGAGTCTTCAAGCTAATGCGATTACGACTGTTGGCAATCATTTTTGGTGCATTCATCGGCACCGCACTCAGCACTGCCCTCGGACGTGGCCTTCCGGCGGCGCAGGCCCATGGCACCCAAATTAACATCACCCAATCGACGGAAATTCAGGCCACCTTCGAGACAGGAGAACCCATGTCCGATGCGCAGGTGCTCATTTACGCTCCCACCGATCCGCAAACTCCTTGGAAAACTGCAAAAACCAATGAAGAAGGCCGATATACCTTTACCCCTGATGCGCAACAGCCCGGCCTATGGGAGGTCACTGTAAGGCAGGCGGGCCATGGCCACACTACCGGCTTCGCCGTCGGCGAACAGACAGCCATGGCCAATGCGTCGTCGGGTCTTGCAGCAAGCTCCACGCAAAAATGGATTGCGATCGCCGCCACCATTTGGGGCTTCGTAGGCACAGCCCTGTTTTTCTCGGGTAGAGCCTCGGGAGGCAAAGCATAGTGCATATCCCTGATGGCATTGTCCCTGCACAGATCTGCGTAGCAGGCTACGGCCTCACGGGTTTACTCACTTGGTATTCACTCCGGCAAATTCATAAACAAGGCAATTCAAGCTCTCAAATTCCCAAAGCTTCACTGCTGACAGCGGCTTTTTTCGTTGCATCATCCATTTACATTCCTATTCCACCTTCTAGCGTTCATTTACTCTTAAATGGTCTGCTAGGTGTTGTGCTAGGCTATTTTGCACCGCTCGCTATCTTAGTCGGTCTATTTTTTCAGGCCTTGATCGTCGGTCACGGCGGCCTGACAACACTTGGAATCAACGCAGCCATGCTAGGGGTTCCGTCTCTACTGGCCTACCACATTTTTCAACTGCGATTTTTTATTCCGCAGTGGTTCTCACGCAAGTCCCCCAAGAGCGACCTTTCTGACAGCCAACCCGCTAACAGCACTCTTCCTAGCACAACAGCCACAGGCATATTTGCCTTTCTAGGAGGCGCGCTTGGATTGGCGTTAACAGCATTCATTTTTATGGGGATTGTTATTTCGACCCTTCCAGCTAGCTTTGATGCCAGTACAGAAAGGCGAGCTGTTATTACACTGACGCTGATGCATCTTCCCCTTGCGTTGCTTGAGGGAAGCTTCACGGCGATGTTGGCCGTATTTTTGCAGCGGGTAAAGCCAGAATTATTAGCAGAGAAAAGGTAACGTGCTTATGGCTCTAGCAAGTTTTGAAACCTATGTAGAAGGGCGATCGCACCTACACAGCTGGACACCTCGGCTTAAACTATTGAGCCTAGGTCTGTTGATGTTTGGCTTTGCCGCCGTTCGGCACTTGGCCCTAGTACCGCCCATGCTTTGCCTCACAGGAATTATCTATGCAGCGTCAGGCCTGCCGCTCTCCTTTTTATTCAAGCGATTGCGCTATCCGGGTCTTTTTATTCTGACCGTGGTGTTGGTGCTTCCCTTCACGGCAGGGGAGACGATACTGGCACAGTGGGGGCCTCTGGCTCTACGCTACGAAGGCCTTACCGCAATGGCTCTGGTGGTCGGTCGATTTTTGTCTATTTTGACGCTAGGATTTATCTTGCTGGGAACGACGCCATTTTTGACACTGCTGCGAGCAATGCGATCGCTCGGCCTACCCTCACTGTTAGCTGACATGACGCTGCTAAGCTATCGCTATTTATTTGAAACTGCCGAGATGCTCGCCACCATGCAACAATCTATGAAGCTACGCGGGTTTGGTCAGAAACGGCAATGGCTTCGTCTGAACAGTCAGACACTCTCGCAACTCTCTCGGCTACTTGGGACACTACTCATTCGTAGCTACGAGCGTTCCGAACGTATCTACAAAGCCATGCAGCTCAGGGGCTACGGTCAGCTAAAGCAGCCGCAGCTGATTGCGCAGCAGCCCAGAGATCGCAGCAGCACGATCTTGACCGGTATCGTGACTACAGCCGCGCTGAGCTTTGTCATCGCAGAGATTGCTCTGATGATGCGATAAACAAAATGTAGAAAACAAATAAAACAACGCTTCAAGAACATTTCGAGAACATAAAGACAACATCACGTTTGATGACATCGCACTTAACAAGCCAGCGCTCAACAATACAACACTTAACAAAACAGCGCTTGACGAAACAAATAGGACAACAGGATGACTCTAGGCTTAACCAAACCTACTCTAAACAACTCAGTGAGCGCCGAAAGGGAAGCGATCGCCATTCAACAACTAAGCTTCCACTATTCAACGGGTACACCAGTCCTACAAGGGCTTTGCACCCGCATCTACGCCGGTCAGCGAGTAGGCATTATCGGCCACAATGGCTGCGGAAAAACCACCTTGTTTATGCTGCTGTGTGGTCTACTAACGCCCACCGCCGGGCAGATTCAACTCATGGGTAAGCCAGTGATCCCAGGCGAGTTTCGGCCAGAGGTCGGCATGCTACTGCAAGATCCTAGTAACCAGCTATTTTCTCCTACCGTCAGAGAAGACATTGCCTTCGGTCCGCAGAATATGGGGCTCACGCCAGCAGCCATTGACCAGCGAGTGCAGCAGTCACTCAGCGTCACAGGTACCGCACCACTCGCAGACCGAGCACCGCATCATCTCTCAGGTGGAGAAAAGCAAATGGTTGCGATCGCAGGATTGCTCGCTATGCAGCCCAGCGTTGTCATGTATGACGAACCCACCGCCAGCCTAGACTTGCGCACCCGGCGACGGCTAATTAGCTTTTTGCAAAAGTCTACCGAGACGCTACTCATCTCAGCTCACGATTTGGAATTTGTGCTGGAGGTCTGCGATCGCATCCTGCTGATAGACAATGGCCAAATCATCGCCGATGGCGACCCGATAGACATTATGGGCGATCAGGCGCTGATGGAAGCCCACGGCCTAGAAAAGCCCCACTCCCTTATTCCCCACGTCAGACCTCACCACCGCCGGTTGCCCAGCATCGACCAACCCGCTACGACGCTGTCAGCCACCAGATATTCCGCTACCCGAGGCCCTATCCTCAATGGCTCAAACGCGGATAGTAAGCAAGCGCTGAACGCGTCCCCCAACCCAGCGGACGACTTAAACAAAAAATAATCACATCTTCCCTTAATAGAAATTCTTTTCACGGATAAACGCATCCGGCTGTGTCTCTTGACTTTCAGCAGTAGCCGCATAGTTGCGCACAGATATTATCTGAGTGGCCACTAGTGCCATTAACAAAAGCACAAAGGGAATAGAGACCAAATTGAACAGAAGCTTGCCCCAAACAACACTTGATTCTGTTTTGGTGACAACGCTAGATCGAGACCGAGAATAAGACTGATACATAACAACCTCGCAAGCACTCATTCGCTGCCATGACGCATGCCGTAGATTCATATCGCAAGGCACTTTTCAGCAGCTAGACCGTTCTCTCTCAAGTTTCAAAAAGAAGTAAAACGGGGACAATTAAATTCTCTCTTGTCCGCAGGGCTTCGTGGCTACATCAGTGACACAATCGCAGGTGGCTCCACCCATAAAAGAACGTTGAGAAACCGGTGCAGGGATGCATTAGCCCAAAACTATTAAGACTGTCTCGGCTTAATAACTTGCCAAATGATTAATACCAAAAACGAAAGATATCCAATGGTGAATACCCAGTTCTGCCAACTATCTACGGTGTTCATATGCTCCTCTCTTCAAACCTGCACTTGAGATACTGGACGTTTCAATCATTTTCTTACTTTCGCTACTTTCCTTACACAAAAAGATGAAAAAATTCTGTTTTCAAACAAAGCTTCTTGTTCTATAGAACGCTGATAACTTAGAGAAAAAGCGCGGATAAGACCTTATCTTTGGGAATTATTGATTGTACAGCCTTAGACAGCGATTTATCTCTGCTCTCTCTGGTAGGTCATCATTTATTCGGTCTCAGACGTGAATAGCGCCTCTACACACTCAGCATATTCTACGCCTCTGAACAGAAAAACCTCCATTGCGCTACTGCCTCTCTTGGGCGCTTTTTTCCCGGTGACCGCCGCATCTGCGCAGGTCATCTCCGCAACAGACGCAACAGCCACCCATGTAGAAATTAACGGTGACCGCATCGATATCACTGGCGGGCAGCACTCTAGCGACCAGGCCAATCTATTCCAAAGCTTCAAACAGTTTGACCTAGCGCCTGAGCAAACGGCTAATTTCGTCACCACAGCCAACGTTCAAAATGTCATTGGCCGTGTCGACAGTCAGCAGGCGTCGACTATCGACGGCACCCTGCAGGTAACAGGCAGCCACGCCGACCTATATCTAGTTAATCCCGCTGGCATCTTACTAGGCCCAAACAGTCATCTAAACCTACCGGGCGGATTTTCAGCTACCACGGCAACCCGCCTCGGCTTCGACGATAGTCAGCTAACTCCGGCAACAGAGAACTATGCAGACCTGACAGGCGAGCCAACCATTTTCTATTTCGATGGGTCTGCGCCAGGTAGCATCGTGAACCAAGGCGACCTCAGCGTTCAGACGGGCGAGTCCATTCAGCTCATCGGCGGTACGGTGGTAAACGAAGGGCGGCTCACAGCACCTAGTGGGAATATCACTCTTGCGGCGGTAGACGGTGAAAATTTAGTCAGGCTAAGCCAAAGCGATCGCCTCTTATCTTTTGAGATTGCCCCGCTTGAGGAAACGGCCGAGCCAACCTCAGCGCCAAATCAGGCAGTAGTGCCCACCAGCCTAGGTGAGATGCTCACTGGTGGCAGCGCCCAATCAGCCACCCACTTAGTCACCGCACCAGACGGCACCGTTCGCCTCGTCGGAGAAGACGACTCCCTTTCCGGCTTGGGCGGTCAGGTCATCCTCTCAGGTCAGGTGTCGGCAGCAGGTCCGTCAGAGAGCATCGTGGGCGGAGATATCAACGTCCTGGGCGAGCATATTTTACTGACGGATGCTGAGCTGAATGCCTCGGGTGACTCTGGAGGAGGGCGGATTCGAGTAGGTGGCGACTATCGGGGTGAGGGTGCGATCGCAACCGCCCTCACAACCACTATCGACAGCAATTCAACCCTAATTGCAGATGCCCTAGAAACCGGCCAAGGCGGAGACATTATCGTATGGTCAGACCAAGAAACCCTCTTTGAAGGCAGCTTATCTGCGCTAGGCGGATCCCTCAGTGGAGATGGCGGCTTTGCAGAAGTCTCTGGCAAAACTCACCTCACCTTCTTAGGCTCAGCAAATCTGAGCGCACCGGCAGGCCAGCTAGGTCAGCTACTGCTAGACCCAGAAAATATCGTCATCACCGATGGCACCGCACCAGCAAATACCACCACCACGGAGTACCAATCGAGCGCCGCTCTCGAAAACATCGTTGGGAATGTCGAAGTCATTGCCACCAACGACATCACGATAGAAAATCTATCCGACGATGAGCTGCTCTTTTCACCCGGCACCCATGTCACCTTTAGAGCCGATGCGGATGGCGATGGCAGCGGACAATTTTCCATGGCGGCTGAAGACGCTATCACCAGTAGAACGGGTAGCATCAGCATTTTTGGGGCGGGCCTTCAGGTCGGCAAGCTGCGTACCGACAGCGCCAACGGTCCTGGGGGAAATATCACGCTGGTAAGCACCGAGTCTGTTAGCACAGGCAATATTAGTACCAACAGTTTTTCTTTTGGCAACAATGCTGGTGATGGCGGCACCCTCCTAATAGACGCCCAAAACGGCAGCATAACCGTCGATGGTCTCATAAAAACATGGTCTTTCACCCAGGGAAATAATAGCGGAACCGGCGGCAATGTTACCCTCCAGGCGACTGAAGATATTTGGGTCGGCCAAGACATTAATGTAGTAGCAGCTGCTGCAGGCAACAACGCCAGCGAAGGTGGCAGCATTACGCTTGTCTCGACAACGGGCAACATCACGAGTGGCGAACTGTTCTCATACTCCCGTTCGGGAAATAACAACGCAGACACAGCTGGCGACATCTTCGTGTCAGCGCCCAATGGTCAGGTTACTTTGCCAAAAATTGACAGCGGGTCTCGGGCCGCTGATAGAAATGCGAGCGATGGCGGCAGCGTCTTTATTGAGGCCGATACTATTGATATTGACGAGATTACAACGGTATCCTCTTCTTCACTGGGCAACGGCACTTCGGCGCAATCCGGCGCTGTAACGCTCCAAGCTCAGACAGCCTTAAATATTGGACTAATTAATGCCAATAGCCAGGGTCAGAACAGTCTTGCCAACAGCATCCTTCTGAGCGCAGATACAATCGATATCACCGGTGGCGCAGGTTCAATTATTGGGAGTAGCGTTAGTCTTACGGCGGCTAATCCCGCCCGAGATGTGAGCATCGGTAGTGAAAATACTGGCAACCAGAATCCTCTGGCGCTCAACATTACAGCAGATGAGCTGCAGGCTATCGACTCCACACTTCAACCGATAAACATCGGTACAAGTGACAGCACCGGTATTGTGAGCCTTCTTCCAGGTGCGATCGCACACCCACAGCCAATCGATATTTTAGGTGGCGACACACTTACCATTACCGACGATCTGGTAACTGTCTTTTTCAATAGCCTTAGTGCGGGCAGCTTAGGCAACGCGATTACCTTTGAAAATATTGAACAATTCAGCGGCATTGATACGGTTAGCTACGAACAGTATTTAGGTCCACCACTGTTGATTGACCTAAATAACTTCACGGCTGCTCAGAATTTGGTCGGGACAGACAACATTACGCTGCAAGGCGCTGATACTGACAACAGTTGGGTCATCGATGGAGAAAACAGGGGCAGCGTCAGCAGTCTACAATTCACAAACATTCAAAACTTGATTGGTGGTGCGGCCAATGACGACTTCAGAATGCAGCCAGGCAGCGCACTTACCGGCACCATCGACGGTGCATTGGGCATCGACACGCTCAACTACAGCAGCTACGGAGCAGACCTAACCGTTGAATTAACTGCTAACGGCAGTACTCAAGGGAGCACAAACAACGTCATCGGGTTTAGCAATATTGAAGCGGTGATAGGCAATTCAGCAGCTGGCAACGGCATACAAGACACGCTCATCGGCTCGAACGAAGACGATAGGTTTACGATTTTGGGCGTACAGAGCGGCGAGATTTCGGTAGGTGGGGGCCTGCTACCAGCTGTGTCCTTTTCGCAGATAGAGACGCTAAGCGGGCAGGGCGGTGTAGATACTTTTGAGATTAGTGCGCCGGTCGCGGCTTTGGGACTTCATATAGAAGGCGATGGGCGGGCGATCGCAGACGACCCCATACGCAATCGCATCGTTACAAATATCGCCGACCTACAGTGGAACTTGACCGGAGACGATGAGGGCAGTCTTGAGCAGAGCGGCACGGTGCTCACCACCTTTCAAGAGATCCTGGCACCGGTCAACCCTGTCACTGAACCACAAGTAGACCCGCCCCCTGAAGTAGGCTTGCCCCCAAAAGTAGACCTGCCTCCAGAACCAGCAACACTGTTTTCAAATCTTGTCGCCGAGACCATTGCACAGGCGACTGAGGCCACAGGGGCGGCTTCTACCGGTCATCTCCTCCCCAATCTTTCAGCCTCTGCAGCGCAATTAGCCCCGGCAGAGGTCATCAGGCAAATCGAAACGAACGTCAGTGCCAACTTCGATGGGTACTTAGACTTGGGAGAGCAGGCAAACGCTAAGCCTGCGACGCTCAGCGACATGCAGACAACGCTCAGTGCGATCGCCCAAGCCAGCAATGTATCACCTGCACTGCTTTACGCCTACTTTGTTCCAGATGCCGCCTCAGAAGATGCGGTCATCACCGGCAGCGCTCACCCCGCCCGCCCCGACGACCAGCTAGAGCTTATGCTGGTCACCCCAGAGCATGACATTGTCAGGCAGCGCGCTTGGGGCGTCACGCGCGAACAGATAGAAGCTACCGGCAAGCGCTTTTTGCAACATGCCACCAGTCAATTTTCAACTGAGCGGCAGTACTTACCGCCTGCTCAGCAGATGTATAGCTGGCTGATACACCCCATTGAGCAGCGGCTCGAACGGCAAAACGTCAACAGCATCGGCTTTGTGCTAGATACGGGTTTACGGACGCTTCCTTTGGCAGCACTTCACGATGGCGATCGCTACTTGGTCGAGTCATACAGCTTAGGCCTGCTACCGACCTTCAGCCTGACCGACTTTGGCGATAGGCTCAATGAAGCACACCCCGACTTTACGCTGGCTGAGGTCTTAGCCATGGGTGCTTCCGAATTTGAAGATCAGCCCGACCTGCCTGCAGTCGACGCCGAAGTCGGCCTCATCGGCAACGGCCCTTGGGAAGGTGATACCTTTCTCAACGAAGAGTTCGTTCTCGACAACCTACAAACGCAGCTACAGCAAAAAAAATACGGCGTTCTCCATCTGGCCACCCATGCCGTTTTCGAGGCGGGCAGCATCGAAGACTCCTACATTCAACTCTGGAATGAAAAACTCTCGCTCAGTGAAGTGGCAAACCTGCAGCTCTCCAGTGGCAATCTTGGCCTGATTATCTTGAGTGCTTGCAGCACGGCGCTCGGCGATGAGGCCTCCGAATATGGCTTTGCCGGATTTGCCGTCAAGGCAGGTTCGCAGTCGGCACTGGCAAGCCTCTGGCCTGTCAATGACGAAGGCACCTTGGGCTTTATGTCACAGTTTTACGACGCGCTGAGAACTACCTCTACCCGAGCAGAAGCACTTCAGCAGGCGCAGATGAGCCTGATCAGCGGAGAAGTGGGCATCACCGATGGCACGATTTATGGCCGGGGAGACGACGCGATCGCCAACATACCAGCCCTGTCAGAGAGCGGTCGCTGGGCCTTCGATCATCCCTTTTATTGGTCAGCCTTCACCATGATTGGCAATCCCTGGTAGGGAAACCTAGGCATAGCTGCCTACACCCTTTGCCTGCTATGCCTACAAGTAGACCTCACGCTGAAAAGTCGGAATCTCGTAACTTTTCAACCAAAGTCGCTTGGGCGCTTCTACCACTAACCAGTGGCCTCACGAGCAGCATTTTGTTCCCGGCAGCAGACGCTTCTGCGCAGGTTGTTTCTAATAATGACGACGTCAACACCACAGTCGACCTTGTCGGCGACCAGTTTGACATCACTGGCGGACAGTACTCCGCAGACGATGCCAACTTATTTCATAGCTTCGAGCAGTTTGACCTAGCCACCGAACAAACGGCCAACTTCATCACAGTACCGGCCGTACAAAATGTCATCGGTCGCATCCAGAATGGTCAGGCCTCTCACATTGAAGGCGCCTTACAGGTGAGCGGCAGCAACGCTGACCTGTACTTGATGAATCCAGCAGGCATCTTGCTCGGTCCTGATGCGCAGCTCAATCTGTCGGGTGGATTTACAGCGACTAGCGCCACGGGCATTGAGTTTGAGCAGGGCCAGTTCTCAGCAAATGGGCAAGCAGGTAACTACGCTCAGATGACCGGCCCACCCAGCACTTTCCGCTTTGATACTGCGGAGCCAGGTGCCATCGTGAATCTGGCAGACTTGGCCGTCGAAACAGGTGAATCGATCACACTGCTGGGCGGCACTACGGTCAATACGGGCAATCTTAGCGCGCCCGAAGGTAGCATTACGGTCGCGGCGGTAGAGGGTGAAAGCTTGGTGCGTATTCACCAGGGCGACCAGCTACTCTCTCTAGAAGTTGAGCATAGTACGTCGCCATCTGGCTCTACGCTGCTCAACCCTCAGAGCATCGGTGAAATGCTAACCGGTGGCGAGCTGGCCCATGCAACGACTCTCGTCCCACAGGCAGATGGTTCGGTGCGATTGAGTGGAGCTTCAGAAAGTATTTCTGAGGCAGGGGGAAGCGCGATCGCAACAGGCAGCCTATCGACCCAAGGCAATACTAGCGGCAACATCAACGTGCTTGGCCAACAGGTAGAGCTATTTAATGCCGACCTCAACGCATCTGGAGACAGGGGCGGCGGATTTATCAGAGTCGGCGGAGACTACCAGGGGCAGGGGCCTGTTTTCAACGCGAGACAGACTGACGTCGATGCAGCATCGACACTATCTGTAAATGCGCTGATAGAAGGAGACGGGGGGCGTGCGATCGCCTGGGCAGATGATCGCATGCGGTTTTATGGCAACATTGAAGGCCGAGGCGGCAGCGTAGGCGGCAACGGTGGATTCGCAGAAGTCTCAGGTGAGCAGCACTTAATCTTTGCTGGGCTCGTTGACCTTAGCGCAGAGCAAGGAGAACTCGGCGAGCTGCTGCTTGACCCTGATAATGTATTCATCACCGATGGTGGTCCATCTTATAGCTCTGGCGGCGACGACTACATATCGAGCACATCGCTCGAAAGCCAAACGGCCAACATCACCCTCTCAGCCAGAAATGACATCGTCCTGCAAGACCTCAGCAGCAATCAGCTCACGCTCCAGCCGGGGGTTTCGCTCTCGCTCATCGCCGATAGCAACAACATTAGCGGCGGCGAGTTTCGCATGCTCGACCCCAATGACACCATTCGCGCAGAACGGGGAGACATCATCATTCAGGGTGCTGGCATCTACCTTGGGACACTAGATACCAGCACGGATGATCGTGATACGGGCGGTGTAGCAGGTGGTGATGTCATCCTCAATAGCCAGCAGGGTGTCTCTGCAGTGGCCATTCTGACCCAGGGCGATCGCACTGCCGGATCGTTTGACTCTGCCAATGGAGGCGATGTCACCATCGATGCGCTCAATGGCGACATTGACATTGCAGAAGCGATTAGAACCTATTCCTACGTCGCAGGAAGAGAATCTGGCGATGCAGGCGATATCACCCTGACCGCGCACCAAGGCGATATCAAAGTCAGCACCACAACGCCAACGACCAATCATGTTTTGCGAGCTAGCTCAAGCACCGAAACCTACGATACCGGAGACGGCGGCAATATCACGCTCAAAGCACCCAATGGAATCATAGACATCGGCGGTGGTATCACCACGTCTTCTTACGCACAAGACGATCACTCCAGTGGCAGCAGCAATGCCGGGAACGGTGGCAACATTGTTCTAAATGCATTTGGAGACATTACCACCGGCGACTTGAGAGCCACCTCAGAAGCCCAAACCACATC
This sequence comes from Cyanobacteria bacterium J06614_10, assembly GCA_038527325.1. Lineage (GTDB taxonomy): Bacteria > Cyanobacteriota > Cyanobacteriia > Phormidesmidales > Phormidesmidaceae > Phormidesmis. Next base: position 50,023 of record JBCBFY010000023.1, read on the forward strand.
ATTTGGCTCAGGGGGTAATGGGGCGAGAAACGGGGGCTACATCGAGATCTTGTCAACCAACGGAGAAGTTGACATAGGACATATCAACAGTTTTTCTTCTGCGATGGGAGATATTGCACAAAATGGTGGCGATATCAGCATCCGAGCAAATGATGTGTCTGTGCTCTCCATAGATGCTTTCTCGAATGCGAATAGTAATGCTGGCCGTGGCGGCTCAGTGACTATCCAAGCCGAAGACAGCGTCACCATTAATGCTCAGATCAATTCTTTTAGCCATGCTCGCACTGGCTCCACATCAAAAGCAGGCGGCGATATCGAGATTGTCGGGAATCAAATTGCTACCCAGACCCTCGCGACATGGTCTTCTACAGGAGACGATGACAGCGATCGCGCTGGAAACGTTTCTCTTAGAGAAAACAGCGAAGCTGCTGGCAATTTTATTTTGGTCGACGGAGATATCCAGGCCTTTTCTTACGCTCAGGATGACGACTCTGGCAAAGGAGGAAATGTATTCCTTGAAACGGGGGGTTCGCTGAGCATTACTGGAGATGTAGATACTTACTCCGAGTCTGGTGACGACGATGCGGGCGATGGTGGAGAAATCAAGCTGCTGGCAAACATGTTAGAAGTCGCCAACCTAGATTCGGGCAGCCGAAGCCCGGATGAAGAGGACGGCGCTTCTGCCGGACTTATCTCACTACACGGAGATAGTCAGATTTCAGTTGGGAGCATTTTAGCCACTAGCACGGATGAAAGTGATGCCGCTATCTATCTCGTAGGTGACCAGATAGATCTCACTGGAGGGGCTAACTCTGTTGCAGGAGATATTGTTCATTTTTGGCCTTTTAGCAACTCACAGGATATTAATTTAGGCATTGAGGATGCAACGACTGGCCTCAATATTAGCGAAACGGATATCGCAGCTATTGGCCCGTCGACCCGCAGAATCAATGTCGGGCGGACCGGGAGTACAGGTGCGATCGCTATCGGTCAAAGCATTATCGACACCGTAGGGAGCCGTCCCGTCATAAAAATTGTAGATGCCTCAACGCTAATCGGCCCATCCCCGAGCAATCCTACAACAGAAACTGTTTTCCAGCTAAACAGTACGGGTACAGGCCTCTTGCAAAATGCAAGCCTGCGGTTTTCTGGTGTGGAAAACATTGTAGGGGGTAGCGGCAACGATATTTTTCAGCTGGGTCCCGGCTTTAAAGAAACTGATTTCAACAGTATCTCGGGCGGAGATGGATTCAACACAATAAGCTATGAGTCATTTGTCGGCGATGCCCTAACCGTCAGTTTAGACAACCTAGGCATCTCAGATGTTCAAAACATCGTAGGCCCTAGCAGCGGTGGCACATTGATAGGCAGCAATAGCAGCAATCTTTGGACGCTAGATGATATCAATGGCAACAGCGTCAACGGCTTAGCATTTGTCAATTTTGATACGCTGACTGGGGGCACGGGGGCAGACACCTTCAATTTGGAGAATTTTGGCACAGGCACGGGCATCGAGCTGCGCGGTGGAAATGACGCTGACAATCGAATTATCACCAACAGCGCAGAATCGCAGTGGCTGCTAGACGGAGCAGACACTGGCGACATTGTTCACGGTGGAAGTCGCTTGGCTGCTTTTAGCGAAATTCAGCATCTAGAAAATACCAGCACCACAGCAGGTGATACAACCGTCTCTTTTGAAAGGTACTATGCTCAAATTACAGGTTCTCTGAGCAGTGGTCAGACCGACCTCACACTCATTGGTAACGACATCAGCTTCGGGAACACAAACGGCGCCGGAGATAACCAGGGCGCCCTCATATCGGGCAATGGCCAGCTCACTATTCGCCCAGCCGACAACACTGTAAATATCGAATTAGGTGGCGTCGATAGCGGTGGTGTGGACCTGCTAAATATCACAGAGGGTGAACTGGCCGCCCTGCAAGCTGGGTTTAGCGAGATTACCATCGGCGGTGACACGCATACAGGAGAGATTAGTCTTAGTAGCGATGTCACCTTCAGTGACGCCGTGGTGTTGCGATCGCAAGGCAACATTACCACCGCAGGCTATGACTTCAACAACACAAACGGTGGCATTACCCTAGAGACCGAAGGCACTCTCGAAACCGGTACCCTCAACAGCCAGACTGGCGGTGTGACCCTAAGTGCCCAGCAAGATATTGTCGTCGAGGCGGTGAGAGCAGGCGGAGGCACTGGCATCTCTCTGAGCAGCACTACCGGCAACGTGTCTGTTGCTGATTCGCTAGACACCACAACTGTAGGCATCGGCCAAGATATCAACATCGATGCTCAAGCTGATATTACAGTGGGCGGGCAGATTACGACGGTGGGCGGCGATCGCAGTGGCAATGTCACACTCACCTCTACCAATGGCAGCATCACAGCTAGCGGCATCAGCACAGCCGCAGGCAGCTCAAGTGACAATGTTGGCAATGTCAGCCTAATGAGTCCTGGCAGCATCCAGATAGAATTTATCGATGCCAGCGACACAGATAGCACCGCTAGTAACAATCCACTTATTCGCATTGAAACAGACAACTCTTTTACGGCCACCGGGACAGCCTCACCAGGCAGTGCGACCATTACAACCGCAGGCGCAGTAGGTGGCCGCATCGAGATTCTCTACGGTACAGAAGGGGAGTCCAGTGAGAACTTTAGCCTCACTCAACCGGGCGGCATCACGACCACCGAAGACACTGTAGAAGCTGGTAGCACTTCAGCAAACATCATCAAAAACAGCATCATCCTCACAAACCGCGGTACGCAACCCCCCGCTCCAGAGCCCCCGTCAGACCCTGAAACGCCCCCGGCTGCACCCAACGTCTCAGAAGTGATCTTAGACTCTGACACTGGCGACCCGCTGATAGTGGTCACAGACGACCAAGATGAATTGTTTGCTGTGTTAGAAACCGCCATCGGCGGAGAGTTTAGCCAGTATCTGGAGATAGACCAAAAACCCGTTGCCACTCTGGATGTAGCCCAGCAGACCCTACGGGAGGTAGAAGAAACAACCGGTGTCAATCCTGCCCTGCTCTACATCTATTTTGTGCCGGATGCAGGGTCAGAATATGCCGTGAGCGCAGGCGTAGACAGACCCACGCGTCCAGACGATCAGCTGGAGGTCATGCTGATTACTCAGTCGGGCCGTCCTATCCGGCAGAGACGATGGGGAATCACGCGCGACCAAGTTGAAGCCGTTGGGCAAACGCTAAGAACACAGACCACCCGTCAATTTTCGAT
>JBCBFY010000024.1:0-53195 GCA_038527325.1 Cyanobacteria bacterium J06614_10
TTAGAACAACAGTTCGACAATCTAGCAATCCTAGTGATTGAAATCAATCAGCGGCTAGGCGCCATTGAAACTCAGCTTGGCCAATCGTCATCCCAACCCAACAACCCGGCTTAGACTTCTCCTTCTTTAGGGCAAGGTGTTGAGCTTCTCTGTTATTAGCTTGGCTGCACTCGAAGACTTGAGGAAAAGTTTGAAATAAATCGCCTGAGAGAGTTCTTTGAGGGGAAACAGCAGGTAGGTAAGTGGATTGATCGTAACGATCATATTGCGAACATCTCGCTTGGCCAAAAAGAGAATCGCCCGAGCGATCGCACCTGCACTCATCACCCCATACGGATTCAAATTACTCTTGAACGGCCCCAGCACCAGCTTACGAATCACGCAGGGGGCATCGGTCCGCCGCAGATTTATCAGGTCGCCGATCAACCGCTTGGAAATTTCATACAGCGGGCTAAAGGCCGGGTTTACTTCTGCCTCAGAAGTATTGACCCATATCTCCTTGGTCGCTCGCCCGGTTCTGTTGTTTACCGTCTGCAAAAAAGTCTCCATCATTCGCCAAGCAGAGAGCGCATTGACCTCTAGCGACGTATCAATCGCTTGAGGAGACTTTTCACCCATCACGTTCACACCGTGGTTGATGAGGAGAATATCCACCCGCTGAAACGTCTCCAGCAAATCAGCCTCTCGCCCCGCTTGCCAGGGGATAACCTTCACCGCACCAAGAATTTCAGCACGGCCAGACGTAGTCAGGGCCACAGGTTTCGCGCCCTGCTTCGCCAAGGCCTTTATCAGGGCGCTGCCGAGGGTGCCAGAGGCCCCTGTAACGGCAACCGTTTTACCTTTGAGAGAAAGCGCTGTGCCGAGTAACTTGTCGCTCATAGGAAAAAGCCCCGCATAGTAGGCATTGGTATCGTCAAAGTGGTGGCGCCAGTGGTAAGTGCGGTTCACCAGCCAGTGACCCGGAAGGCCCGTCAATGGCCCGGGTTCGTGGGTGAGGTCTGTACCAGATAAGAAGCCGCGCGATCGCAATACAGCCGACCCTAAGAAGCCCGCTGCATACAGCACACCCAGCCACAACCCCGGCGTTTGAGTCAGCGCTGCCGCCGCCCCCATCACCCCCATCATAAAAATGGCTTCCGGCGCGTCGTTGTACAGCTGTGCCTTACGATACACCTCTGTACTGATCGGCGAAAAATCTTTCTTGTACGCCCGGTGGTGCCAGTTGTGCAGCTGCTGTAGCGGCCCCCACTGATGACTCAAAAAGTGGTAAGCATCTCTAACCATCTCCACCAAAAAAATGGAAACTACGGCCCAGGCAATTTGGTTAAAGGGAACGTCTCCAAACTGAGGCCACAATGAGCCTTCAAATAGAGCCACAAGCTGACTCAAGCATTGAAAACGCCCACTGAGTATCCCGATTACCATCACTGCTCACCACATCCAACGCTTAACGTTACTTAAGAATTCATGGTAAACCGCTACCGGCTTAAATAGCACGGTAAAAGCGCCGCTTTGCTGGATTTTTGTGCCATCGGCAGAATATTCTGAGCCGCCAGCTGAAGTCTCACCTCTGCAAACATATCTAAAAAGAATGCGGGTATGCTGCTATCAAGTAATATTGCTGAAAAAGGAGCACTCTGGGGGATTGGCACACACCATGATAGCGGCGCTGCACGAACAGGAAAAAATCAATCATGCAAAGGCAATTGACTACAGCAATGTCGCCGCCATCCCAGAAATTTGGCCCATCGTCGCAGCCAAACACGGCGACCACCTCGCCCTACACGACCCCCACACCAATCCCGAGACCAAATACACCTATCGCCAGCTAGCCGAAGCCATTACCCAGTTTGCCGCTGGCCTCCAAGCCCTAGGCGTGCAGCCCGAAGAAAAGATCGCCCTCTTCAGCGAAAATCGCCCCCGCTGGATGGTGGCAGACCAGGGAATTATGACCGCTGGTGCGATTGATGCCGTCCGCGGTGCCAATGCCGACAAAGCAGAGCTGCTGTTTATCTTGAACAATAGCGACAGCATTGGCCTGATCGTGCAGGACATCACCGTGCTGAGCAAGCTAGCAGGTGACCTCAGCGGACTCGGTTTGCGCTTTGTCATTTTGCTGACTGACGAAGCCGCCGAGATCGACGCAGACCTTGGCGGGGCAAAGCTCATGAACTTCTCTGAGCTGATGGACCTAGGCGCAGCGCACAGCTTTACCCCTGTGCAGTTTGACCGCGATCGCACAGCCACCCTGATGTATACCTCTGGCACCTCTGGCATGCCCAAAGGCGTCATGCTCAGCCAGGCCAACCTCCTCTTCCAAATCTATGGGGCGAGCAGCGTGGTTAACGTCGGCCCCCAGCAAAAGGTGCTCAGCATTTTACCCATTTGGCACTGCTACGAGCGCTCCTTCGAATACTTCACCCTTTCTCAGGGCTGCACCCAAATCTACACCAACATTCGCACCGTCAAAAAAGACTTCAAAACCCACAGCCCTCAATACATGGTGGCCGTACCCCGGCTGTGGGAATCCATTTACGAAGGGGTGCAAAAGAACTTTCGAGAGCAGCCCGAAAGCAAGCAAAAGCTGGTGAAATTTTTCCTGGGCAAAAGCCTAGAATATATTCGAGCCAAACGCACCCTGACAGGACTAGACCTCGACAATATGAAAGCCTCCGGCGGGCAAAAGCTGATGGCACGGCTGAAGCTGGCCTACCTCTGGCCGATTCATCAGCTGGGCGATCGCCTCGTATACAGCAAAGTACGCGAGGCCATGGGCGGCCAGGTCGACTACCTAGTCAGCGGCGGCGGCTCTATCGCCGACTACCTCGAAGACTTTTACGAAATCGCAGGCATCGACATTCTCGGTGGCTACGGCCTCACCGAAACCGCGCCCATCACCCACGTACGCCGCCCTTGGCACAATCTGCGCGGCGCAGATGGCCAGGCCCTACCAGGTACCGAAACCCAGATCGTCGATCCGGGCACCCGGCAGCCGTTGCCCGTCGGCACCCCTGGCCTAGTGCTCATCCGTGGGCCCCAGGTCATGCAGGGCTACTACAAAAATCCCGAAGCCACCACCAAAGCCATCGACCCTGAAGGCTGGTTTGATACGGGCGACCTAGGCCAGCTTACGGAGTGGGGCGACCTGATTATCACAGGCCGGGCAAAAGACACCATCGTGCTCACCAATGGCGAAAACATTGAGCCCACACCGGTTGAGAATGCCTGCCTGCGCAGCCCTTATGTAGACCAAATCATGCTTGTTGGCCAAGACCAAAAGAGCATTGGTGCGCTGATCGTACCGAACACAGAAGAGCTAGAAAAATGGGCTCTGAGTAAAGGCGTAGACCTCAGTGACCTCAACAGCAAACCGATTCAGGACCTCTTCAAGCAAGAGCTGAAGCGCGAAATCTCCGGTCGTCCTGGCTATCGTCCCGACGAGCGAGTGGGTCCCTTTGTTTTACTAGAAGAGCCCTTTACGATTGAAAACGGGCTGCTGACCCAAACCCTCAAAGTCAAACGGGCCAAAGTGAGCGAACGATATAAAGCAGCCATCGATGCGCTGTATGCGTAAATCCTGAAGATAACCCCCGAGATATGCCTTGCTAGAAGATATTTAACGTCGATATTTACGAGCAATTTGCGTTAATGGACGTAAGTAGGTTAACTAATGTTGATGAGTGGGCATGTTTGCTGTACATGTTTTCTACAAACGTCTGCTCCGCACTATTTTGAATCGGGTCTATTCTGATTCAATAGTGTCTGCTTGAATCGATAGTCAGCTCCCTAAAGTCCTCTATATTCTCAGCCTGCCATGGATGTTTCCCAGTCTCAACTGCTGCTAAAGCGCGTCGTCAACATCAAAGCAGTGGTGACCCCACTCTGGAAAGAAGAGGCCCAAAAGCAGCTGCAAAGCCAGCTCAACCAAATTGACAGCCGCCTGCAGCAGCTTGAAATGCAAAGCCAGCGCATCCTCACGGAAATGCAAAAGCAGGGCTCCAACCCAGCCGACGCTGCGGTTTCTCAGCAGATCAGCAGTGTGCAGGGCAAGCTCAACCAAGACAAAAGCCAGCTCCTACAGCAAAAAAATCAGCTGCTCCAACAGCTCCAGCAGGTGCAAACCCTAGAGCTTGACAAAGAAGTGAGCCAGGGTCAAATCGACGGTTTCTTTAAGGTGGCCGTGGGCGACCACATGATCAAAAAAATGCAGGTAGAAATTTTGCTGCGTGACGGCGTGGTTGAAGATATTCGCGGTGAGCTATAGGGCGGGTGAGCTACAGGGCGATCGCCCTCCACTGCCATCCATTCGCCCTGTTCTTGCCCCGGTCTTTCAATTCACTACGACCGCAACAAAATACAACTGCCCCCACAACGGGATACAATTAGTCGCTGGCAATTGCCATACCCATCTGTCAGCCGCGCTGTTGTCCACACAATCCCATCCATGATCCGCGAAGTTTTCATGCCTGCTCTCAGCTCCACCATGACTGAGGGAAAAATTGTCTCTTGGGCTAAGTCTGCTGGCGACAAAATTGAAAAAGGTGAAACCGTCGTCATCGTTGAGTCTGACAAGGCCGATATGGATGTGGAGTCTTTTTATGAAGGCTACCTAGCCGCCATCATCACCGAAGCGGGAGAGATGGCCCAGGTCAATGACGCCATTGCCCTCCTCGCAGAAACAGAAGACGAGATCGAAGCGGCCAAACAACAGGCTGCAGCAATTGCCAGCAACGGCAGTGGTGCAGCGGCCAGTCCTCCAGCAGCGACTCCAGCGCCCGCGTCTACCCCGGCACCTACCCCAGCCAGTGCCGCCCCTGCTGCCGCATCGGCCCCCGCAGCCCCCCCGGCTCAAAATGGCACCACAGCATCACCCTCGGGTCGGACCATCGTTTCACCCCGCGCCCGCAAGCTCGCCAAGCAGCTAAAGGTAGACCTCACTGGCCTCCAGGGCTCCGGTCCCCATGGCCGAATTGTGGCCAAAGACGTTGAGCTGGCGGCAGGTAAAGCACCCACCTCAGCTCCACCGCAGCCAGTGCCGACTCAAACTGCAGCCGCCGTTACTCCCACTCCAGCTGCTGCGCCGCCCCCAAGCGCTGCGCCTGCCCCCGCCGCCCCAGGCGAACTCGTCGCCTTCAATACGCTGCAGCAGGCGGTCGTTCGCAATATGGACGCGAGCCTTAGCGTGCCAGTCTTCCGGGTAGGCTACACCATCACCACAAACGAGCTAGACAAGCTCTACAAGCAAATCAAGCCCAAGGGCGTCACCATGACTGCGCTACTGGCAAAAGCCGTCGCCGTCACGCTCACCAAGCATCCCATCGTCAATGCCAGCTTCGCACCGACGGGCATTCAGTACAGCAGCAGCATCAATATCGCCGTGGCAGTCGCCATGCCAGACGGCGGGCTGATCACGCCCGTGCTGCGTGGCGCAGACCAAATGGACATTTACTCACTGTCGCGCACCTGGAAAGACCTGGTAAAACGCGCCCGCAGCAAACAACTTTCCCCTGAAGAATACAATTCTGGCACCTTTACCCTCTCGAACCTAGGCATGTTTGGCGTAGATAGCTTCGATGCCATCTTGCCGCCAGGGCAGGGGTCTATCTTGGCCATCGGTGGCTCCAGACCGCAGGTAGTGGCTACCCCCGATGGCATGATGGGCATCCGCAACCAAATGCGCGTCAACATGACCAGCGACCACCGCATCATCTACGGTGCCGATGGTGCCGCGTTCTTAAAAGACCTTTGTGACCTGATTGAGAACAATCCTCAGTCGCTGACGCTGTAGCGGTTGAGAATTCTCCGTCACCATCTGGAATTTACCGGTGCAAAATGGATGCACTCTCTATAGCAAGTTGTCTAAGGGTTGAGTCGGTAAGGCCAACCTAAGCGACTCAAGAAAAGCTATAGACTATCGTCCGGAGAAGAGAATAAATGAAACGCCTGTTGACTGGGTTAATGGCTGCTGCGAGCTGCCTAAGCCCGCTTGTTGTGCTTTCTGACGATGCACTTGCTCAGCCCAGACAGGGATGGGTTGCCACGACACTGGAAGAGGGTGTTGCCAATTTGCGATCGCGCCCCTCTACAGCGGCAGAGACTCAAGCCACCATTCGCAACGGTCAGTCCTTCAGCATTTTAGACACGCAGACTGACGACATCGGCTACGAGTGGCATCAAATTCGGCCCAGCGGCGTCACGCCAACGTCTCCTGTGTGGATTCGCTCAGATCTTGTAAGCTTCGCACCGCCGCTCGCTGCGGAGCCTACCATAAGTTGCGATAGCGCCATCGCTCAGGTGGAAGATGAGCTGCGATCGCTGCCCAATGTGCAAATCGCCGAACGACGCCAGAACAGACATTTTTACACTGTCAACGTACCGCAAGACCGCACTGGCATGTCTAGCTTTAGCCTAGCAGGGACGGGCGCCGCCAGCGTCATGGCCTCTACCGTGCTAATGAACCAAATGGCAGCGCAAATTGTAGAGAACTGCCCTACCACAGGCCTGGTCACCTTCTTTAGAGAAGGCGACCCAGATGGCTACATTCACTTTGGCTACATGCCAGAGAACATGGTGAGGCCGTTTCAGTGCCGTAAGGGAAGCGATCGCAACGACGGGCCACCCGACTGGGGAGCCCGCAACTGTCTGTAGCCTTTCTCTTCTCTAGTCGTCCTTTTCCAAGGTGTCGTTCGACATTCCCGGCAGCACGCTTTTTGCATTGCCAGGATAGATTTCAGCCATCTCTTCGACAGCATCTGCAGACTCATTGGCAATTCGCTTTACTCGCTTGGCGGGTTGCCCTTCCAGACGCTCGTTCTCAGCTTTCCACTGCCGAGTGGTCACCGGGCGACCGGTCTCCCCGCGCTCAATCATATTGTTTAGGTATGCTTTTGTGCTGGGCTTGAGGTTGGCATTGTCGATACTGGAGGTCAGTAGCACCAGACCCACCACAAACGCCGTCGCCATCAGCTGGCGCCAGTGAACGGAGCTAACCAGCTTCAAAAGTTCTCGTAATTTAGTCATTGCAGCGTGAAACATAGCAGTGTTTTTGAATAGTCACCGCGTTTTACTCTATGTCGCTCAGCAAACAACAACGTCACACAAAAGGCAGAAACTCTCAGGAAAAAGGGTACGTGTCGGGCATAAATCTTCAGTCCTCATAGTCTGCACCCGACCCGTACTTTAGGGCATCTCGCCAGCGATCCGCCTGGTACTGCTTGGCTTCTGATGCCATGCGGCTATCCACCAGATTTTGCATGGCATGGAGCGCGCTGTAGCCGCCTAGGCTCACAAAATGCTTCGTCCAGCTCATGACCGAGCCAACGCCCACTTGGGGCAAAATGCTCAGTACCAGCCCCGGATGCCGGGTAGACGTTCTAAACATTGTTCTCGCCAGCGCGGGAAATTGAACAACATCTTGAAGAAAGGGTTTTAGCACCTCATCGCCCAGGGCGGACATATCTTCGAAAATGGTCGAGAGTACCTGATTTATTTTGTTTGGGGAGAGCGATTGGTCCACCCCAACGCTCATCGACTTCTGAAAGAGCCAAGTCACCGAGAGGTTTGGCTGATAGGGCTGCAGCTTACCCAGCGACCGTGCATCCAACAAGTCAGCCGTTAGGGCATCGTCAATCCCTTGGGTCAATCTCTCCAAATGGCGCACCATTGCCCCAAAGCCACCAAAGCTCAGCGGTGACTGGCTGCCGCTGCTGTCGCCCACAGCCAGCGTTCTATTCCAGGTGTACTGAAGCGGACTGTCTTTGTAGCAGGGAAAGAACCCAAACAATGCCCTTTTGAAGTCTAGCTGTTCTAAAGAAACCTGCTGATAGCCCGGCAGTAGGGCAAGATAGTCTTCGAAGAGTTCTGTCAGGCTCAGTCTGCTCGGGTGCGCATCTAAATAGGTGAATAGATAAGTTGTTCGGCCATCTCTAGCTGGAAAGGCCTCCCAAAAGTATTGGCATTGCTTCTTGATAGGGGTAAAAGAGACAATGAGGTCACCGGTCTCATTGTGTTCGTAGCCCGTCGCACAGGTACCCACGACGAGGCAGACGGCATCGGGTTTCTGGCCAGCTCTTGCCTGCTGCACCATGGGTGAAAAGTGACCCATCGCATCAATGATTAGCCGGGTGCTTAAGCTGTTTTTATCGCTATGAACGGTTACGCCATTGGGGTGCACCGTCGCAGATTTAAAGGGAGTGTGTTCGAGCAGGGTGCCGCCATGTTCTAAAAAGGTTTGCTTGAGCTGTTCGAGTAGGCTCACCGGGTCTACGCCAACGTTGAGCACATCCCGAACCCAGAGATCGTCTCCCCCTGTGAAAGCGATTCGAGCGGGGTTGTATTGGGATGCGATCGCACTTTCTAACCCTGCCTCACTCAGCAACCCCATCTTTACAAAGGTCTCTAGCTCCCGCCGAGAGATATTCCACTCCTGATCGCGCCCGCGCAGCTCACCTCTTTCGAGCAGCGCCACCTTCCATCCGCGCATAGACAGCGCCGCCCCCAGCAAAATCCCCAACGTTCCCCCGCAAATCACCACATCGTATTCGACGGTCGGTAGATTGTCGGCACTGTCAGTAACCACAGAAGGTACGGTGCGATCGCCCGTCTTGTAGGCGTGCCAAAGCGCATCCGCTCGCTGCAACCCCAAGAGAGGATTACCAGGAATATCGGAAAGTATTCGCTCAGTGTTGTTCATACCTTTCCTATTCACCCCAGCTAGGTCCAATCATCGATAGTTAAGTCTGCTATTTTCTCAAAATCACGAGTATTTCTAGTCAAGACAATAGACTGGTTAACCAATGCCACAGCCGCAATTTTCAAATCCATCGTTCCAAGCCTTGGATACAGCAATCTAAGACGGCTAAATTCTTGAGCAGCTGCATAGTCAAACTCGAGAACAGGAATTGCACAATAATTCGTTAGATGCTTTCGAAGTCTGCTGTAGGCCTTTACTTGTTGGTCGACGGTCTGGGCATTCGCAACGAAGCTCAACCAGCCTCGCATTTGTTCTTCATAACTAATGATACTCGTCACAACTTGCTCAGAGGTTACATTTGCTAAGCGCTGAAACAATCTTCTGGACGCCATTCCACCTCTATCTAAAACACTGAGATGGTCAGTATCGAGGATATACATCTATCTCTCGCAGTTTAGCGTTCAAAAGAGTGAGCATCAGACCGTTGAGAGTCTCTGTACTCTTTACCTAGCTGCATGGCCTCATCGTACATAGGATCATCAGCAAACGTACCAACGATTTTTTCCCACCAGGGAATTGAAGAGGACTCAGGCATGGCCTGATTATCTAGCTTATCTTTAAGACGGGCGACTTCAGCTTCTAAAAGAGCAACCCGTGCTTCTAGCGGTTCTACCATGGCTATGATTCCTTTGTGGTCCGGCACAAAACCGAGTACTCATCGCGCTAATACCAAAATACTAGCTTGAAAGTCTGTCAAAAGTCTTTACCCTAACCATTTCACTCGGAGAATCAGTCCTGTAGGCTTAGTACACAAACAAAAAGTACACAGTCAGAAAACTGAGACGGGAGCGAGAAAAATGACGCAGCTTGGGGTAGCGGTAATTGGCACGGGATTTGGCCAAAAGGTTCACATTCCGGGGCTGCAGGCGCATCACCGAACTGACGTGGTCGCGGTTTGGAATCGCGATCGCACCAAAGCTCAACAGGTCGCCGAAGCCAACGACATCCCCGTCGCCAGCAGCGACCTCGCCGAAATTCTCGCCTTAGAAACCGTGCAGGCCGTCACCCTGGCTACCCCACCTTTCGCCCACTACGACATGGCCTGCGACATCCTAAAAGCAGGCAAGCATCTTCTCCTCGAAAAGCCGGTCACCCTCACCGTGGCAGAGGCCGAACACCTGCAGCAGCTCGCCCAGCAAAACAGCGTAATTGTTGTTCCCGATTTTGAATTTCGCTTCATTCCAGCCTGGCAGCACTTTGCCAATTTGCTCAGTCAAAATATTGTCGGCAAGCGACGCCTGATCAAGGTCGACTGGATTGCTTCTAGCCGGGCCAGCTCGGAGCGAGCGTGGAACTGGTATGCCCAAAAGGAGCTGGGTGGCGGGGCGCTGGGTTCTATTGGCTCGCACACGTTCGACTATGTCAATTGGCTGTTTGGTCCGGCGAAAAGCATTAGCGCGACTTTGAGCACCTCTATTCCTGACCGGCCTGACCCGGTAACGGGCGATCGCAAGCCTGTAGATTCTGATGATGTGTGTGCGATCGCGCTCACCTTAGCCGACGACACCCTCTGCCAAATCACCCTCAGTGCCGTCAGCTATGCCGGACGCGGCCACTTTATCGAAGTTTATGGCGACCAAGGCACCCTCGTCATTGGCAATCCGAGCCAGAAAGATTACGTCAACGGCTTCAAAGTCTTTGCCAGCAAACTTGGTGAAGACCTCACAGAAATCCCTACACCAGAGCATCTAGCCTTTCCCAAAATCTACACAGACGGTCGCATCGCGCCGTTCATTCGCGTAGTAGACCACTGGGTGCGGTGCATCAATGCGGATAAAGCTTCCGCCCCTGCCATGAATGAAGGCATTTATTCACAGCAACTCATGGCACTCACCCACCGCTCACATGAAGAAAACGCTCGGCTCTCTGTACCAATTTCGTAATGCACCATCAATCATGGCTAACTGTTAAATTGCACCTCTCAGTCCTGCGTAATTACTGTCACCAATACATTACTTCTTAGCCCAAGCAGACACTTTAGATTTTCGAAAGATTATCTTAGCGAATGCTTAAGCCGCTCTGTTTAGCAAGCGTATTGCACACTCAAACAATGCCTAGATTAAGTGCCATTTGATACTCAGGAGATATCGAATGAAATAAGCTTAGCCGTCAAAATCAAGGATTTCAGACATTTTTGCGAGCTAATGTATTAAATCATGCCTTCTTGATGAAGAATTGCGACGCAGCTAGAGGTCGCTTTATTCAGCTGCTTATACTGTGCTTGGTTTCTAATAGTCACTTATCAGAACATAAAGCATTATCTTCAGCGATTGGATTAGTACCTTGCTGAAGTTTATATAACTTGAGAGGCAGCGTCCGCATGAGTATGGTTAAGCACTTGCCGAGCTATCAAGAACAGTTTGGTGTGACTTTTTTAGAAGGCGATCCGGCCCGTTCTGTTTACTCTCCTGCCGCTTATTTCGCTGACTTACTACAGCTTTTAGACGACTACTTTACCAATCCTGACCTGCTCACCAGACGCAACGATCTGCACAATATCCCACTGGATGCAGACAATACCTTCTCACTGGTGCCCTATCTCGACATCGTCAACACTCTGCTTGAAGGCAAGGTCTCAGACGACGATGCCTTTGGCACCTTGCAGCAAGCCAAGTATCCGTTCAATCTGCCCTTCAGCCTAGAAGATGAAAAGGTCAAGCTCTACATACAAGCCCTCGGCATGGATAGAGCAGCCCTCTACAAACTATTTCATGGGCGTTCGGAAGGCGCGACGGCAGAAAATGACAACAACGGCAACGGACAGTCAGAGACATCTGCAACAAAGATTGCGCGGTTTTACCTCGGGCTGTCTGCGGCTGCGGCAGCGACTATCACTGTGCCGTCAGCAGTCGAATCATTGCCGCCGCACGCAGCACCGGCTGTGGAAGTGCGCTCAGCGCTCAGTGCTTTTTACAACAATCAGCCATTCGCTGCCCTAGAGCAAGCAACACTTTTCCTCAAGACCACAGACCTTTCTATCGCTGAACTACGCGAACTGCTATCTCAATCTCTCAGCCCCGAGGAAGCAGGCTTTGCTGACCGTTTCTTTATTAACAAAGACCTAGGAGGGTATGTCCGGCTCGTCATAGACAATGACATAGAGCAGTCTCGACTAGCATGGATAACGACTGGCACACCGGCGGATGCATCCGAACCAATTACATCAGAAAGCGAAAGCGAAACAGATGACGACGAGGAAACTGGGAGTATTCCCCTAGCTTGGTTCAGCCGGGTGAACCGACTGCTTCGCCTCTCTCGGCAGTCGGGCATCTCTCTCAGCGATTTAGACCTTATCCTGCGGGTTTGTTGCCATTACATGTTAGACGAGGTCGCGCTTCAGCGGATCGCCATCGTCAAACACATTGCCGACAGCCGCGACTTATCGATTGAAGAAGTTTGTAGCTTCTTCGGGCCAGTGAATGCCCTTGGGCAAGGGGAAGATGCCACACCCACCGATTTGTTCAATCGGGTGTTTAACGTGGGCTTGGCTGAGGTTAATCATCAGTATTTCCAGGTGTCAGCAGTTGTCCCCAGGGCTTACGCTAGCTTTGAAGATGGGGTGGCACTGTCTTTGGCGGGGGATTTGTTTTCGCTAGGGAATGTAGATGTGCAGAAGCGACTGATGCGATCGCTCCACCTATCCCAAAGCGATCTCAAGCAAATGGTCACAGCATTTGCTGATAACGTCCCAGCAAGCAGCTTTCCATCGGACCTTCACGATCAGCTTTCACTCTACTACCGGGTCAGCAAGCTCACGCAGGTCCTCGACCTCTCCATGCAAGATCTCTTCGACTTGCTAGACCTGCTAGCGCAAGACCCCACCATCCGCCAATACAGCGGCTTCAACCCACTCATTCATCTCCATACTGAAGCGCTCAACGCCTATCAAATCTTAGCCAGCGGCAGCCTCGAAGAATCCCTGTGGCTAGTGCAGCTGCTACTGGCCATCGCAGACTGGATGCAGGCCAACCAATACACCCCCGACGAGCTAAAACAAATTCAGACCGGCCAATACCGCAGCGAAAAAGAAGCCGCCGCAGCCACCCAAAAGAACATTTCAGGATTCAACGAGCTGTACCAGCAGCTCAAGCCGGTCCTACTGACGCCCACCTACTTCCGCGATAAGGCACCGGACGCCAAAACCGCTAGAATACTCTACCGGCTACTTACCGCGCCAGAGCAGGGGCTAGTTTCTGAACAAGACCCTCGACTGCTCACGAGCGATCGCACCGGCGCGCAGCAAGCTCTCTTTCAGGCACTCAGCGAGCTACAACACATCTCAGCAGAAGACTTTCTTGAGCTAGGCATATCGGAAAAAGTCCAAACAAAAATCTTCACAGATCTCATCCTTCAGGGCTACCTACAACCAGATGGACAACTCATCGAGAGCGCTTGGCCCAGTGATGAATCCCGCTTCAAGCTCTGTGAAAACTTTGATAGTGAAGCGGTTTTCAAGCTGATTTATAAGATTTATCAAACCGCTGCGCAGGTCAGCGAAGCAGGAATCGTAGAAGAACTTTCCATCTTTCCCAGCGATTTAGAAGCGCTAAACCTCGAAGCAGCCAACCAAACAGACGTTGAGGCAACAGAAGTACAAATCTCTGATGCACAGATCAAAGAACTCTACGACAACCTTATCTATAACGGCTATATCGACGAGGCAGGCACCGTTGCGTCGCCTGCCTTTTTCTCTCAGTTAGAAAACAGTGAGCAGTTCCAGGCCAACACCCACGTAAAAAACTATCAAACAGATATCTACCAGCTAATTGCTAGCAAAGCAGCCACCTTTGAGGCCAGCAAGTGTCAGCTCAAGGCAGAGCTGTTCACAGCGCTACCGCTCAAAGAGATAGAAGTCGTCGACCTGCTAGAAAATCTGCACTTTAATGACTACATTGACGCCGAGGGATACGTGCTCAACAAAGCAGAGCTACTCGCCCTGCCGGTCAGCGACTTTAAGCTGGTGCTGGCCTATTATCCCTATCGCCATCAGATTCTCTCTATTGTTCAAACGCATTTGCAGGCGCTGAAGGAAGAACACTTTGCGATCGCACCCTCAGACTTTGCTCAGCTCAGTCGCCAAATAGTCGCCAACGACCTCTACAGCTGGCTGGCAGAAAGGTACCTACAAGTACAAGAAAACGCAGAAGGAAAAGGCGAGACAGTTAGGTTCACCTCAGAAAGTATTGACTTCTTTACCAACGAGGACGAGCTAACCGCAGCCACAGAAGCGGGCTTAGCAGGGCTAAATTTCCCTCCCTACTTCGACCGGGGCGCACAAACGATTGCCCTCAAAGCGATTCAGGAAGCGATCGCACTCTCTCAAACCTACCGGCTTCATCCAGGCAGCTTCATCGAACTCGGCCTCACAACAGAAGAAGAAGCCGACCTGCTTGAATTGCTAGCCGATAGAGCATACATTTCACAAGCCGGGACCCTCACCCCCGAGCAAGTCGACTATTTTCTCAACATCAACAATGCATTAGATATCGCGCTACCGGGCTACGAAGACTTTGCCAAAGATATCTTCTTCACAGTTCATACCCTTGCCAAGCACATAAACGAAACGGTGCAGGCGCTGCTGGCGCACTATTCTGCCCTGGCGCAGCAGCAAGAAGAGATCCTCTTCGCCGGATTGCAGGCAATCTTCGAGATTCCGACGGATCTGGTCAAAGTGATTTGCCGCTACGTGTTTAGCAGCACAGAAGATTTGGTCACAGCGTTTGCAGTGCCCTTACTGGCAGCGGTCAGCCCAGCAGACAAAATCATCCACAGCCCCGGCAGCTACCGCTTCAAAGTAGCCTTCAATCGCATTCAACAGTTCGCATGGCTCGCCACGAAGCTCGACCTGAGCGCCATCGAAACTGACATCATCTTCCGCGACCAAAATCTGGCCGACAAGTTCTCCGAGAAGCTCTCGCTGCCAGAAGGGGTCAGCCGGATAGACTGCCTGTTTGAAACCTGGGTAGAGAGGCAGGTATTTCCTAGCCTGCACCCTGCTGAAGACAATTCGGAAAACAGCTCGGCAGATACCTCATCTATCCAAAAGGTGCTCCTGCTCTACAGCGCAGACAAGCAAGAATACTGGCTATATGACCTAGCCGACTATCAGCTGCTCACCAAAGCGGAGAGCGACCTAACCAAACTCTCCGAACTATTTGCTAACCTGCCGCGCATCAACGCCGCCTTCAACGATACCGAAGGCAATGCCTGGATTATTTCAGGGACAACTTTCTTCTGGCAAGCACGTGGCCAGGCTGTCTGGACTCAGAAAGAGAAAGTTCTAGGTAGAGTAAACAGCCAGTTTAGCGCTGCAGACCGTATCGAAGCTGCCTTTGTCGACCGCGACAAAAAGCTGTATCTCTTTGCGGCCAATCAGTATCTACGCAGCTCGACAGAAGGCTTTGATATAGATGAAGGCTACCCCAAGCGAGTAAAAGAAAACTGGGCCCAAGAACACAGCTTGCCCTTACCAGCCAAGTACACCCAGTCTCTCGACGCGGCCATCTCTAGCCCAGATGAGACACTCTACTTCTTCAAAGGGGAGCAATTTGTTAGCTCTGAAGATTTCGATCAGGAACGAGAGATTCGTGACGTGTGGGGCAAAGTGCGAAACAACTTTGCAGGACTTTCGGCACTAGATGCAGCGATCGCCCTTGGCAGCAAAGTCTACTTCTTTTCAGGAGATCAGTGCCTGACCTGGTCCTACAGCCTTGAAAATGAACAGGGCCTAGCCGATGAAGGCTCGCTACAGTCCCTATCGTCGCTGATTCCCAACTTGCCCGACCTGTTCAAAGACGGTATCGACACCGCCCTCCTCGGCAGTGACAACAAACTACGGCTGTTCAAAAATGGCTATGTCCTCACCTGCCAGACAGACTTTCAGACAGGCTTTCAAATTGAGGGAGATGTCACCGCAGACCTGAGCCAGTCTTGGGGGAATGTGCGAAATCAGGTGACCTCGTCAGGAGAAGTGTCGGCAGCATTTGCCGGGCTAGATGGGCATGTGTACCTCTTTAGTGGCAATCAGTACGTGCGCTATTCCAGCGGTAACTACGCCTATGTAGATGAGGGCTACCCGAGGGGAATCGCCGGAGACTGGGGCGGCCTTGACCTAGTAGATGCGGCCTTTATTTTAGATGGTAAAACCTACCTGATCGGCCTAGACAATGCAGACAACCGGGCCTATGTGCGCTACTCCACAAACGACTACTCTCAGCCAGATGAAGACTACCCCAAACCCGCCCAGGCCAACTGGTGGGCTGACCATTTCAACCTAGATCCTACCGAGGCAGAAGATTTCACCCAGCCCGATACCGTCTTTATCGGCCGTGATGGGGTGACGTATTTGTTTAAGGGCGATCGCTTCATTAGCTACGACAAGCTGCACCGCTGGTGGAACCAGCCCCAGCCGATTCGCGATAAGTGGGCAGGGATGACCTTCGACAAAGTCGACGCGGCATTCACCGGCAAAGATGGACGCACCTATCTCTTCTCTGGCAACTCTCAAGAATATTTGCGCTACAGCGACCCCCATTTCAACCGACTAGATGACCGCTATCCTCAGCCGGTGCGCTCATTCTGGGGTCGGGTAAAAAATAACCTGGTCGAGTCGAACCGGATAGATGCAACGGTCACAGCCGGTGACCAGGTATATCTCTTCTCGGGCGATCAGTTCTACCGATTTTCTGGAGGCAACTACGCCTACGTCGAGCAAGGCTACCCAAAGGCGATCGCCCCCAGCCTAAAACATGAGCCCCGCTTTGCAAATATAACCGCCGAGATAGAAGACACGATTAAAGACGGCATCGACGCGGCCTTTGCCGACAGTAGAAACGTGTACCTGTTCAAAAATGAACAGTGTCATGTCGTGTCTGAAGTAGCTTACAAACGTTACGACACTGTAGCCCCTCAGCCCATTACGGCCGCCCTCGCCGATAGCGGCGTGCTCTACCTGCAGGTCAACGGCAGCTGGCAAACGCTCAAAGGCCTAGAACAAACCGTAGAAACAGAAAGCACCGTCGTAGCACCTCCTCTCCTCAGGGCAGTACCCGACGCGTTTGAAGTGCCTCTGCAAGAGGGAACCGCTAGCCCCGTAAGCGCGGCCTTCACCGGCGCAGATGGCAGCACCTACGTGTTTAAAGGCAAGGCCTGCTACAACAGCTCTCTAGAAAAAGCCTACCTCATCTCAGAAGAGTGGGGGCGATCGCGCAACAACATCGCTATCGATAGCCGAGTAGACGCGGCGTTCGTCGGCACCGACGGCAAAACCTACCTCTTCAGCGGCGATCAGTTTGTCAGCTACACCCCCGCAGCGGACAGCGCGACAATTCCCGACTACATTGACGCTCACCCCCAACCTATTCAAGAGCACTGGGGCGGACTCAATAATGTCGATGTCGCCTTCGTGCGAGACGGCAAAACCTACCTGCTCGAAGCCCCCGACGACTACGGCAAGTTTAGATATCTCTGCTATTCTTCCAGCGACTATTCTCAGCCAGATAGCGAGCCGTCCTACGCCGATCTCTCTTGGTGGGAGTTTCCCTCCGTCTACATCGAAGAAGGGTTTGACCGGGTAGACGCGGTCCTCTTCGACGATGAGCACATGTTCCTCTTCAAAGAAGATCAGTTTATTCAGTACAACAGCGTCGAAGGACTCTGGACATACCCCAGACCCATCAATCGGATCTGGCGTCAATTCCCCCTGACAGAAGAAATGGGCAACTCTGTTGTTGCCGCCTTCAAAGGGCAAGATAGCAGGACCTATTTCTTTAGCGATCGCACCGTCACCAGCACCGCTAGCACTGCCACTGCCCTCACCAGCAGCGCCACCCCTGCCTTCACCCCACCAGAACCCATCCGCCAACGCTGGGGCAAGCTGCGCAACAACATTTTAGACAATGGCACGGTAGATGCCGCCGTTGTGGTAGAAGGCAGCGAGAACAATCGCCTCACCTATCTCTTTAGCGGTGACCAGTATGTGCGCTATTCCACCGCCGACTATCGCTTTGTCGATGAAGGGTATCCCAAAGCGATCGCACAACATCTCCGCCAAGAAGAAAGCTTCACTCACCTACCCGAGACTCTCGATCTGCAGCTGAGCGACCCTGCCGGTGGCATTAGCGGCATCATCGCCCAAGGGCGTAGCATCTATCTCTTCGAAGGTAGGCACTGTCACGTCAGCGCCCGGCAGCTCACCGGCACCTTCTCAACCCATCGACTCGGCCAGCTCAAAAACACCCTGCAAACCAGCGGCAAAGTCGATGCTGCCTTTGTAAACAACAACCAACAAACCTATCTCTTTAGCGGCGATCAGTACGTCCGCTACTCCCCCGGCAGCGGCTACTCCCTCGGTCAATACCACACCGTAGACGAAGGCTATCCCAAAGCGATCGCCACCCAGTTCCCCAGCGAACATTTCTCTCAAAATGCGCCCGCAAGCGTCCGTAACCAGCTCAGCGCCCGGCTAGCGGCAGACTTCAACCAGGGCAAATCTCTAGACGCCGCCACCCAGCTCAGATCGGGCGATCTCTACCTGTTCCAAGGTGAAACGGTTTACATGGCCGGTGCGCAGGCCGTCTCCTGGCGATCGCTGCAAGAATTTATTCCTACTCCAGAAAATGCGTTTGCCAGCGGTGTAAGCGCGGCCTTTGTTGCCATCGATGGCAAAGCCTACTTCTTCGACGGTAGCCAGTTTGCTCGCTACAGCAGCCTAGACAATGAATACGTCGACGAAGGCTATCCCAAAGCCATTCAAGACCACTGGGGGAATCTCCCCGCCGACTTTGAAGCGTCCATCGAAAGCGCTTTTGTCTTCGAAAGCAAAACCTACCTCATCAAAGGCGATCAGTACGTTCGCTACACCGGTGCCAGCTACCAGCTCATCGATCCCATCTATCCTCAAGCCTTCGCGTTCCGCTGGGGAAACTGGAGCGACTATCTGCTCAGCGACATTCACACCATCACCGCCTTTAAATCGCTTCTAGACCACAGCCTCAGCCAGCAATATAGCCTCAGCGATCTGTTGAACCTGGAGCTAGGCTACAAAAAAGAGCCCTACCGCATGCTGGCCGATATCTTCGACTGGGATATCGACGAGATTAAGTGGCTCAAGCGTCGCAATGCCTTCTACGAAGACAGCACCAGTCTTGAAGTGAATTTCAATATTGAGCTGATTTTGAGAATGGCAGCAATTTTTAAGCTGGCAGACAAAGCAGGCACCACCCCCACTAGCCTATATGCCCTTGCCCACCAAGATGCCACCGAAAACCTACGCCCACTAGCACAAACGCTGTACGCTTGGCTCAAGCTCAAACACAGCGAAAAAGATTGGGAAATACTCTCAGCAGAGCTGCACAACACACTCAACCTAATCAAGCGAGATGGCCTGCTGCCCTACGTCATCGCCAAAGACGATGAGACAGACAACGCCCGCGATCTGTTTGCTAAGATGCTGGTGGATGTGGAGATGGGCAACGAGGCAAAGACCTCACGAATCAAGGAAGCTATCTCGGCGCTGCAGCTCTATTTCCATCGCTATTTTGTCAACTTAGAATTGCTCACGCTGAGCGGCGATGCAGAACGCGTGCAGCTGAAGCAGTGGTGGCAATGGATGCGCAACTACCGGGTGTGGGAAGCCAATCGCAAAGTCTTTCTCTATCCAGAAAACTACATTCGCCCCGAACTGCGCGATACCAAAACCACGGCCTTTCAGAAGCTAGAAGAAGCACTTCTGCAAGGCGAAGTAACCCCGACCCTGGTAAACACAGCCTTTAACGACTACCTCAACGAATTCTCTACCGTCGGCAATCTCAAGATCACCGGGGCAAATGTGTACGATGGCGACGGCGATCGCACTGACGATAGGCTAGTGCTCTTTGGCCATACCCGCACCGAGCCCGCCCAATACTACTACCGCACCGCCCAATTTTTAGACCGGGGCAGTGCGATATGGGGCAACTGGCTCCCGGTGAATATCAATGTCAATTCGACCCGTGTCTTCCCCATCCATGCCTTTGGCCGCATCCTGGTATTTTGGACAGAAATTGAAGCCTACGAAGAATCTGTTCCTTTCATCAGCACCAAAAACTCAAAGGCAAGAGGAACAGAAGGCTCTACCTCCAAAGTAGAAGATACCGATACGGTCCTCAAGCACAGAGCCGATATCAAATACTCCTTTTACGACTTCAACAAACAGTGGGTCACGCCCCAAACGCTACAAACCGGCATCGAACTAGAGTATAAAATCGACGCGGCCTACACCGATGAAAACAAACGGCTAATTGTGTTCTCAGGCGAATACTGTCTGATCTCTACCATCGAACATCCTCAGGGAGATGTCAAAAAGATATCGGAAGTCTACGCCGATCCCACCCTACCGGCAGAAGAAGCCAACAAAAATCTTCCCTCACAGTTTCACCAGGGCATCGATGCTGCTGTGCAATTAGGCGATCGCTTAATTTTCTTCAAAGACAGCCTGTGCGCAGTCAAAACGGGAGACACCTGGGAAACCCACTCGATTATCAGCTACTTCAGGCCGCAGGTACCGGTGATTGAGTATGTGCTCTTCAATGTCTTGATGTGGGCGAGATATATCATCGCCGCAGAGTTTGATAATCTCTATCGCTGGGGAATTGCCGCAGCCTTTGCTGTGGAAGGAAAGGTCTGCCTCATCGATCATCAGGGCATGCCACTGTTCTTCAATCCGCAAGCCAATGGCAGCTTTTTAGAAGAAGAGATTAACCACGTCGAAACCGTTGTCCGTGGCGGCGTGTACAGAAGGCACTTCAGCCTGATTAATGAATACATGCGCATTCTCACCCGCAACTTTATGCGGTTAGAGCCCGTGGATGCCGTCTTTGAAGACGAAAACGGCATTATCTACGTCGTGAGAAAAGGCCAGTACGAGTGCTACCAGCACGATAAAAATGCCGCCAACAGACTTGAGAAGCTCGACGGATTCCCCAAGCCCATCAAAGGCAACTTGAGCTTCAATATGGACAAATTCTTCAACCGGCTGCACCTAGCTGAAATGCCAGGAGGAGAAGCGATTAGCCTGACCTACGCCAGCCCAGAGGCCAACGTTGCGCTGCTCTCTGGCAGGGTGAAAGATGACTTTACCTTCGTACCCGGCGACCTGCGTACCGACTACCAAAAGCACGCGATTTGGAAGCTGTCCCACGGCTTTCTGACCGTTCCCGGCGTGACTCAGCTAGCCACCACCATCCGCGATGAAGCCGCTATTCGAAGCGAGATTGACGAGGCGATCGCAGCTGCCAACCGCGATGAGGCCCTCGCGCGTCAGGTACCCGTCCTGGCCGAGAGAATCATGCGCGTCATCAACTCCCAAGAAGCACTCAACAACAGCGATGACAACGACGGTGAGTCCAAGTTTTCAGTACCCGTCTCCGTCCAAAGAGAAATCTATAGCCTGCTTGAGGGTGGCAATGGTGTCATTGCCCTAGTCGATAACGGCCCCGAACGCTGGACCTTTGGCCAAGATCTTAGAGAGGCCTTCGAAGCCTACGTATCAGCGCCAGACAACAACTGGACAAGACCGTTTGCTCAGCTCCAGCAAACCAGACGCAGCCTGCGGACCACCGTCAGCGCCGAAGAACGACAGCGGCGACTCGTCATTTTGCAAGGCACCCTAGAGCGCCTTAGCCAAACCAGCCTCAGTCAGCGGCAAGCCAGCAGCCGTCAAGACATTGACGACTATCAAAACATTCAAGCTCTCTTCAACCAAAGACTCATCGACATCGGCCCAATACTCTCCACCTTTGAGCCGACTGCGAATGACGATGTGATTGATCGGCTACCAGATATTGAACAGGATGTGAACGAGCTGAGCGGCGATATTCAGGTGCTGCGGCGCATGGTGTCATCTTGGTCGGCACTCATTAAGCCCGCACCCAACACGGCGGCAGAAATGCGATCGCAGCTGCAAAATGTGGACACCCAGCTGACAAATTTCAACCGTGCGCTAGCCGCCCTAAAAGAAAAAATAGCCAACAGACGCGAAACGGTAAACGACCTGACCATCGCCGTCAAAGATACCGCAGAGCGGCTGCGCGAAATTTACTTTGGCAACCTCGACAGCTTCCCCAGTAGCTTTGGCATCGCCAACAAAACCAACTTCACCTTTGGCGAGCCCGACTGGCACATCTTTGAAGCAAAGGGTGGCACCTTCCTCTGCAAGCCAGAAACCGGCCCACTCGTAGCAGGCCAAAAGCCCTACCGAATCATTCGGCTCACAACAACAACCATTCCCACCTTGAGCAATCATCTATTTGCCGGAGGCCCCGACAGACTGCTCACGCTAACCGCTCAGCAAGTCCAAGAAAAGCCAGACTTCAGCACGTCTCACGCCGATAGCGACACCATCGCATTTAATGGAGACCTGCTCTCGCCACCCAACTCCAACAATCTAGACTTCAACAGCGCCAACGCAAACTACTACTGGGAGATATTTTTCCATGTACCCAGCCTAATCGCTCAAACCCTCAACCGCGCGCAAAAGTTTGAAACGGCCAAACACTGGTACGAATACATCTTCGACCCAACGGCAATCAGTCCTACCAATGCCAATGGCACAAGCGATCCTCGCTGGCAGTTTTTACCCTTTATCCAGGCTCAGCAAAATGCGGTGACCACGACCGTGGCAGACAGCCTCCATCGCACCCTAGATATTGAAAATCTGCAGGCAGAGATAGCGGTGTATCTCAACGATCCGTTCGATCCGCATGCGATCGCCCGCATTCGCGAAGTCGCCTACCAAAAAGCCACCATGATGGCCTACATCGACAACTTGCTCGACTGGGGCGACATGCTGTTCCGGCAATACAGCATCGAAAGCATCAACGAAGCCAGAATGCTCTACATCTTGGCCTACGATCTGTTGGGCACTCGCCCTGCAGCGCTCGGGCATCACCAGCTCCCCGAAGCCCGCACCTACGCCAACCTCTACAACCCCACCCCGGGAGAAACCGATCTGTTGATCGATACAGACCGAACAGAGTTTGCGATCGCCACCGGCACCGTTCACCAAACCGTCTCCAGACCCTACTTCTTCATTCCCGACAATGATCGCTTCTTAGACTATTGGAACCGGGTGGAAGATCGGCTGTACAAGATTCGTCAGAGCCTGAATATCGATGGGGTGAAGCAGGAGCTGCCGCTGTTCCAGCCGCCAATCGATCCGATGTCGATTGTGCAGGCGATCGCCGGTGGCAGCAGCCTTAGCCAAATCACCAGCGGCAGCCTAGTTCCAGTGCCTCACTACCGGTTCAACTTCATGTTCTACAAAGCCAAAGAACTGGTCGGACGGCTCAATCAGTTTGGCGGAGAACTGCTCGCGGCCATCGAAAAGAGAGATGCCGAACAGCTGGGTCTTTTGCAACATCGGCAAGAAGCCACTATTCTCTCCATGATCACCAAGGTTAAAGAGGCTCAAATAGCCGAGACCGAAGAAACCATTGCCAGCCTCAAAGCCGGACTGGCCATGGTAGAAGCCAACGAAGCCTACAACCAATCCACCCTAGATGACGGTTTCTTGCCCTACGAAATTGCTCAAATGAGCGTCATGGGCGCGGCGGTCGTGTCCCATGCGGCTTCGGCGATCTTGCGTACGATTGCCAGCTTCGGTGGCTCTGCGCCCGACTCCCTGATCGGGCCTTTCATTGCCGGTATTAAGGTGGGGGGTGCCCAAGCCTATTCCTCCCTGAGTTCGGCCTCAGAAGTGTTGCAAACTGTGGCCGAGGGCCTCAGCATTGGCGGTGAGATCTTTGGCATTGTGGCTCAGCACGAGCGCATGATGGCAGATATAGAACATCAGGTCGAAACGGCTATTCACGACAAAACCCAAATCCAAGCGCAAATTGCCGGGGCCGAGCAACAGCTTAAGATTGCTGAATATGAACTTACCATCCATCAAAAAGAGATTGAACATCACAAGTCAATTTCAACCTTTATGACCAGCAAGTTCAGCAATGAACAACTCTATCAGTGGATGAGTAGCCAGCTTGCTGGCCTGTACTACCAAAGCTACAAGCTTGCCCACGATATGGCCAAAAGCGCCGAAAAAGCCTTCCAGTTTGAGCGCGGTGTCAACGCCAGCGAGGTGAACTTTATCAACGGCATGTACTGGAATTCTCAGCGTAAAGGGCTGCTTGCGGGCGATAGCCTGGGCCTAGATCTCGACCGTATGGAGCAAGCCTTTATTCAATCCGACAGCCGCCGCCTAGAAATCTCTAAATCGATTTCGCTGTTAGACCTCGATCCGCTTGCCCTACTACAGTTCAAAAGTAAGGGTACGTGCGAATTTGAGCTTTCTGAAGCCTTGTTCGACTACGACTTTCCAGGTCACTACTGCCGCCAGATAAAAACCCTCGAAGTGAGCTTTGATGCGGCCAAAGGCGAGACCGTCAACGCCACCCTCACCCAGCTCAACAACAAAACGGTGCTAGAGACCAATCCTAAAGCGGTAAAGTACCTGCTGGATCCTAAAGGCACTGAGCCGCTGTCCATTCGCAGTGACTGGAGAGTAAGCGAGCAAATTGCTCTTTCCCATGTCGATGAATACGAAAAGAGCAATGGTCTCTTTGAGCTGCGTTTTGATGACGATCGCTACTTGCCATTTGAGGGTACTGGGGCGGTATCTCGCTGGCGTTTGGAGCTAAACGGCAAGAAAGGGTCGGTAACGCTGAATGAACTGTTGGATGCCAATATTCGGATTCGCTATACCGCCTTACAAGGGGGCGAGAAATTTGCCGATGCGGTCAAGGGGTTGCTGAAGCCCTACGACACGGTTCGTTTCTTTGATCTCAACTATGACTTCCACGACCAGTGGTTGGACTTTTTGGCGACTGAGGAAACCTCACTTTCCCTGACACTGACTCGCGATCGCTTCCCCAATATGGCCAGTAGCCGAATTACGGGAATCTTCTCAAAGTTCCTACTGACCGAGCCTGGCTCTGTCAGCCTGATGCTCAATAATGACGAGACCCTAATTTTACGAGACGAACAGTTCTTAGAAACCCCTGGCCTCAGCGTCAGAAACAACGGGTCAACTTGGACCTTTACCGTTCAGGGCGACAAAACACTTTTGAAAACAGTGCAGATGGTGGTTGGCTACAAGGCGAAGGTGTAATACGTGCGAACACTCTTGAGGTGCATGCAGGTCGCAGAGAAGTTTGCCAGGTAAATCGCAGAGAAAGTCGTCAGGAGGGGGACTCAATGAAACAGAAGCGTCGGGGTAGCCAGCAGGGTCAGGTTCAAAACAGGCGCAGTCGCGATCGCGCCAAAAGTCTCCGACGCAGGCAAATTCGCCGGGCGACCCTGGCAACGCCGTCTGATTCGCCTCGGCGACAAGTCGCAGGCCGCACCCGTCAGCCCGTCGGCAAGCTAGATGCTGAGAGTGCCTTCAAGGCGGTGAGGGATATGGGAATTGCCGTCGATAGCCAGGGTAATGTGGATACTGCCGCTGCTCGCAAAGTGGCAGAAGGGGCGGCCATCTCTGCGGCGCGGGCATTGGGTGTTGAGATCAGAAAAGCCGATGGCAGCCTTGATACGGCTAAGGCACGGCAAGCGATTAGCCAGATGCTGGGATTTTCGATTGAGCGTGACGGTGCGGCGGAGCAGGGGGCTGCGGTGGCGCGATCGCAACAAGCTGCCGAAGCGGCTGCCCAATCCATCCTCACCACTGCGCGCGCCCTCGGTGCCAATCCTGACAACCTAGAGGGCCAGCTTAGGGACGCCGATGGCAACATCGACACGGCTAAAGCTGCCCGCATTGCTGAAATTGCCCTTAACCTGGACGCTGCGGAACAAAGAACCTTGGGCCGCAGAGAAGCCTTAGAGGCTCTAAACATCAACTTAGATGCGGCAACAACCAAGGACCCACTGAGCCGCAGAGTCGCTAGCGACGCCATCGAAAAATTGCAACAGTCTTCTGTTTTGGTCGATGGGAAGATCGATCGGCGACAGGCACTAAAGGCGTTGGAGGAACAACTTCTCAAACATTAAACTCAAACATCAAAAGGAAGTCGCAAGCAACCGACGAAGAAACGACAGCCAGAAACAGTTTCCGAAGAATGGTCAGCAGTAAGGAGGTAAGACGATGATTGGACGAAGAAAAAAAGTAGGCGCTACCGCAGATAGAGCCGTAAAACTCAAACGACGCGATGCTACCCGCTCGCCAGTTAAGCGCATTGGGACAGTGAACCGAACTAAGATTGTGCGCGATCGCCTCAAGCGCCTCTTCAGTCGTCGCACAGACTCATTCGTAGTGACGGGCAATGTTCGAGACAACGTCTTCACCGTCGAGAGTCCTGGCGAATACGACGCTGTATTTTGGCGCGATGACGGTGGTCGCAAAGCGCATATCAAGGTGGATCGCAATGCCAATGCCTCCATTGTCAGCCTCAAGGATAATTTACAAGCAGATCTTGAAGATGTCACCTCTCTAAGAATTCGACCGACAGAATCGCAGCGAGAAGTCATCAATACCCTCGTCATTGAAGCCGATAATGAAACCGATTTTCAGCAATTGGCCCGCGATCTCATTGACGATTTCAACCGAGACAATCCCACTAAAGAATTGGTTCTCCTCGAAACCGATTTGATTGAAATGGATGAGTCTACGGATGCGGTTGTCTTTAAGCTATTGCCTGCCTTTTCTCAGCTGAAGGTCGATCTGGTTGCTGAAAGTAACAAACGAAAATCTAACCTCGCATACCGAGATATCTTGGATTCTCTAGACGATCTGATCGACCTAGAGGAAACCGCCAATCCGACGCTGCAAACCCTCAATGACCAGCTAGATGCGATCGCCTCCATCCAGGCAAGCCTCAACGCCGCAGAAAGTACTAGCCTTTTTAACAAAAGAGATCGAAACAGTGCGCTAGCCCGTCTGGCTACTCGCTTAAATGACAGAAAGCAGACACTCTTGTCCGGTTTAGGCGATCGCGTCCAGCGTTATTTAAACAATTCACCTGCCAATGCACCACAAAAATTCTCCCAACTGCTGCAAAACAATCGACAAATTCGTCAGGCACTCTTTAACCCATCAGACACACTCGCAACGATTGTCGATAGTTTGCCCAATACAGCCGCGAGCCATGCCCAAATTGAAGCGCTTGAAAACGCTCTGATCAATACGCCAATGACTGACACCATTGATGGTAAACAAAAGGTGCGAGAAGACTTGCTCAGTGTAGATGTGCACAAAATCTTTTACCAGAAAAAGACTGAGATTCTCGAAAATGTCATCGAAGCAGCGATCGCGGAAACAGACCAAGCCGGGCTAGCCGCACTAGCTGACTTTGGCAAAGGCAACTACTGGAAAATATTAATCGACGGAAAAGTACACGCACAAGGAGACAAGCACTTCTACGACCGATCAAAAGGCTTCATGGGTTCCATGATGAAGGGTCTCAGACGTATTGTAAACAACATTGACACCCCACTCACAACCGACTTTATAAAAGCCCTTCACCGAGATGCGACAGAGCTCGTAACGACAGAAACCAACATTTTCCCGGGTATTCCCATCCAACTCAACAATCTTCAAGAGACCGGTCTGAAGCAAAGCCAAAACGCTTGGGGTGTTACCAAAGACTACTCAGAAGCGGGCATGCAAGAGCTAGAAGCGCTCAGAAACGAGCTAGACGAGTTAGTTCAGCCCGGCGGATATTTTGGTGAGGATAACTTTCGGTTTCAGCGAGAACCTGAGCGAACGGTTCAGTGGTCTGCGGGCAAGTCTAGTGGGCCTAACTTACAAGAGACTGTAACCGGGCTGATGGATCATGTAATTGCTAAAGCCTATCGTGAAATTGAATTAGCAGACAACGATCAAGACAGGGTGATTGGTGCCATTGTCGACTGCTGCCGTGGACTAGGAATTATTCACCCGTTTAAAGATGCTAATGGTCGGCTAATGATGTTTATGGTGCTAAATAAAATGCTGATGGAGCAAGGGCTACCGCCCACCATTTTGCAGGATCAGGGATTGATGGTAGGTAAGTCAAAGGCCGAACTAGTCGACCTCATTAAAGCCGGACAAAGACAAGTCACCGGACAGTAACCTCACAGGCAGGCTCTCTCCAATGCAGTATCATAAGGCTATCTACGTCTCATCTAAAATGCTGTCGAAGGGGTAGTTAAGCAATGCGTTTCCTCAATCCGAAAACAGACTTTGCATTTAAAAAAATCTTCGGCTCAAGGCAGAGTAAAGACGTCTTGATCAGCTTTCTCAATGCACTACTCTACCAGGGTGAAGACACTATTCAAGACCTAGAAATTATCGACCCCTACCAGGCCCCTCAGTTAAAGGGCATGAAAGATAGTTTCTTAGACGTCAAAGCCTTCCTCACCAATCAGACCTCTGTCATTATCGAAATGCAGGTGCTGAATCTATTAGGCTTTGAGAAAAGGGTGCTATACAACGCGGCCAAGGCCTTTTCTATCCAGCTCGATGCGGGTGAAGGGTACGCCCGGCTAAATCCAGTGATTGCGCTCACCATCACTGACTTTGAAATGTTTCCCGACAGTCCTAAAGTCGTCTCAAGATACGGCCTAAAAGAAAAGGAAAGCTTTACGACTTACTCAGACGATATTGAACTAGTGTTCGTTGAACTACCCAAATTCACCAAGTCCCTCGACCAGCTAACAACCGTCACCGACCGGTGGATCTATTTTCTCAAGCAGGCTGAGAGCTTAAAAACTATCCCAGACACCTTGCAAAACGTACCGGCACTCACAAAGGCCTTTCAAATTGCAGAGCTAAGTAACCTAACCAGAGAAGAGCTAGATATTTTCGAACGCAAGCAGCTCTACTTGCAAGACAACCGCAACGCAGTCCTGAAGGGTATTGAGCAGGGTATTGAGCAGGGTATTGAGCAGGGTATTGAGCAGGGTATTGAGCAGGGTGAAAGGCAGAAGGCGAAGGCGATCGCTCAAGCACTACTAGATGTTTTGGATGTAGAAACGATCAGCCGAAAAACTGGGCTAAGTAGAGAGGAAATTCTATCCCTCAAGTAGCGCTAGTTGCTACTGTGACCAGCTGCAGAGAACGTTTGGGTATTAGCAGTGTGTATACACCTGTGCAAAGGTCTTGCACTTTGCTTGAAAAGGCAAAATGCAAGGCCTATCGTTGTAACCGCTGAACTTACCTATCTATCGACAGAGCCCATGATGATATCGACACTGCCTAGAATCGGCATGATATCAGCGAGCTTTACACCCTTGAGTAGGTTCGGCAATATCTGCAGGTTGTTGAAATCTGCCGCGCGAATTTTCCAGCGCCAGGGGAAGACGTTGTCTTCACCGATGATGTACACGCCGACTTCGCCTTTGCCAGTTTCTACCCTTACGTAGTGCTCACCTTCTGGAATCTTGAAGGTGGGCGCGATCTTTTTACCGGCAAACTGATAGTCGAAGCCGTTCCACTCAGACTTAGGGCCACCGGCCATGCGCTGAGCTTCCAAGTTCTCAAAAGGACCGCCCGGTAGCTGCTCAATAGCCTGACGGATGATCTTCACCGACTCGCGCATTTCGCCGATGCGGACGATGTAGCGAGCGAAGCAGTCACCTTCGGTGGCCCACTGCACGTCCCAATCTAGCTCGTCGTAGCGCTCGTAGTGGTCTACTTTGCGTAGGTCCCACTTCACGCCAGAGGCGCGGAGCATTGGCCCGGAGCAGCCCCAGTTGATGGCGTCTTCGCGAGACATGGTGCCCACCCCTTCTACGCGGCGACGGAAAATGGGGTTGTTGGTGATGAGCTTTTCGTACTCATCGACCTTGGGCATGAAGTAATCGCAGAAGTCCAGACATTTCTCGGTCCAGCCGTAGGGGAGGTCGGCGGCGACGCCGCCAATGCGGAAGTAGTTGTTGTTAATGAGGCGGGCACCGGAGGCGGCTTCCCACAGGTCGTAGATGAGTTCGCGCTCGCGGAAGATGTAGAAGAAGGGGGTAGTTGCGCCGCAGTCGGCCAGGAAGGGGCCAAGCCAGAGCAGGTGGTTGGCGATGCGGTTTAGCTCCAGCATGATCATACGGATGTAGCTGGCGCGCTTGGGCACTTCGATGTCGGCGAGCTTCTCTGGTGCGTTGACCGTAATGGCTTCGTTGAACATGCCTGCCGCGTAGTCCCAGCGGCTCACGTAGGGCACAAACATGACGTTGGTCCGGCTCTCGGCAATTTTTTCCATGCCGCGATGCAGGTAGCCAATCACGGGCTCTACATCGATTACATCTTCGCCGTCGAGTGTCACAATGAGACGGAGCACCCCGTGCATAGAAGGGTGGTGGGGTCCCATGTTGATTACCATGGGTTCGGTTTTAGTCTGCAGCGTTGCCATTGTGTCCCTAGTTAGTGTTATGCCTTCTGCCCAAAATTATAAGGCAACCTCCCCCGTAAGTGCCTGAAATATATGTCTGAAGATATGCCCACAGCGCCAACGCCCTCAGAAACGGCGGCAGCGGTCAAAAATGTGACTGAGCCGTTTTTTCACGTACCGGTGCTCAGCTCACAGGTGCTGGAGAATCTGCAAGTGAGGGCTGGGGGGTGCTACCTGGATGCGACGGTGGGGGGCGCAGGCCATAGCGAGCAAATTCTGAGGGCTGCCCCTGAGGTGAGGCTGGTGGCGCTAGACCAAGATTTGCAGGCGCTGGCCGCTGCTCAGAAACGGCTGTGTCCCTGGCGCGATCGCACCACCTTTCACCATACAAACTTCGCCCACTACGACCCGGGCACCCTTCGCTTCGACGGCATCTTAGCCGACATCGGCGTCAGCTCCACCCAGCTAGATCAGGCCCAGCGCGGCTTTAGCTTCCGCCACGAGGCCCCGCTCGACATGCGCATGGACAGCACCCAAGCTCTCACCGCCGCCGACATTGTGAACCACTGGGACGAAAAGACGCTCGCCGACACTATATATAAGTACGGTGAGGAGCGCCTATCGCGGCGGATTGCCCGCAAAATTGTTGAGAACCGCCCGTTTCAAACGACTACAGCGCTGGCCTATGCCATTGGCGGTGCCTTTCCGCCCAAGGCCCGTCGCGGGCGCATTCACCCGGCTACGCGCACCTTCCAGGCGCTGCGCATTGCCGTCAATGCCGAACTCGACGTGCTCACCCAGTTTTTAGAAAAAGCGCCGGGCTGGCTCAAGCCGCGCGGACGGCTCGCCATCATTAGCTTTCATAGCCTAGAAGATCGCATTGTGAAGTACGCCTTTCGGGGGGATGAGCGGCTGCAGATTGTTACGAAGAAGCCACTGGTGGCCAGCCAGGAAGAGATTGGGGAGAATAAGCGATCGCGCTCCGCAAAACTCAGAGTCGCCGAACGCACTCATTCACCGGCTTGATCCGTCTTTCTGCGGACATCTGCCTTCTCAAAACAAAAAAAATGCATAGGTTTGTTACTCCGGGCACTCTATGGGTAATAAATGGCGGGTAATAAACGGCGGGTAATAAACGACGCGCCGACCCGAACCTCTGCACTTTCAAAGATTTTCCTGTCTAAATGAAATTTTATAAGCTCACCAGCCTTGCGCCCATTCGACTAGGTTCACTGGGCTCCCGCCTACTGTGCTGGATATTGGGAACGGCGCTAGTAGGGCTCATCGGCATGTCATTTTTGTTCTACAGGGCACTGGCCGAATCAGCACAATCCGAAATCCAAAGCCAGCTACACACGCAAACAACGCTAGTACAAGAAGAACTCTCGCAGATGGAAGTGTACACGGTGGCGATTTCCGATGCCGTCAACGCCATGGTTCAAAGTGAGGTCACCCAGCTAGAAAGCTATCAAGATTTAGTCTTTCGCTTCTATCAAAATCGGCCAGACCTAGCCATGTCTGTTTATTTCGGGCAGGCCCCCTCCCAAATCGTGCCCGATCGGGAAGGGTTTCTTCCCTATTTTTACCCCGACCAGCAAGACGGCGACCTGCTAGGAAAGTTGCTGCCGCAGCCCCATCAAACCACGCGCTATTCAGAACTATTCAAAGACGACAACTATCTCAATCAGAATTACTACAAGGCACCGGTTGCAGCCGGTAAGGGACTGTGGCTAGAGCCGTTCGACTGGCACGGCACCACCATGACCAGTTTCATCATGCCGTTTTACAGTGACCAAGGCATACTGCTCGGCATTTCAGGAACAGATGTCAATGTCGCCGCCATCAGCGAATGGCTAAATCAACCTGTCATCAATCAAGATGGCTACTTTGCACTCATTTCCGATGCGGGAAATTTGTTGGGCTACTCCCCTGATGCGAGCCTAGTTAAAAAGAGAGAGAATGCAGCCAGTCTTCCGGAGCTGCAGGCAGTATGGCAACAAATCGAAAACCAAGAGTCTGGCCTTCTTCAGATAAATCGGACCTATTGGGCATACCAGCGTCTCGATTCTACGGGATGGGTCATGTTGGCGGCGGTGCCTAAGTGGGCCGTGTTAGGACGGGTCTTGCTGATTACGCTGAGCGGCGCTGTTGGAGTTGGCGGACTGCTAACGGTGATTGTCGTGGGCTTCGTGCATCGGCTCAATGGTCGCTTGCAGACGCTGGTGCTTGAGTGTCAGCAGCTAATAGCCTCCGATGCCCAGCGCATGCAGCGACTGCACACAGACACAGTCACCAACCGACCATCAGCAAAGCCCGAGACTGGAGAGCGTCAAGACCATCAGCAAGGCGATGAGCTAGATATCCTCTCCCGGTCATTTTCTCAGACGTCGCAGCAGCTGCAGCATTCATTTGAAGCCTTAGAAGAGTCCAATCAACAGCTCAACACGGCACTCGCTCAGGTCAAGGCCTCCCAGGTACAAATGATTCAGAGTGAAAAAATGTCAGCCCTAGGTGAGCTGGTCGCGGGTATTGCGCACGAAATCAACAACCCGGTGAATTTTATCCATGGCAACATCGGCCATATCAACAGGTACACTCAAGAGCTGCTGGAACTAGTAGGTGCTTACCAAAAGCACTACGCGCAGCCACATCCAGACATAAGCACGCTGCTAGAAGACATTGAATTTGACTTTTTGAGCGAAGACTTAGCCAAGCTTATGGCCTCTATGAAAGTGGGCACTCAGCGCATCCGTCAGATTGTTCTTTCTCTGCGAAACTTCTCTCGGTTAGATGAGGCCGATTTCAAGGCAGTCGACCTGCACGAAGGGTTAGACAGTTCACTGCTAATGCTGCAGCATCGCCTAAAGGGAAAAACGAGAACAATAGCAGATGGCAAAGGCATTGAAGTGGTCAAAGACTACGGCCAGCTGTCCCCAATAGACTGCTATGCCGGACAGCTCAATCAAGTATTTGTAAACCTGATGTCGAACGCGATCGATGCGCTTGAAGCGGTTGACACACTCGATGTGAATAAACCGGAAGCACAAACCCAGCCACCTACACTGTGGATCTCAACCTGGGTGGTAGATGACGAATGGGTGCAGATCGCCATTGCAGATAATGGGTCAGGCATGACAGCAGGGGTGCGCGATCGCATATTCGATCCCTTCTTCACGACCAAACCCGTTGGCAAGGGCACCGGGCTAGGCCTCTCCATCAGCTACCAAATCATCACAGAAAAGCACCACGGCACTATCTTGTGCGATTCTACCCTGGGAGAAGGCACTAAGTTTGTCATCAAGCTCCCCATCCGGCAGCCCGAGCCAGCCACATAGTGCAATGCTATTGCACTATGCTTCGACAGGTGAACAAAGCTGTAGAATAATGCACTAAACAGAAGGAAGCTGTCACCGCATCGTCATCAGCACCACAAAGTGCTCCGACTCCGGCGGTGGAACCGCCGCCACCCGGCCATAATCCGTCACATCGTCATACGCCACCAGCACCCGTTTCAGAACGTTGTTACTCTTCAGTACAGAACAATCGGAGAGGATGCTTTTTCTCAGGCTCTAACAGGCCAGTCTAGGCAGATGGTGCAAAGCGGACATTTTCATAAATATCCTGAATGGGCATCTCAATATCTACCGAAGCAAACGTGATCTCCTCCACATCAGCGTCATACGAGCGAAATAGCCAAGCATCGCCTTCCGCCTTCGTGTATTGCTCAATGC
Source organism: Cyanobacteria bacterium J06614_10 (assembly GCA_038527325.1). Classification (GTDB taxonomy): domain Bacteria; phylum Cyanobacteriota; class Cyanobacteriia; order Phormidesmidales; family Phormidesmidaceae; genus Phormidesmis. Next base: position 33,813 of record JBCBFY010000024.1, read on the forward strand.
CTACCGCATACTGATCGATCAACACATACTCTTGCAACGCTGCAATAGATCGGTAGTAGCGAAATTTATCAGTCCGGTCATAATCCTTGGTCGAAGCTGACAACACTTCTACGATTAAACAAGGATTCAAAACCGTATCGGTTCGTCGCTCTTTAAACGTAGGCGTCCCTTGAATCACCAAAACATCTGGATAAGTATGCTGTCGATACTGAGGAATCCATAGCCGCAAGTCGCCAATGTAGGGGTTCGTCTGTGTTTTGCGCAGCATAAACTTCAAAAACGCAAAAACATTGCCAGCTATCTGATTGTGATTGAGCGAGCCACCCGTCATCGGCACAATCTCTCCATCTCGATACTCACTGCGAAACGCAGCGACTTCTTCTAGTGCCAAATATTCTTCTGACGTGTATTGGCGTTGTTTTGTCTGCACTGCTCACCTCATTTGAAGAATACGCAATCAAACCTATTTAGCTGTCCTGATAGCATAGCGCAGGCAATCCATCACTCAAGTCAGCGCACCAAACAAAGCTCTGTAGATACCTACAAAAATGAAGGGACCCGCTCAACTGCCCATCACAATTTTCCCCTTCAATGTCACAATAAAGTGCTGAATAATAGTTGTCCTCAAGACCTCACTGCTACCATGAGCGAATCCCGCCGCTACCACGTCACCACCTTTGGCTGCCAAATGAATAAGGCAGACTCCGAGCGCATGGCAGGCATCCTCGAAACCATGGGCATGCAGTGGGAAGCCGATCCGCTCCAGGCCGACGTCGTACTCTACAATACCTGCACCATCCGCGATAGCGCCGAGCAAAAGGTGTACTCCTACCTCGGCAAGCAGGCCAAACGCAAACGCAAAAACCCAAACCTCACCCTCGTAGTGGCAGGCTGCGTCGCCCAGCAAGAAGGCGAGCAGCTGCTGCGCCGCGTCCCCGAGCTAGACCTGGTGATGGGGCCTCAATATGCCAACCAGCTCGACAGCCTACTCGCCCAAGTCGCCCAGGGCAACCAGGTAGTAGCGACCGAGCCCGTCCACATTATGGAAGACATCACCAAGCCCCGCCGCGACAGCAGCGTCACCGCCTGGGTAAACGTGATCTACGGCTGCAACGAGCGCTGCACTTATTGCGTGGTACCTGGCGTGCGCGGGCTAGAGCAATCGCGTACCAAAGAAGCCATTCGCGCCGAAATGGTTGAGCTAGGCCAGCAGGGCTACACAGAAGTGACGCTACTGGGGCAAAACATTGACGCCTATGGCCGCGACCTGCCCGGTATCACCCCAGAAGGTCGCCGAGAAAATACGCTGACCGACCTGCTCTACTACGTTCACGACGTGCCCGGCATCGAGCGCATTCGCTTTGCCACCAGCCATCCGCGCTACTTCACCGAGCGCCTGGTCAAAGCCTGCGCCGAGCTACCCAAAGTTTGCGAGCATTTCCACATTCCCTTCCAGTCTGGAGACAACGACGTTCTCAAAGCGATGGGCCGCGGCTACACCCACGAAAAATACCGGCGCATTATTGATACCGTGCGGCGCTACGTACCAGACGCCTCGATCAGCGCAGACGCGATCGCTGCCTTCCCCGGCGAAACCGAAGCCCAGTTTCAAAACACCCTCACCCTCATGGAAGACATCGTCTTCGACATGGTGAATACAGCCGCCTACTCCCCCCGCCCCGGCACCCCCGCCGCCGACTGGCCAAACCAGCTCCCAGAATCTGTCAAGCAAGACAGACTGCAGCGGCTCAACCACCTCGTATCGCAGCAGGCAGAAATCCGATCCGCCCGCTACAAAGGCCGCACCGAAACCGTCCTCGTAGAAGCCATCAATCCTAGGAACCCCGCCCAAGTAATGGGCCGTACCCGAGGCAACCGACTGACCTTCTTCCCGGGAGATATCAATACGCTCAAAGGGCAAATCGTACCGATCAAAATCACTGAAACGAGAGCCTTTAGCCTGACGGGAGAGCGCTGCGCAGTGATGGCCTAAGGCGAGCCGTAGCGTATGGACCTAGGAAACTAAAGAGACCAAGCCCGAAGTAAATCCCCTCTGGAGGGGTGGACGCGTAGCGGACGGGGTGGGTCGGTGAGTAGCGTCAGCGGCTGTACCCACCCCGACCTCCGCTGCGCTCCGGCCACCCCTCCAGAGGGGATCTACTCTCGGTAGGACGTTTATTGTGATCGAGCGCTGCGGATTAGCGCTATCTCCTAGCATCGAAATGCATTTTTCTAGGCAGACGTTTTACCTCAGATTCATTCTCTTAAGTCGCTGCGATCGCAGCTCACACCCCATGTCCACCTTTCTATCGACACATGCGGAAAAGATTGCTCGAAAGCTGTTGTATAAAAAGTTGTAAACAAGGACCTCGATCACAGCAAAAACACTCACGGCTGTTCATAATGCCAGAGTCAATTTTTAGCAGGTGCTTTTGTTCACCACAGCTAAGGACAAAGGAGACTCCAACCATCAGAAATTACTTATGGTTGTATGTAGCTTTCTTTTCCCTGCGAAATCGTCTGTGTTTTCTGCATTAAAAAGCAGAAAGGATACTGTCGAGCAGTCCTGAAAGTCTCTTTTTTCATTGAAGAAAGAAGAGATTGTCTATCAACATAACCACAACAGAAAAACATCAGTATGTTTTGTGTTAAAAAGCACCTGTGATGGTTGTCACTTGTGCAGCAGGGATGCTGGATTGAGCTGTTGGCGATACCCTGATACAACAGCTTTTCCGTCTCAAGCTTGGGATGGACCTTCAACAAAAGCGCAAGTGGTTTTTGGGAGAGTTTTGTGCGCTTACTTGTGCTAAAAGTTGAGCGCTATTACTGAAATTGCTAATACTGCTCGCGGGCAGCCTAGCTTTCTACGGCGCTCCTCTTCTTTGCAACAGCAAATCCCCCCCTACATCCACCGATTAAACCCGCAATCGGTGCCTATCTACCCATCAGTGACCCCACTCAAGCATTCATGACCAACCATCTCGCCCTACTAGAACAAGGTATAGAGCGCTGGAATCAGTGGAGAGCCAGCCATCCTGATGCGCCTTGCAGCCTAGAAGGGCAAGACCTAAGCCACGGGTATTTCTTCGAGGGCGACTTTAGAAACGTCAACCTGCGTGGGGCGAATCTGCAGCGAGCCTGCCTCGTTGGCGCTGATTTTCGCGGCGCGGACCTGAGCAACGCCGACCTCAGCGGCGCGTATTTAGGAGATGCCAATCTTCACGGGGCTAACCTGCTCAATACAGACCTCTCGAAGGCGAAGCTAGAGCGGGCCGACATGCGACGGGCCAACCTCATCGGCACCCGGCTAGAAGAAGCCGACATCCGCACAACCCATCTGCCCGACACTGCCGCCGCCCCTTACACAGAAACCGTTGCCTACCTGCTCTGGCAGCAGCAGCAGCATACCAACCCCGAAGCCCTTCCCGCCGCTCAAGCACAGCCCACATCGCCAGATAGCGACCAGCGCAGCGCTCAAAAAGCACCGCAACAAAAACGCCACACTGATAAAAGATTACTCAGCCGACCACCGCTCGCAATGCCCTTTCTGAAGGCATCGCTTCAGGACTCTGCCTATCGTCTGTTCCGTATCGGCCAAAAGACAGATCAGAAAAACAACGCTACCAGTGCGCCAGCGAAAACCAGCCGTGAGCAGAGTATCCGACAGTCTGCGTTCCCGATGCTTAGCAAAGCTGACCAACCCTGGGGCCGCCGAGAAAGAGACAGACGTCTTCCCTCGCTCATCGCCAACCGGTTTGCCCGGCAGGCCAGCTGGCTACCCGCTGTTACCGCCGCCGCGATCGCACTGGCCATCGGCCTCCCCTTCATCACCCCGAACCCCATCGACCCTCAGCAGGTCGCCGCGCAGTCGGGCATCTCCCTAGCCCTAGCCAAGTCCCTCACCGGAACGAGCCAGGTCTGGGCAGTGGCCACCCACACCCAAGCCGACGGCACCCCCATCGTGATCGGCGGCGGCTCCGAAGGCCAAATCGAAATCTGGGACGGGCATACGGGCCGCACGATGCTCACCCTAGTGGGCCATGCCGACGGGGTGAGAACCCTCGCCGTCTCCGAATCTGGGCAGTGGCTGGTAAGCGGCAGCAGCGACGGGATCAACGTGTGGCGGCCCGAAACCGGGGAGCTGGTACACCACATTCCTCTGTTTGGCTCGGCGGTAGAAGCACTGGCGATCGCACCCGACGAAAACACCTTTATCAGCAGCGATCGCGATGGCAACATCACCGCTTGGGACCTAGCCCAAGGCGAGCAGCGCTACAGCATTGCCAGCGACAGTATTGTCTGGTCTATTGCGATCGCCCCCGACAGCGCATCCTTTGTCACCGGTAGCGGAGACCAAGCCATTCGCCAGTGGGACCTCGCCACCGGCGCCCCCCTCAAAACCTTCACCGGCCACAGCGACGATGTGCGCACAGTCGCCATCAGCCCAAATGGCAAAACCCTCGCCAGCGGCAGCTCAGACGAAACCATCAAGCTGTGGGACATCGCCTCAGGCACCCTGCAAAAGACCCTGACCAGTCCGGGCGATCGCATCCTCAGCCTGGCCATCAGCCCCGATAGCAAAACCCTCGCCAGCAGCGGCTCCGACCGTTCGCTCAAGCTGTGGGACCTCTCCAGCCATCAAGTCGCCAAAACCGCCAAAACCCTAGATGAAAATGTCGACGTCGTGGTGGCCCTTACCTTTGATCCCGTCAATCCAACGCTGATCAGTGGCGGCAGAGGGCAAACGGTTCGCATCTGGCAGTAGCACCTGTCATTCTCTGTCAATCGCATCTGGTCAGTCGTATCTGGCAGTGACAAATTCTATATTTTTTTAGGGAAACTCTCAGGAAAGATTCAGATCAGCGCCATACTCTTGGGCAAGAGTGGATATCAGCACGTTAGTCGATAACGCTTGTCGCCCCCAACGAGGAAAGCTCAGAGGAAAGAACATGGCTGTTGAATACGATTTGGTGATTATCGGTGGCGGATCTGCAGGACTGGTCGCCGCCAGCGCAGGCGCACAAATCAACGCCCGAGTCGCCCTGATTGAAAAGCATTTGCTGGGCGGCGACTGCCTTCACTACGGCTGTGTGCCCAGTAAGTCACTCATCCACGCCGCCCAAATTGCCTACAACGTAAAAACAGCCTCCCGCTTCGGCATCTACACCAACGAGCCCACCATCAACCTAGAAGAAGCGATGGGCCACGTTCACGAAGTCATCGGCACTATCCAAGAGCACGACTCCACCGAGCGATTTGAGAAGCTCGGGGTCGACGTCCTCTACGGCACAGGCCAGTTTATCGACGACAAAACCTTCGAAATCAACGGGCGACAGCTCAAGTCTCGTGCCTTCCTCGTTTCCACCGGGTCCCGGCCCACCGTGCCCCCGGTCGAAGGACTCAAGGAAGCCGGTTTCCTCACCAATGAACAGGTCTTTAATGTCAAAAATCGGCCCGATGCGCTCGCCGTCATTGGCGCGGGCCCCATCGGCTGCGAGCTGGGTCAATCCTTTTCCCGGCTGGGCTCTCAAGTCACCCTGCTGGCCAGCCGAGATGTGATCATGCCAAAAGAAGACCCCGAAGCCGCCGCCGTCGTGCAGGCGCACATGGAGTCAGAAGGGGTGAGAATTTTGACCAACACCCGGGCGAAAAAGGTCGACGTCATCAACGGCAAAAAGCACATTCACACCGGCAATGAAACCATTGTGGTCGATGAGATTTTGATCGCGACGGGGCGGACGCCAAACGTAGGCTCGCTAAACCTAGAAGCCGCCGGAGTCACCTACGACAAAAAAGGCATCAAGGTAGATGACAAGCTGCGCACCACCAACAAGCGCATTTATGCAGCCGGAGACGTTATTGGCGGCTACCAGTTTACCCATGTGGCAGGTTATGAAGCAGGTGTTGCCATGCAAAATGCCCTGGTCTTCCCGACGAAAAAGGCCGACTATCGGGTGATTCCTTGGGCTACTTTTACAGAACCGGAGCTAGCTAGGGTCGGGCTGACCGAGCGGCAGGCGCGCGATCGCTACGGCGACGATGTCTTTGTGCTCAAGCAAGGATTTGACGGCGTCGACCGAGCCCTCGCCGAATCGGCAGGCTACGGCTTCGCCAAATTCATCACCAAAGGCAACGGCGAAATCTTGGGCGCACACATCGTCGGTGCCCACGCCGGAGAGCTGATTCACGAAGCCGTCTTGGCCATGAGCAACAACTTAAAGGTGAGCGCTCTCCAATGCATTCATGTGTACCCCACCCTTAGCGAAATCAGCCCCAAAACAGCCCTACAGCTAACAAAGCAAAAGTACGCAAAGAACACCTTCTTGCAAAATACGCTGAAAAAATTCTTCAACTGGCGACGCTCAATTGCAGGATAAATTCATCCTGCACCGCAGGCAAAACTTCAGTAAGACACCCCTGCAAACTACAGTCTCTTTACCAAGATTCTCATTAAAAAAAGTCTCTCTGAAGTCTTTGCCCAATTCAATGCGTAAACCTACTGAACGCGATAGCGTACTCTCAACTGAGCAGTACAAATTTTCTTATTTTTAACAGGTAGCGCTTGCAGGTGCCGCCTGCGAGTGCGCTATGGCAAATTCTCCTCTTTCTATACTAAAAAGCGACATCGACAGCTGGAACCGGTGGCGGGCAAAAAACGGCCATGCACCCTGCAGCCTAGCTGGAGAAAATCTCAGCGGCGGCTACTACTTCGAAGGCGACTTTAGCCATGTAGACCTCAGCGGCGCAAACTTAGAGCGGGCCTGCCTCATCGGCGCAAACTTCAGACATGCAAACCTCACAGGCACAAATCTAAGCAACGCTTACACCAAAGGTGCCGACTTTACTGATGCCATCCTGACAGAGGCCGTCCTCGGCGACGATTCGCACAAATCCTCTTCCTCTCGTGCTTCACTTGCCAACGCTAAAATCCAAACTAAAACACAAGCTAAAACAGTAGAAAAAACAGCCCCCGCTGACACCGCCAGCACTGGCGGTATCGCCGTCGCCCTCAAAGAGCGCCCCCAACAACTCTCTGAATCAGACGTCAAACAGTCCCAACAGTCGAAGGCCAATCAACTACAGTCTGCAGCCAAGGTCGCAGGTCAAGAGCAACAAACTTCCCAGCGCAGACTCTTCAAACCAAGAACGGTATTAGCAGCTGCGATCGCTATATCAGGCACCCTGTTCGCGCTCTCAAATGTCATCCCCAAAGCACCCTTATCCAACCCATCCCTCTCCACACAACCCGACAGCCCGCCCAACATCACCTCAGCGCCAACCGTTTCGCCAGACCGGCAGCAGCAGGCCCAGCCGCCCATCGCCCCCTTCGACTTCGTCAGCGCACTTAGCGACACCAGCCCGATTTGGACAGTCAGCACGTTCGTGCGCGACGACGGTAGCATGCTTGCCATCTTCGGCAACCAAGATGGCCAGATAAAACTCCGAGACGGCGCTACTGGCGAACTGTTGCACGAACTGACAGACCATACCGACGCCATCAGAAGCCTCGCCCTGTCACCCTCTGGGCGGCGACTGGTAAGCGGCAGCAGCGATGGCATCAAAGTTTGGCAACCGCAAACGGGAGACCTGCTCTACAGCCTACCGACTGAGCAAGGTCACACGGTATGGACAGTAGCCATCAGCCCAGATGGGCAAACCCTAATCAGCGGCGACTACGGCGGCAACATTACCGCGTGGGATTTAGAAAGTGGCCGACCGCTGTATCAGCTACGGGTAGAAGCGCCCGTATGGTCAGTCGCGATCGCACCTGATGGGGCTTCTTTTGTCAGTGGCAGCAGCGATCGCAAACTTCGCCAGTGGGATCTCGCCACCGGCGACCTACTACAAGAATTCACTGGCCACACAGACGCTGTCCGCGCAGTTGTCCTCACCCCCGATGGCGAGACACTCATCAGCGGCAGCTGGGATAGCACCATCAAGCTATGGGACCTCGCCACCGGACAGCTCATCACCACCTTCACCGGCCACAGCGACCGAGTCGTTAGCCTAGCCACCAGCCCAGACGGCAACACCCTCGCCAGCGCCAGCATAGACAACACGCTCAAAACCTGGGACCTAGCAAACCAAACCCTCTCCCAGACTCTAGACACCAGCGACGACTGGATACTCACTGTCGCCTTCGACCCAACGGTGCGAACGTTGGTGAGCGGCGGGAAAGATCAGCAGATCAAAATTTGGCAGTGATCTCTACTGTCAGATGAAAACAGAAAGAACGAGAAGCCACAGAGCAACAACTTCCAGCAGTCAGAAGAGGGTATAAATGTATACCCTCTTTTTTGTTTTACGGCCAGTGAAATTGCGGTCAGGCAAGCATTCTAGACGGCTTGTTAGATAAGCTAATAGACGATTTACAACAGAAAAGATTAAGCAAAACTATTCAATCGAATCGAAGCAAGGCGCTATGTTTGTGAGTACATCTACCCGATCATTTGCATGGACTGCCTCACCCTGATTAAGGAAGATATCGAGAAATGGAACCGTTGGCGTAGCGCCCGAACAGATGAAAGCATCAGTCTCGCCGGGCAGGACCTAAGCCATGGCTACTTCTTTGAAGGCAACTTCAGCGGCGTAGACCTCAGCGGCGCTAACCTGCGGCGGGCCTGCCTCATCGGCGCAGACTTCAGCGGCGCAAACCTCAGCGGCGCAGACCTTAGAGAAGCCTACCTAGGCGACGCCAACTTCTACAACGCGAATATCCGCGATGCAAACCTAACCGGCGCACATTTGGACCGGGTAGATTTGGGCCTCGCTAAAAGCGACACGACGGATATAGCTGAAAGTAATCCGGTCAGCAATCCGGCCATCAAGATTGCCATAGCCCGGCTGTCACAGCGCCCAACCGCTCATAGATATCGTCCATGGCAGATGCTGTCTTCACGATAAGCACTGTCCTAGCTAAAGCCTGCGCCCCAGAAAGCGCGTTACTTCACTGACATACACAGCTGGCGACTCCAAGTGCACATTGTGCCCGCACCCTTCCACAACGCTCAGCCCTAGGTTCTCCTTCCCCGCCATCACTTTCGCCATTTCGCGATTGATCTGCACAAACTTATCGTCTCGCGCACCAGCTATCAGCAACAGAGGATTGTCTACTTTTGAAAGCACCTCCCACAGTGAAGGCTGTCGCCCGGTGCTTAGCCCTCGCAAGGCATATGCCAACATTTTCGGGCTGTTGTTTTGGCGTCTTTTCAGCATCGAAGCATAGAGTTGCGGATACTCGTGCAGGCTAGCGAATAAAGGATTGGCATACCAACCGGTGAGAAAGGTCGTTAGCTCAGCTGCGGTTTGAATCTGTTCTAGTTTGCGAGCGATCGCACCATCCCGCAACCGCCTTTGCTGCCTTTCTCTATCCGTCTTCAGCCCTGGCGAGGCCGACTCCAGCACCACTCGCCGGATTCGCTCGGGAAACTCACAGAGCACATACAGTGCTAGCCGCCCACCCATAGAGTATCCCAGCAGGTGAGTGCGGCGAATCTTGCAAGCGGTTAGCAACGCCAGCAACAGCTCAGCCACGTCAGAAAAGGTGTAGTGACCGGGCGCTGTAAGCGTTTGGCCATGGCCTGGCAAATCGGGCAGAATGCAGTAAAACTGCTGCGTCAGGCTAGGCAGCAGCGGCAAAAAGTCTTGATGACTGCCCAGAAAGCCATGCAAAAGCACTAGCGAAGGATTGCGCGGATCGCCAGCCGTCAAATAATAGAGCGTATGATTTTCATGCTGAAAACAGTTCACAAGCTATTCGGCATTCAGCAGCCGCTTTCTCTGTTCTACACTCTGTTGCCGATTGCAAATCACTTCTACCACACGCACCCCCGAAGTCGGCAGGGTAGCAATCTTTTCTACCAGTGCTTCCACAGTCGTCACCTGGCAAAAGTCAACCCCGTAAGCTTCACAAAGCGAAGAGAGAACAATCTTTTGAGGCGTTAAAAAATACTTCTCGAAGATATTCTCTGGCGTTTCTCCCGATGCTTCATCGAACTGGGCAACGGGCAACATTTCAAAAATGCCACCCCCACCATTGTTGATCACAACAACGGTAAGATGACCCACTAGCTGCGCCGCATTCAACAATCCGTTTGTATCGTGCAAAAAGGCCAAATCCCCCGTCAGCAGCACTGCGGGCACATTGCGATGGGCCATTCCCATCGCCGTCGATAGCGTCCCATCTATCCCATTTGCGCCTCGGCTAAACACAGGCCGCACCCGGCGATTGCCTGGCGGCCAAAAGTACTCCACATCCCGCACCGGCATACTATTGGCAATAAACAAAGGCGTCTCTTCTGGCAAGTATTGAGACAGCAGCCACACCACCTTACTCTCTACCAGTTCTTTCTCTTTAGAGAGTTCAGCACTCAACCGCTGTTGTTCTGCTTTTTCATACGTCAGCCAGCGTTCCACGTAGCCATCCTTGTCAGAGCCAGCATTCGACAGTTCAGAAGCTGATAGCTGCTGCGCAACAAAAGACAATTCTGTTGTTAGCATCTGAACCGGACCGTGCAGCGGGTCCAGATTGCGCTGTGAGCCCACTATCCAGCGGCGAGGCTGATGCACCTTTAGCCACTGCCGCAAAACCTTGCTGATAGGCAAAGGCCCCAGCTGAATTACCTGGTCTGGCACCAGTGATGCGGCCCGCTCAGACCGTCTCAAAATAGTGTCGTAGCTGGAAACCAAGGTAGGATTCAGCGCCTGATAATTTCTCAGCGGCGACAGGCCTTCGGCCAGTACTGGCCAGCCGAGTTGCCGAGAGAGGATGCCGACTGCTCGGCAGTATGCTTCGGGATTCAGGGGAGTAGCCGGACCGGCGATGATGAGACCTTTTTTTGCCTGCTGCCAGGTGCGTAGGGGTAGCGGTAAATGGGGCGTTGCGATCGCAGGGGGAACCACATGGGAAAAAAAAGTGTTCGCGTCGAAATCGGTAGAGAGCGATCGCGTTTTTCCGTCTGGCAGCGGCGGCAGCGGATCCCGAAACGGACAGTTGAAATGCACCGGTCCGGGCACTCCCGACACCGCCTGTCGCCAACCGCTGACCAGCGCCTGACGCAAGTAGGCCAGCAGGTCCACCTCGGCTTCAGGAACTGCTAGCTCGCGGTAATCTTTCACAAAGCTGCCGTACAGCTTCTGCTGGTCGATGGTTTGCCCGGCGCCGCAGTGCCTGAGCTCCGGCGGACGATCAGCAGTCAATAGCAGCAGCGGAATACCACTTTCGTAGGCCTCAATCACCGCCGGATAAAAATTTGCTCCCGCCGTCCCCGACGTACAGACCAACGCCACCGGCAAGTGCTGACGCTTCGCACACCCCAGCGCAAAAAACGCCGCCGAGCGCTCATCGAGAATGGGCAGCGTTTCGATCTTTTGGTGAGCTGCAAACGCAAACGTCAGCGGCGTTGAGCGCGACCCTGGGCAGAGAATGGCCGTTTGCAGCCCCAAGCGCGCCAGGGTCTCAGCCGCTACCGAAGCCCAGAGCGAATTGGTATTGCGAAAATCAATGGGCATCAGCCGCCCCAACCCAAACGAGCATCACACCAGCGCATTCAACAGAGTTTGCAATTTTAGCTTGATTTCTGCCAGCTCCTGCTTCGGCTTCGACCCGGTGACAATTCCCGCGCCCGCGTACAGCCTGGCCCGGTGCCCATCGATCAGCGCCGAGCGAATTCCCACGATAAATTCGCTATTGCCTGCCGTATCTATCCAGCCGAGCGGCGCGGCGTACAGGCCCCGATCAAAAGATTCGTGGTGGCGAATGAGGGCGCAGGCTTCTGCTAGGGGCAAGCCTGCGACTGCTGGGGTCGGGTGCAGCTTGGCCAGCACCTCTAGCGGTGACACCTGCGTCGGATCTAAGGTAGCGATGATGGGCGTGTGCAGGTGCTGGATGTGGAGCAGCCGCAGCAGGTGAGGAGACTCGGCATACTGCGGTGATAGGCCGAGCGATCGCAGCTGCTGCACAATAAATTCCACCACTATCTGGTGCTCGTAGCGCTCCTTTTCACTATTTAGCAGCGCTTGGCCTATTGCCTGATCCTGTTCGGGGGTCTCTCCTCTGGGTGCAGAACCCGCCAGTCCATCGGTCATCAGCCGCCCTTCATTCAGGCTCAGCAACCGTTCCGGACTCGCCCCAATAAAAGATTGTCCTTTGCCATTGCCCACCGAAAATACGGTGCAATCGGGATGATTGTGCCGTAGCGTTTGGAGCGATCGCACCACGTCCACCGCCTGCGGCGCAGCCACATCCATCACATCGGCCATCACCACCTTACGCACCGTACCCGTCGCGAGCTTTGAAAGCGCCCCCGTCACTGCGCTTTCAAAGCTCGTCACATCTTTCTCCAGCACCTTGCGAGAAGCTGCCTGCGCCGTTCCTAGCAGCGTTGCAACGGCCAGTCGCCGCCGCTCAGCTTGAATCCGCTGAGCAACCTGTGCAACTTCCGTCTTCGCATTCACCAGCGTATTGAACGTGATCGAAGATCCGGCTTCTAGAGTTATCACCTGCACCCGAGGGACAAAAATATAAACCGGCTCAAAGCAATCAGGCGCAAAGGTTTCAGCGGTCGAACTAGCAGTCGAATCAACAGCTGAGACAGACGTCTGAGGCGCATCAAAGAAAGTCGCACTACAGAAAAACCGCCCAGCCAAATCGGCCTTAGAAGTTGTCTGGGCGTAAATAAACTGATTTCGCCAGGCGACCGTAAACGCCTGCGCTTCATCGAACCGCGTAGGTCCTGCAGCGCTGCACCCTACCACAGTATCTATCCCAATCAGCGCCCACTGTTGAGGCGAATCGTAATAAAAATGCCGCTGGTTCAGCTCACCCAGCGCTGACAGCACCACCCAAGGCGCCATCGACTCAATCGGAAAGGTAATGCTGGCAATCTTGGCTTGATCTTCTTGGATGGCCTGTCGCTGGCACCGGCCCAAAAAATCCAAAATCTTCGTCGTCTCATTCGTCTCAGAAGCTGCCACAGCTCCAGACTCGGCTATCTGATCCATCTTCAGATCTTGCTTAGAAGGATATTTGGAAGGTTCAGTTCCAGACAGGGCGGCAGGCATAGGTTGCAATAACAGGCGATCTCTCTATCTTCCCATGCCTTTCACCGATGGCAAAACGGCCCCCAGAGCCAGGTACAGCAAGCTCTCGACCTCGCACCTCTACAGCACCTCGTCTTCGGTCAGTAACTGGTCAGCCGTCACCGAAAAGTCGGGGAAAGCAGCCGATTTAATGGTGCGATCGCCCTCATAAGTCACCTCCTGATAGCCACCCTCCCTTAGCTGCAGTACCGTCACAATCCGCTGATGCCGGTCTAAAATCCAATACTCAGGAATTCCCCTTGCCTCGTACTGCGCTCTCTTGTCTGTGTAGTCTTCATCCGAATTAGACTCACTGAAAACTTCCACCACCAGCTGAGGATTGTCTTGGGTGAGAGAGATGCCGCTATAGTCGCCGCGAATCTGCTCAAACCCTGACTTTGTCAGCACCATCAAATCGGGAATGCGCGCCCTTCGACGCACCTGACGCGTTCTCCCATTGGGCAAGCGCACCGATATCGGCGTCACTTCTATCGCAGTCGCGTTCATTCTGATCAACCGGCGACTGACAAACTGCTTAAGATACTCATAGAGATCCATTGCCAGATTGATATTGATGTCATTCTCGTTTGACAATTCAATCAGCTCTCCATTATCCAGTAGCTCGTAGCGCTTCTCAGAGCCGTCGTCGTATGCCAGATAGGCCTGAAAATCTAGCGGTTTTGTCGGTAAGTAAGCAGCCGTCATCTTGCCTCCTCAGCTAATGGATGTCGGGTTTCTAGCTTAATTACCCCTACTAGGCTTTGAGTCCAGGGATCGAGATCGGTCAAACAACCTGTCTCAGCAAGCGGCAGTCTAAATGCTGGCGTTTCTGGTTGAATCGAAGCCAACAATGACTGCACCAAGCACCAACGCTCATCAATAGACAGCTGCAATGCCTGACTTTGCATATCTTGTAACGTCATTAGCCTTTTCCTTGCTGCCGCCTACTTATACAAAGTAAGGATACAGTCTCATTTTATCTTGGTGAGCATTCCCTGTTTTGGTAGGCATTCCTTATCAGCGCAAAGCAACGTGGGGTCTCACCGCTGCTAGTCGAGCTGCCTACTGTCAATCATCAGTAGTGGGTACCGGTTTTCCGATGGTGCACTGCTGTCTTGGCGTTGCTGTCCATCACTTCGCCGCCGCTGACCGTCGCGTAGATTACCCAGTGGTCGCCGCAGTCCATGCGTCCGGCCACTTCGCACTCCAGGTAGGCGATCGCTGCTGTCAAAATCAGCTGCCCGTCCTCAGTTTCTTCCGTTTCTATCCCCGCAAACCGATCTTCACCAGGTCCAAACGGCTTGAGAAAGTGCTTCATCGGCCCCAGGTGCTTGCCCTCAGCCAAAATATTGAGCACAAAGTTTTCCCCGGTGTGCATCAGCGTTTCTACGGCCCGGTCTTTGGCCACAGCAACCGTAAATCCAGGGGGAGTAAAGGTGGCCTGCGCCACCCATGAAGCCAACATCGCACTACTGACAGTCCCCTTCTTGGCAGTAACGACGCACATAGAGCCAACCAGACGACCAATGGCCTTCTCCACTGTAGAGGCGGCAATCTTGGGCGCTGCCTTCTTCTTTTTCGCCGCTTTCTTTAGCTGCTGAGCAAAGTCCGTCCCCGCCTGCTCGCACATCTGCAAAGTTCCATCATCCGGTGTAAACTTCACCCGAATTGGCTCAAATCCAAAGCTATAGCCCGCATCTTTGAACTTACTTTCGAGCAGGTCAATCGCTTCACCGCTCCAGCCAAAAGAACCAAAGACACCCGCCAGCTTGGTTTTACTCGCTGCCGATAGCACAATGCCCAGCGCCGTCTGAATCTGCGTGGGCGCGTGGCCACCCAGCGTAGGCGAGCCCATGATAAACCCGGCTGAATTCTCCGCAGCATCTTTAATTTCTTCCGTCGTAGCCTGCTCTGCGTTGATAGAGCGGACAGAAACCCCTGCCTTTGTGATGCCCCGTGCGATCGCCTGTGCCATCGTCGCCGTATTGCCATAGGCCGAAGCGTAGATCAGCGCCACCGACTCAGACCGATTTTTTTGCTTCGCGGCCCAGTCGTGATAGCGCTGATTTAGCTCGGTGACGCCATAGCGAACCAGGGGACCGTGCCCTACTGCGTAGAGGCGAGGCGCATAGTTTTTGAGCCTTTCGAGCACGGTCTCGACCTGCCGCGCATTGGGCGCCATCAAACAGTCAAAATAATACTGCTGGTCTTCCAGAAGAGACTCGCAGGCAAGGTCGTAGACCTCTTCGCCACAAACGTGAGCACCAAAAAACTTGTCGCTAAATAGGACTTCGCTGTAGCTGTCATAGGTGCACATGCCGCCGGGCCAGCGGGGGGTAGGCGTGAGAATAAACGACAGATGGTGGCCTTGGCCTAGATCCAAGTCTTGGGCAGAGCCGCCTTTTACCGGCTGAATGGCATGGTCAATTTCGGCAGATTTGAGGGCGATCGCAGCGGGTAAAGAACAGACAATCGTCGCCTGCGGTGTCAGCTCCAGCAATGCCTTTAGCGCTTTAGCCCGGTTGGGGTTGGTATGTCCCAAAATAATGTAGTCAATGGCGTGAGGGTCAATCTCTTTTTTTAACGCCTCTAAAAAAAATGTTGTAAAAGATTCCCCCGGCGGATCGATCAGGGCAATTTGGTTACCTCGGATCAAATAGCTGTTCGCGGTTGTACCTTTCTCCAAGGCATATTCAATTTCAAATCGCAGACGCTTCCAAGAGCGCGATCGCAGCACCACCGTATCCGCTGCTATAGGGA
Organism: Cyanobacteria bacterium J06614_10; assembly: GCA_038527325.1. Classification (GTDB taxonomy): domain Bacteria; phylum Cyanobacteriota; class Cyanobacteriia; order Phormidesmidales; family Phormidesmidaceae; genus Phormidesmis. The sequence continues at coordinate 49,653 of JBCBFY010000024.1, forward strand.
GCACCTGCACGTCCCGCGCTTGGGATGGCTCGGCAGTTGCATCGGCAGAAACCGCATCGGCAGGAGATGTATCGGTAGAAGACTGAGCAGCAGAGGTGGGGGCATTCATGTCTTATTAAAACCGTCAAAGAGTATATTTACCTATTGTAGATGACTCACCGTAGTCAGCATCGTTGGTCAGATCGTTTTTCACGAGTTTGTCATCTGAACTTAAGAAATGGAAGATCGTTACGTGATAATTTTTGCTACTGAGACTATTTACTGAGACGATTCGTGAGGATTGGGCTATGACGCAGTCAAAAACATCGCAGCGCAAGGCTTTTCGCTGGTGGGAAGAAGGCGTCATCTACCAGATTTACGCCCTGACCTTCGCAGATGCGAATGGTGATGGCGTAGGAGATTTGCGCGGCATCATTGAACGGCTCGACTATCTCAACGATGGCCAAGCCCACCATCAAGCTCATCGTTCAGAAGAGACTGTAGAAGAGCTTTCATCAGACAGTAGCACGCTAGGAATAGACGCCATCTGGCTATCGCCTATCAACAAATCGCCCATGGTCGACAATGGCTACGACATCGCCGACTACAAAGACATCTGCAGCACCTTTGGCAACTTAGAAGACTTCGACGAGCTGGTCGAAAAAGCCCACCAGCGCAACATCAAAATTATCCTCGACCTCGTCGTAAATCACACCTCCAACCAGCATCCCTGGTTTGTAGAATCGAGCAGCAGCCAAGACAACCCCAAAGCCGACTGGTACCTATGGCAAGACGCCCAGGGCTCACGCGACTATCCCAACGACTGGCAGTCATACTTCGGCGGGCCTGGCTGGACCTACTCGCCCGCACGAAAACAGTTCTACTTTCACACCTTTAACAAAAGCCAGCCAGATATCAACTGGCACAATCCCGATGTCAAAGCAGCCATCTACGACATTGTTCGCTTTTGGCTAGAGCGCGGAGTCGATGGCTTTCGTCTTGATGCTTCCAGCGTGTACATCAAAGATCCCTACTTCCGAGACAATCCGATGAAGTATGGCGCTTCCGATAAAAATGATTACAACAACTATCACCACCTATACGACAAAAATCTACCCAAAAATCACCAAATCATTCGAGACATTCGAGCCATCTTAGATGAGTATGGCGATCGCGCCCTCATTGGCGAAACCTTTATCGACAGCACCCTCTACGAATCTGTTGTCTTCTATGGCAAAGACAACGACGAACTGCACCTACCCATCACCTTCGAATTTCCCTTTAGTCCTTGGCATCCTGGCTATCTCCAAAGGCAAATTGCCAAAACTGAAAAGCTCACCCCACCTAGCGCCTGGCCGACCTACTTTTTAGATAATCACGACATTCCACGTCATCTCTCCCGCTGGATAGAGTGCAGCCTATGCGTCGATTCGAATGCGATCGCCAAGGCCGCCGCCACCCTCCTGCTGACCGTCCGGGGCACGCCTATTTTGTACTACGGGCAAGAGCTGGGCATGCAAGACAATACCGACATCCCCGAAGACCAGCTCAAAGATGATGCCGTCACCACCAGCGACACAGGAGAAACCCCGCCACCCCGCGACGGTGCCCGCACACCGATGCAGTGGAATGCCTCCGCCCAAGCGGGCTTTAGCTTCGGCAAAGACATCGATCCTTGGCTCCCCGTCCACAAAAACTACACCGACCTAAACGTCGCCGCTGCCCTCAAAGATCCCGATTCTATCTTGAACTTTTACCGGCAGCTGATTCAAATCCGCAAACAGAGCCTCGCCCTACGCAGGGGCTCATGGCGATCGCTCATCCACTACCCCCATGAGCACATGGCCTATCTCCGAGAGTTCCAAGGAGAAACAGAGCAGGAAACTGTTCTAGTTGCCATCAACTTCTCCTACGAACAACCCTTCACCTTAGATGTCCCCATCGAAAGAGCAAGCTGGGAAGTCTTGCTGTCCACGATTTATGAACCCAACAAAGTTATCGACATTGCCGAAAACCTCCAGCCCTTCGAAGTCTCTATTCTAAGAAAAGTGTAGGCATAGATAGGGGAAGCGCAAATTAATAATGTCCCCACCCTCGACAGTGCTGCCACCCTCTCCCTAAGCACAGAGCGATCAGCAACCCGTTAGTAGTAGTTGCCCACCCGGCGATGGTGAACAGCCGTCAGCGCTTCTTCTTTAGAAACCCTACCATCATCGACTGTGCAGTACACCAGCCAGTGGTCGTTTAGCTCCATCCGGCTAGCCACCTCACACTCCAAGTAAGCCAAAGCATCCGCCAAAATCGGCGAGCGATTATTTGCCGGACGGGTGCGCACACCGGCAAATCGGTCTGCACCGGGTGGAAAGCGCTTGAGGAAATGCTTCATCAGCGGCAAATGATTGCCCTCTTCCAAAATATTTAGCACGAAGGTATCCCCCACCTGCATCAGCGACTCAATCGCCCGGTCCTTAGCCACTGCAACCGTAAAGCCCAAAGGCTCAAAGCTAGCCTGCGTCACCCAAGAAGCCAGCATGGCCGACTGCACGTCAGCCTTGGCAGCTGTGATAATGTACAAACCACTGCTGATGCGGCCCAGCGCTTTCTGCAGATCTGCGTCTAAGGCTTTGATTTTTTTGATTTTCTTAGATTGAGCCAGCTCTTGGCCAAGGTCCGTACCGGTCTCTTCACAGAGCTGGTAAGTCGCTTCGCTCGGCGTGTCTTTTATCCGAATAGGAGAGAAGGCGACCTTGAGATCCAAGTCTTGCAAATTGGTCTGCAGCGTATCAATCGGCTCATCGTCACCCCCGTAGGATTCAAACAGACCAAAGGTTCTCTTGCTATTTACCCCAGCCAAAATCGTTCCTAGGGCAGCGCGGGTCTCTTCAGACCCCTGACCGCTTGAAGGCGGCATGCCAATCACGACGCCCGTAGCACGACTCACCACCTCATTGACCTCTTGCGCATCAGCTGAGCGCAGGTCAATCATCTCCACACCAACGCCGGTTTTGCTAATGCCACGGGCAATGGCCTGCGAGAGGCGATCGCTATACCCATAGTCCGACACATAGAACACCGCCACGAGCGTTTCGGCATTGCTCTTCTGCTGACTCCACGCTCGGTAGCGCCCAGTCAGCTCCGCTAGGTTGTGTCGCAGGAGTGGCCCATGCCCAGTAGCAATCGTCGTCACGTCACCGTCGAGCTTGTCCATCCGCTTCATCGCCGAAATCACCGAGCGAGCATTCGGCCCCATCAGGCACTCATAGTAAAAGCGGAAGTCGGGGGAGAGGGCCTCTAGGTCTTCGTCGAAGGTGTCTTCGGTGCAGTAGTGGGCACCAAAGGCATCGCAGGTGTAAAGGATGCCAGTCTTATGGTCAAAGGTAAAAATGGTGTCTGGCCAGTGCAGGTTCGGCGCATTGATAAATTCGAGCAGGTGTCCATTGCCCAGGTCTAGCGTTTCGCCGCTCTTTACAATTTTGCGCTCAAAAGGCTGGTGGACTAGATCTTCGAGGAAAGCGATCGCAACCTTAGCACCCACTACCACCGCGTTCGGGGCCAGCGCCAGCA
>JBCBFY010000025.1:0-53003 GCA_038527325.1 Cyanobacteria bacterium J06614_10
CTAGTCGATTCGGCTAAGCGTTTAGTTCGCTAATCTAGGTGAATGATTGAAAGCTCCTCAGTATTGCTGGGGAGCTTTTTGCTATTTTGTTGCTACATAATTTTTGAGGGCAACGGTTTGGTGGTACATACTTGGCCTAATTCTGATCCCTTAGTTAATAATGAAGAGGTCGGATGAATTATTAGTGCTCGCAAAGCAACTGCGCATGAAAGGAGAGCCTATGAAGAAGGAACGTTTTAGCCCTGTGCCTCATGAAGTGCAGGCAGAAGTGGGGGCTTTATCGGCTTTGCGGGACGAGCAAATTGCAACAGACGATATTCCTGAAGTCAAAGATTGGCAAAATGCAAAGCGTGGTGTTCTATATCGGCCTGTCCAAACGCAAATAACGCTTCGCTTAGATGCTGACTTGATTGAATGGTTTAAGATGAATCACTCAGAGGATGACGGCTATCAAAAAGGCATCAACCAGGCTTTGCGTGAGTATATTTCTCAGCGTTCGGCTAGCGCATGATGGTGTCGAAGTGACACGCAATGACGATTTGCACAAAGTAGCCATACGGCAACGTAGATATCAGTCGGTCGATGCTCTGAAGTGATTATTATCTAAGGTTGCTTCTTACCCATAGCCGAAAGTCTCTCATTACGATGTTCCGGCCTAGCTTTCGGCTTTGTTCTAAACAGTAGGGAATGAGGTCTTTTATGGGTAAGTCGGTAAAGAGGGCGCTTTCTTCTACGGTGAGGTATTTTCCTGCTTGCAGCTGATGCATTGACAGGCCGGAACGGCTAAGTTGCCATAGTTCTGGAATGCCGAGGGTTTCGTAAATTTCTAAGTGGGTGCGGGCTTCTGCATCCATCTCTAAAACCAAATCGGGTGGCGGATCTTGGTTGAGGTCGATACGGCGCTTTCCTCGGATCGCTTTTTCGTTTTGAATATAAAAGCACTGGTCGGGTTCGATGGCTTTTAGCTCGGTTTGACGTTCGAATGTGGTTGCGCCGAGTGAGCGAAATTCAATATTGAGTTCTTCTAGCAGGGCCTTGATAAGGTCGCTGACGATCTCTTTGTCGTCTTCTTGCTTGGCATGGGGGCGCATGATTTCAAGTTTTCCGTTGTTGTAGGCAAGTCTTACGGCGCGCCGATGGCCTAAATTTTCTAGTATCTTTTTGTACTGTTGCCAGGTGACTGAGCGCAGCCGTACAGATTGCCCCGGTGGGATATCGAGCTGGGAAATCTGTAGCATGTGTGCCGAGGTGCATCGCGCAGAATGACTGCTTGGTTGAGTTTACGAATGGTTTGCGGATTGAGATGGACAGATGCTACCTGCTGTAAACACTACCGTAGTGTGATGCGCTTAGCTGTGCGATGCATTACTCAGGTTTTTTGCGTTCTGAGCGATTGGGTTTCGCAGGCTATGTAAGGGGCTAATGTATTGGAGATAGCAGGCAAACGGAAGTGAGCTACTGTACGTTTACTTTGTAGTTCATCTTTCAACTTCGTCATGGCTGGTGCTGCAACCCTATCCCATCGCAAGACTGAGAAGCTTCTGACTAAGCGCATCAAACAGGTGCTTTCGACTAGCGATATCAATACCAGCACCCGCAGCGGCAACAAAGAGCTCGGTATTTTGGTTCGGCAGATTGCGATCGCACCTTTTGACTCTGAAGCAGCTGTAGAGAGAGTCGGCACGGCCCTTGGCGAAAAAATCGCGACACTTTCAAAAGCGAATAACAAACAGGACCTAGATGCCGGAACGATCCGCACCCTTAGCCTGAAGAAAGACTGGATTGCTGAATTTGATATTCCAGAGGCGGCTTCTACTGGGAAGGCCTCGAAAAAGACCAGCAAGTCTGCTCAGACCGTGGTGGTAGAACCTAAGAAGAAAGCTGAGCCTGCTAAGTCAGCGCCTGAACCAACGCCTGACGCTAAGGTAGAAGAACCCGTGGCAGAAGAACCCGTATCAGAAGAACCTGTGGCAGAAGAACCAGCGGCAGAGCCTGAAGCTGCTGAACCTGAAGCGACTGAAGCCGAAGCGCCAGTGTCTGACGAACCAGAAACTGTAGAACCGGAACCCGCAGAACCAGAGGCTACAGAATCGGCTGCAGAGCCCGAGGTGCCAGAAGCTGCTGCAGAGGGAACGCCGGAAGCGGCCGTGCCCGAAGAAGCTACCGAGGTCTCAGAAGCGGCTGAGGCTGAAGTGGTAGAAACGGTGGCCGATACTGCGGGTGCAGGTGCCAGTACGGCTGCGCCTGCAGATCCAGAGGCGGTGGCAATGGTTAATGAAGCTGCGACTGAAGAAGAATAAGGCCCGGAAGTCAAAACAAAAGATGGCTACGGAGACCCTGGGAAGAACTAGCCAAAATATCTTTCCAGGCAATCTGCCATGACTTCGTGGTGATTGAAGGCGAGCTTCATGTCTAGGGCTCTATCGACTTCGAACCATTTTGCTTCTACGACTTCTCCCTGTGAGACTTGAGGATCTAGCTTGGGTAGATCGGCTTCTCCCAGGTGGAACATGAGTGCGTATTTGAGGGTGACATTTTGACGCCTTAGCGGCTGGCTATACACTTCGTAGGGCTGCTCCAAGTTCCCTTCAAAGCGAAAGTCGTTTAGCAGTTGGGGAATGTCTAGGCCGAGTTCTTCCCAGACCTCGCGGTAGACGGCCTGGGTCGCTGTTTCATCAAAGTCTAAGTAGCCGCCGGGGAGTCCCCACATACCGACGGCGTCTGGCAGATCTGCGCCCCTTTCTCCTAGCGGCACGTATTTTTTGCCTTGGTGTTCAAAAAAGAGAACAGGCAATACGGTTACGCTTCGGCTGATCCAAAGCTCTTCTCCGTCGTGTTGAATGCAGCGGTTTGGCGTACTTTTAAACTTCACAGATAGCGTTTCGGTATAAAAAATTGGAAAAGGCTTTAAAGAAGCCTCTCCCAACGATCATATATCAGACTGCCAGATAGCCTTTTGAGGGGTGTTGGTGCGATTATGCCGGGAAGACTCTACATTGTTTGTTGGGTGGGCCGGATGATCATTTCGTTGATATCGACGTCGCCTGGCTGTTCTATGGCGTAGGTGATTGCACGAGCGATCGCATCTGCGCTAATCGCCACATCGTACAGTTCCTCCGCACTCTTTGCGCTTTCCTCGTGAGAGATGGTGCTGGTCAGCTCAGTTTTCACAGCCCCTGGTGAAATATTCGTTGAGCGAATTACTCCGTCAGATTCTAAGCGAATCCCTTCCGAAATCGCCTTCACGGCAAACTTCGTGGCGCAATAAACAACTCCAGAAGGAAACACTTTGTGCCCTGCCACCGAGGAAATATTCACAATGTGTCCAGAGCCCTGCGCCTGCATAATTGGCATCACGGCTGCCACGCCGTACAGCAAGCCTTTGATATTTACATCCACCATGGTGTCCCACTCATCTACCTTTAGGGCAGATAGTGGCGATAGGGGCATAAGGCCCGCGTTGTTTACTAACACATCTATGCGGCCAAAGGTTTCTTGAGTAGCCTTTGCCAAGGCCTCTACTTCACTTCGATTGCTAACATCTGTCACCTGATAGCTTGCCTGAGCGCCCGATTCTTTCAGGTCCGCGATAATGTCTTTCAGGCGCTCTTCTCGTCTGGCCGCAAGCATTACCTTTGCCCCATGCTTGGCCAGTCGGCGAACGGCTGCTTCCCCCAAACCGCTGCTAGCGCCTGTAACGATAACAACTTTGTCTTTAATTTCACCCATGTTTTATCAGCCCTTACGTAGGTGTACAACTTACGGCTAATCTCATGAAACTAAATCTAGCCAGCGATGGATTTGCTAGGCGCGTATCCATATAGTGCTTAGCAGTCTGTGGCCACAAGGCAACAACAGATTGCAAACAGATGGCAAAAAGATAACCGCCAGACAAAAACTGTCTGGCGGCTATGAGTTATCTGAGATGAGTTGAGATGAGTACAGTAGTCAGTGCCTAATTGAGATTGTCACCGATGGCTGACTCTAGGGCGTCTGCTAGGCTAACGCCCTGCGCGGCTGCTTTTGCTTTGAGCTTGGCGAAGAGTTCGTCGGTCATGCCGACTCGATTGCGGCGGCGACCGGAGCCTGTTGCTTTGACAGGCTGGTAGGTTTCGCTGAAGGTGCGTAAGGCCTCAAAGGTGTAGCGATCGCAAAAATCACCAAAGCTCTCTCCCGCCTGTCGGTTCTGCTTGAAGCAGGCAAACAGCGGTTCGAGTACTTTCTCCAAATCATCTTGATGGAGCTTGTCCAGGTAGGGACGTGCCAATCTGGTTTGGTTTGGAGATCCCCCCAGCCACAGCTGATAGCTTTGCGGCGCTTGACCCACAAAGCCCAGTTCTGCCATGTAGGGGCGAGCGCAGCCGTTCGGGCAACCTGTCATGCGGGTTACGAAGGTCTCATTTTTGAGGCCTAGCTTGTTAAGCAGCTTGCGTATCCGCATCAAAAAGCTGGGAATAATTCGCTCCGATTCGGTGACTGCTAGTCCGCAGGTAGGCAGCGCAGGGCAGGCCATTGCGTAGCGCTCTAGTGAGTCGACTTTGCTATCGGGCGTGATGCCATCGCGATCTAAAATTGCCTGGATGGCTGCTTTATCTTGTGGGTTGATATCGAAGAGCACCACGCTCTGGTTGGGCGTGACGCGCATCGGCACGTTAAAGGTCTCGACGATTTCTCTCAGTGCGGCTTTGTTTCGCAGTTTGCCCTGGTTGTGTACCCGGCCATTGCGCACGTGCACCCCTACAAACAGCTTGCCGTCTCCCTGCTCGTGCCAGCCGAGGTAGTCTTCAAACTTCCATTCGGGTAGCGTCCGGTAAGGCTCTATAGACTTGCCAAATCGCTTCTCAACCTCGGCGATGAACTTCGGCAATCCCCATCGGTGCACCAGATATTTCATGCGAGCCAGGCGACGGTTGAACCGTTCGCCATAGTCTCTCTGGGTGAAGACGATGGCCTTGGCAAGGTCATACACGTCGTCTTTATCGACGTAGCCGATGGGGTCGGCTACTCTGGCAAAGGTTTCAGACTTGTTGTGGGTGCGGCCCATGCCCCCACCCGCCAAAATATTGAAGCCCTGCAGCTCTCCATTGTCGTCGGTGATGACGACGAAAGTGATGTCTTGCGTGTAGGCATCCACAGAGTTGTCGCCAGGGACGGTGACAGCGCACTTGAATTTGCGAGGCAGGTAGTAGGTGTTGTAGATCGGCTCGATGGAGGTTTCAAAGTCGGTACTGACTCGGCCTCCTTTGCGAGCGGCAACTACCTCAGGGTCTTCCTCTGTGGTGACGACTTTTTCGCCATCTAGCCAAACTTCGTAGTAGGCAGGCGTTTGGGGGGTGAGCAGGTCTGCGATGTTGGTGGCATACTTGCGGGCCAATACGTACTCTGGCTTGTGCTTGTAGGGGGCGGGCGGTGCCATGACGTTGCGGCTCAAGTCACCACAGGCACCTAGGGTGGAGCCCATGCTCTTGATGATGTCAGCCAGGGTAGCTTTGAGATTCTTTTTGAGGATGCCGTGGAGCTGGAAGGCTTGACGGGTGGTGGCCCGTAGCGTGCCATTGCCGTACTTATCTGAGATGTCGTCGAGGGTGAGATATAGCTCGGGGGGGATGTAGCCACCGGGATTGCGGAGGCGGATCATCATGGAGTAGTCCTTTTCTTGGCCCCGCACACGGTTGTCGCGGTTGTCCTGCTGGTAGGAGCCGTGAAATTTTAGGATTTGAATGCCCGCTTCAGTAAAGTGGGTGGTGTCTTGCCTTAGCTCAGTCGCCACGGGTTCCCGCAGAAATTGACTGCGCTCTTTGATGCCTTCGAGTTTAGAAACTTTCTTTTCAGCAGGTTTGATGGGCGTTTGAACCATGGGGATTGTAGGAGAATTTGAACGGAGGAGCGTGATAGGTGGGAGGTTTCTCTGGCAGAGCGCTCGGAAGCGCGTCTCTAAAGGAAATTCCCTTAAAAAATAAAATTAGTGCAACATAAAGACCGGTAACCCGGTCGGGATTTCGGTGTATGTATCAAAATTCTAGCACCGAGCTATCTGAAGGGGTTCACTACTCAAGAAATCGATATCATTCTGAACCAATCGTTTGATTTGGTTGCTTGATTTTTTGCGACCCGTTGGCTGCTTTGTCAGTGGGTTTTTCTACCCTTTGCTGTGTGTTAGTTTTCGCGATCGCTCTTTCTATTTTGTTCAGGAGGTTCTGCTATGGCCGATTCCATGATGTACAGCGAGGAAATGTATGTATTCCTAACGCCTGACGCGGTGGAGACCTTTATGACGCCGCCCGAACTGATCGAGAAGCTCAAAGAAGTGCTGACCGAATACGAAGGCGAGCTACCCCGCGAGCTACAAAAAATGACCTCCGCCGAAGCGCAGGCCAAATACTTGATGGAAACCCACTGCGAATTTGACGTGGCACCGGGTGAAGCCGTTCAGTGGTACGCCGTCAGATTAGAGAAGTAGTTGATTCGGCGGGAGAATTGCTGAAGATAATCAACTGTTTTGATTCTGAAGTGATGTTTCTACGCGATGACAGTTTTCATCGCGACGGCGACTTTTTGCTCACCTTCCTGGCTAATTTCTGCAGTGATTCCAGGGCCAAAAAAGGTTTCTATTTTGGGCTGCTTTTCTAGCCACTTTTCAAAGGAAACGTAGGGCGAATCGAATTCTAGGACGAGGGTGTAGGCACCATCACGCTGTTCTTCATGGAGGCCTGAGAGCACTGGACGCTGGGTGTCGTTAGGGCTGAGGCCGAGCCGCTCTAGGGTTTCATCTAGATGTGCTTCCTGTCCGTAGCGATATCGGGTGACATCTTTGCGCACTTGGGTTTGGGTTTGGGTGGCTTGTTCGCGTAGGGCTACGACCGCTTCGCTGGTTGGTTTGGTGTAGGGGACAGGCTCTAGTTCTGCGGCCCGCAGCGCAAGCCCCCCTAGTAAAATTGGCACGCCGTAGAAAAAGCCGACCAGGTTGAGAGTGGCATTTTCCTGGGCGTAGGCGACGAAGCCAACGGCGGTGAGCAGCACCCCAACGACGAGAAGGACAGTACCAAGGGGAATCTTACGCATAGGATCGTTCCGAGAAAGCGGTAGGGTCAGTAGTTGTCTAGACAGTTTGCATATGAGGGCTGATGCGATTAGCCCCATATTTGCTTATCCTGTTAGGTAATCAATCTATAAAGAAATGTAACTCATCTGGGAGACCCCTTTGATATGGAATTTGCAGCCCTTCAAACTCGAATTGAGCTAATTCGCTCGAAGCGCCAGTCTTTGCTAAAGCTTTTGGAGCAGCCGGGTATTGGCACGCTGCGGATTGATATCAATCAGGCGCTAGAAGAAATGGATGACTTGCTAGAGGAGTTTGAGCGTGCTTTCCCGGGGACTGCGACTTCTCAGACGGGTGATTAGGAAGGCGAAAAGGTATTGGCTATTTGGTCGTGCGCTGGTTGAAGTGTTCTTTGATACTGTTTTAGGCTATTAACATTTAAAGGCTGCTGGTTTACGGCTGACGGTTGTGGAGTGATATTTGCAATCGTCGGCTTTGGAGCGATTCGGCAGCTTGAATGCAATTTTGATAAGCAACTATGGGAAAGACTTTTAAGGCCGAAGTACTTCATCAGGGCACGGTTCATACGGTTGACATACCTGACGACCAGCCAATTTTGGATGCTATACAGGCGACGGGTTTGGAGTTACCTTTTTCGTGCAGTGCGGGGGTTTGCACGACCTGTGCGGCACTGGTGACGGAGGGGACGGTGAATCAGGAAGATGGCATGGGGGTGAGCCCGGAGCTGCAGGCTGATGGCTATGCGCTGCTCTGTGTTGCCTATGCAACCTCTGATCTCAAGCTAGAGACCGAGAAAGAAGACGAGGTGTACGCCCGCCAGTTTGGTCAGCAGGGGTAAGGCCGTGATGCAAACTCAGCTAGTGACGCTGCCGGTATCTTTGCGATCGCCCAAAGAAACCCCCCTGCAATCAGCCCTACCTAGCCCTGCCCTCATGCGCTCTAGTGAGCTGCGATCGCACATCGAAACCGAACTCACAGCCTACGGTGCTCCCCTCCGCTGGGCGATTACCCACGTCGACAAAGACACGCAAACAGCTTACGTAGAAGCTGTTGTGACATCGATCTTATAGCTCAATCTTTCAATCACTTCGACTCGCTTTTGGCTTCTAACGCGCACACTGCTTCTGCTGGCTTGCACACCACGGTATTGATTATTCCGACGGGCATTGGCGCTGCCGTCGGCGGCTATGCGGGCGATGCACTACCAGTGGCGCGGACATTGGCTACGGTAACTGACAGGCTGATTACCCATCCCAACGTGATGAATGGGGCACAGCTCTACTGGCCGATGGACAATGCTTACTACGTTGAAGGCTATGGCCTGGATCAATTTGCGGCGGGACGCTGGGGGCTGATGCCTGTGCATCAAAACCCCATCGGAATTGTGATCGATCAGGGGGTAGAAGATGAGCTGCGCTGGCGACATTTGCAGGCTGCAGATGCGGCCCGCGCCACCTTGGGATTGGATGTGCGATCGCATATCTCCACAGATGCACCACTGGGCATAACGCTCAAAACGACCAAGTCTGGAGCGTCTTGGGGGACGCTGGAAAATCCGGGGAGCTTATTGCGGGCGGTAGAACGGCTGATAACCGAGGCAGGGGTGAGAGCGATCGCAGTGGTTGCTCGCTTTCCTGATGACGAAGGGTCAGCGGTGCTAGATGCCTACAGACAAGGGCATGGCGTCGATCCGCTGGCGGGGGCAGAAGCTGTCATTAGTCACTTGGTGGTGCGCACCTTCAAGCTCCCCTGCGCGCACGCACCCGCCCTCACACCCCTGCCACTAGATCCTCAAATCTCTCCCCGTTCGGCGGCTGAGGAGATTGGCTACACCTTTCTTTCCTGCGTGCTGGCAGGCCTGAGCCGGGCACCCCAGTTTGTAGACTTTGCTGCGACTCAGCCCGATGCTGCAGCGTTTTCGCCAAACCTGATGACGGCTAGAGATGTAGATGCGGTAATTGTGCCTGCGACGGCATTTGGTGGGAGTGCGGTCATGAGCTTGGCCCAGCGGGCAACCCAAGTGATAGCAGTTGCTGAAAACACAACTACTATGGCCGTGACGCCCGCTGACTTAGGAATTTCTGCCATCACTGTCAATACCTACCTAGAGGCGATTGGTGCTGTGGCTGCGCACAGGGCGGGCGTAGCTTTTGGTGCTCTCAGACCGAAAATAGAGGCGCTGCCGGAGATTTCTGCGCGAAGACTTTGACGCAGAAGTTTTGGGTGGGTGTGGCGTCGAGAAGAATGCCTGCTGTCGGGCAACCTTTGTATGCAGCTGAGGGTAAGCAGCTCAGGGGTTTTCCCTGCTAGATTGCAAAGAGAAAACTTTAGATGAAAGAATCAGGAATTTCCTGATTTTCTAAGGTATCTTTTGATAAGCGAAGACACTTCATCCACACACTCGCCAAAGAACTGAGGGAAAAACGACATGGGACTGTTTGATCGCGTTAGCCGGGTAGTGCGCTCTAACCTAAATGCAGCGGTAAGCTCTGCTGAAGATCCTGAAAAAATCTTGGATCAGGCCATCATCGACATGCAGGAAGACCTCGTGCAGATGCGGCAGGCAGTGGCTAAGGCAATAGCGTCCCAAAAGCGAGTTCAGCAGCAGGCTGACAAAGCCCAATCTGCGGCGACCACCTGGCAGCAGCGCGCCCAGCTCGCCCTACAAAAGGGCGAAGAAGACCTCGCTCGTGAGGCCCTTGTACGTAAGAAGACCTACACCGAAACCGCTGCTGGCTTGAAAGGACAGCTTGAGCAGCAGTCTGCCTCTGTAGACACCCTGAAGCGTCAGCTGATTGCCCTAGAGAGCAAAATTTCTGAGGCGAAGACCAAGAAGGACATGCTGAAGGCTCGCGCCAGCGCTGCCAAAGCCAATGAGCAACTGCAAAAGAGCGTCGGTACGCTGGGCACCAGCAGCGCCATGAGCGCATTTGAGCGGATGGAAGAGAAAGTGCTGCAGATGGAAGCAAGCGGTCAGGCGGCTGCTGAGCTTGCGGGTGCAGACTTGGAGAGTCAATTTGCCTCTTTGGAAGCGGGTAGCGATGTGGACTATGAGCTAGAGGCGATGAAGGCACAGATGCTGGGTGGGGCCGCGCCAACTCAGGAAGCGCTACCCGCAGGCGATACGCCAGCCGCCGAACCCAAAGATGCAGCCGTCGATGCTGAGCTAGAGGCGCTCAAGTCAGAGCTAGATAGCCTATAGTGGTAGGCTGCTGACCCTTCGCTGCTTCTGGATGACCCATGCAAATTGCCGATCGCCTCGCTCCCCTTCAGACGAATGTCTTTGCAGATATGGACAGCGCGAAGGCCAAGGCGATTGACGCCGGTCGGACGATTGTGGATTTGTCTTTGGGGTCGTCTGACCTGCCGACGCCTGACCACGTGTTGGATGCGATCGCAGTCGCCCTAAAAGATCCTGATACCCATGGCTACGCCCTGTTCAACAGCACCCGAGACTTTCGGGTGGCTGCGGCCCAGTGGTACGAGCAAAAATTTGGCCTAGTTGTGGACCCCGATACCGAGGTTTTGCCGTTAATTGGCTCCCAAGAGGGGACGGCTCACCTGCCGCTGGCGGTGCTGAACCCTGGCGATATTGCGCTGCTGCTTGACCCTGGCTATCCCTCCCACGCAGGCGGTGTGTATTTGGCAGGGGGCACTCTGCATCCGATGCCTATTCTGGCTGAGAATGACTTTTTGCCGGTGCTGGCAGATATTCCTGAGCCCGTGCTGGCCAAAGCTCGCATGATGGTGCTCAGCTATCCGCACAATCCGACGACGGCACGTGCGCCGCTGGCTTTTTTCCAAGAAGCGGTTGCGTTTTGTCAGCGGCACAGCCTGGTGCTGGTGCACGACTTTCCCTACGCAGATCTCTACTTTTCGGAGCGTCCTGCGCGGTCTGTGCTGCAGGCCGACCTAGGTAAATCTGTGTCGATTGAGTTTTTTACCCTTTCCAAGTCTTACAACATGGGTGGCTTTCGGGTGGGGTATGCCATTGGCAATGCCAAGCTGATCAAGGCGCTACGCCAGGTGAAAGCGACGGTAGATTTTAATCAGTATCGAGGAATTTTGCGGGGTGCGATCGCTGCCCTCACCGGACCGCAAGACTGTGTGACTCACATGGTCGAAACCTTTGCCAGCAGGCGCAATGCGGCGGTCTCAGCGCTACAGACCATCGGCTGGCCAGTGCCCACGCCTGATGCCACGATGTACATCTGGGCCAGGCTCCCTAAAGATTTGCCCCATGGCTGGCAAAACAACTCAATAGAGTTTTGTACGGCTTTGGTGGCGGAGACTGGCGTTGCGCTGTCGCCAGGTCGCGGATTTGGCCCGTCGGGAGAGGGGTATGTGCGCTTTGCCTTGGTGCAGCCGCCTGAAGTGCTGTCGGATGCGATCGCTAAGATTGGTCAATTTGTAGCCGCTGAACGTGAACGGACGGCGGTGAGTAGCGCCGCGTAAGCGTCGCAATGAAGGTGCTGTAGGCAGTTTGCGCTATGTGGCAATACCAGCGAGGAGTCGCTGTGAGTATGCCACTGCAAGAATAGGCCGCGCTGATGTGATTTGAGTATGCGCTCTTATGGGTACCAGCGCACATAATGTAAGCAATTGGACCGGACTAAGCCATTTGTAGCGATGCGCGGATGCATTCGTGTCATTGCGATACCTGACTGATGTGCCTCACTGATATGCCTGACAGACATCTGACCTACGACTGTCTTAAAAAGTCGGGTCTCATGTTTACGCTGTTGTAGGATACCGCTACGCCCAAACATATGACTTCTGAACGCGAGCGACCGGGTCGGGTTCTCATTTTAGAAAACGACACCAGCAATCGCATCTTGTTTGCCGACTATCTGGAGCAGTGTGGCTACAGTGTATTTCCACTTGCCAATGAGCAAAAAATTTTTGAGGCGTTGGAACGCTTTCAGCCAGACGTGCTGATTTTGAATCTGAAAATGCCGTTTGGAAATGGATTTAGTGTGATTGCTCAGCTGCGATCGCAGCCGCAATGGCAGACGCTTGCCATTTTAGTCGTCAGTGGCTATACCCTTGCCAGCGACCAGCAAAAGGCCTACCAGTTAGGGGCCAACGCCTACCTGACAAAACCCGTTCTCCCGAGTGACTTAAGTGCTGCCGTTGCACGGCTAATTGAGGGAACTAACTAGTAAAGACTCTTCTGTTCACGCCCTTGCCCAGTGAGTGCGATAAGTTCTAACCGAGCGTCTTGTCAGATTTTGGGGTGTCGTTTTTTTGCTGCTTGAGGAAGTCTTCAACCATTTGGTTGAGGTGTTGCACCGAGGTTCCCACTTCTACAATGGTGGACTCTAGTCGGTTTGAGATGATGGCCATCGACTGGAGCTCATTGAGAATTTTACTGACGGATTCTTGATACTGACTTTCAAATTCTTGAGTGTTCACGTTGTTCAGTAATAGGAGTGAGTTCGGGTATTAACTTATACTCAAGATAATCCTTCATGTACGGGAACGGTCGCAACATACCTACGGAATCTTCTTGTTCGGGGGCTGCTTCTTGAAGCCCGTTTGAGCGAGGTAGGGATTGTAAGCTACCTAGGGTAGGTCCTTTCGGCACGTTAGAAATGTATTTCTTCTGGTTTTTGGCTTAAGCTACTTGAGAGCTTAAGCCACGCGATGCATCGATGTTTTAGTGCGTCTGGGCACGGGCGATATCCGTCTTTCGTGCCATTTTTCTTAAGATGGCAGCACATTTGAATAGCACCCTTTAGAATGTCATGTGATCTCTTTTGTGGCTTTTCGTATACGTGTCTACTGCTGCTAAAACCCTTCTGCAAGACCCTGAACGCCTAGAAACTCGGCTCAAGGAAATTCCCCAGGAACCTGGGGTGTATTTCATGAAGGATGAGACTGACCAAATTCTCTACATTGGTAAGTCCAAAAGCTTGCGCAATCGCGTCCGCTCTTATTTCCGAGATGCGGCCCATCATCACACGCCTCGCATTGCGACTATGGTTCGCAAAGTGGCCGATATTGAGTTCATCGTGACCGATACGGAGGCGGAGGCGCTGGCCCTAGAGGCCAACCTAATCAAGCAGCACCAGCCCCATTTCAATGTGCTGCTCAAAGATGACAAAAAATACCCATACCTCTGCATTACTTGGTCGGAGGACTATCCGCGCATTTTCATTACCCGTAAGCGACGGAATAACGCTAAGAACCGCTACTACGGTCCGTATGTAGATACGGGGCTCTTGCGCCGAACGCTGCAGATTGCGAAGCGAATTTTTCCGCTGCGCCAAAGACGACAGCCGCTGTTTAAAGATCGCCCATGTCTGAATTACGACATTGGGCAGTGCCCGGGGGTGTGCCAGCAGCTGATTACCCCGGAGGACTATCACAAGATTGTGCAGCGGGTGGCGATGGTCTTTCAGGGGCGATCGCACGAACTGATCGATATGCTCACCGCCAAAATGGAGAAAGCAGCAGAAGCGCTCGACTTTGAAAAAGCGGCGATGATTCGAGACCAGATTAAAGGTTTGGAAACGCTGAGCGCACATCAAAAGGTGGCGCTACCAGACGATACGATTTCGCGGGATGCGATCGCCCTATCTGCCGACGACCAGCACGCCTGCGTTCAGCTATTTCAGATTAGAGCCGGTCGCCTAGTGGGTCGGCTAGGCTTCGTGGCAGAGGCTGACTCAGGAACCCCAGGTGAAATCTTGCAGCGGGTGCTAGAAGAGCACTATCGCCTGGTTGATCCGGTCGAAATTCCCATTGAGATTTTGGTGCAGCATGCGCTTCCAGAAGGGGAAATGCTCTCAGAATTTTTGACCCGTCAGAAGGGGCGGAAAGTGTCGATTGAGATGCCTCAGCGACAGATGAAGGCCGAACTGCTGGAAATGGTGGAGCGAAATGCTCAGTACGAACTAGCGCGCACGCAGCGCTTCGCAGATAGAAACAACCAGGCGATGCAAGACTTGGCCGAGCTCGCAGACTTGCCAGGGCCGCCTAAGCGCATTGAAGGCTACGACATTTCTCATATTCAGGGCTCTGATGCGGTGGCTTCTCAGGTTGTGTTTGTCGATGGCCTACCTGCCAAGCAGCACTACCGCACCTACAAAATCAAAAACCCAACGGTGACAAGTGGCCACTCTGACGACTTTGCCAGCATGGCAGAAGTGATTCGCCGTCGGTTTCGGCGCTATGCGGAAGACCCCAACAAACAGCGGGTGGGCAATCCAGACTGGCCTGACCTAGTAATGATTGACGGCGGCAAGGGCCAGCTATCTGCCGTTGTAGCTGAGCTAGAGGAGATGAACTTACTCAGTGAGCTGCGGGTGGTGAGCCTTGCCAAGCGGCGTGAAGAGGTGTTTTTACCCGGTGAAAAGCAGCCGCTCAATACAGAAGCCGACCAGCCAGGCATTATGCTGCTTCGCCGCCTGAGGGATGAGGCCCATCGCTTTGCGGTGAGCTTCCACCGCAAAAAGCGGACCGATAGGATGCGGCGATCGCGCCTAGAAGATATTCCTGGCCTTGGTCACCATCGCCGTAAGCAGCTGTTGGCCAACTTTCGTTCTATCGACTACATTCGCGAAGCCTCGCCCAAGCAGCTCGCGACGGTAGATGGCATCGGCCCGCAGCTAGCCCAACAAATATACGAATATTTTCATCCTTCTGCAGCAGCAGAGGAGGCTGCCGTCGTGGAGAATGCCCAAGAAAAGTTGCCGAAGGTTGCTTCCAAGACCGTTTCATAAAGCAATTTTCTAAGACGGTCTCTTTATTTTGCCGTTTGTGATTTATGTCATCATCAAACGGTCACTTTAAATACAGTTTTTCGGGATTATTTCAGGTGCGAAAAAGTGTCGAAAGGTTCGTACGTATTTCGTCATTAAAATAGGTTTCGATCGGTAAAGTAAGATTCTCTGAAATGTAAAGTAAACCTTTATTTATTGTCGATTTGAACGTGTGAACTTGTGGTGTCGGCTTGCTGAAATGGAGCATAAATACCTATCAGTTCTCGCTGTGATAAGGGTTTCGTTGATCCGGGGATCGGTCTTTTGATAGGCGATCCCCGGATTTTTTATGTCTGTAGGCCCCTTGGCGAGCTTGTCGGTGAGTTGTCATAATGAGCAAAGAATCTGATAGATGTTGGAAGCACAGATTACACTCATTCTTGCTGTGACCAAGTTGTGACCAAGTTGTGACCAAAAGAGAGCAGCGACATCTATAAGCTTTGAATAATTCATCGGTATTTTAAGAACTATGAAGGTTATGGACGCCGCGGCTCATTCTCTTTTTGAATCCAATTCGCGAAACGACACTAAGAAACTCTCTACGCTATCTAACTCAACTACCATGCAGAGGGTTCATTGTCCGACCTGCGGGAGTACGGCTGAGCGGTATTACCTGTCTGATGTAGGTCAGGTGCGTACCCAATGTTCTTGCTGCGACTATTTGATGGTGCTCTGTGCAAGCACGGGCCGGGTGATGGAAGCCTATGCGCCGAGCTATGCACCTGCGCTTTCTGCGTGAAGAGGAAGCGTATGCGCTGGGCCGTGAGATCGGCAATTTGCTGCTGTAAAGGCGTAAATGCTTAGGATGGGAACGGCTTTGAAATGGCGTTAAAAAAAGACCTACACAGAAAAGTGCTGTGTAGGTCTTTTGCTTGTAGCAAACTTGAATCGTTGGTCAGGTCTGGCTGATGGCAAGGGCTTTCGTCAGCACAGCTCTTGACCGTGCTAAATCTGTGTGGTGTCGACGGAGTGCCGACTATTGACGTAGGTTAGCGGCGTATAAAAGCCTGCTTGAGTGCAATGATGACTTCAGCGGGCTCTACGGCACTGTTTGCTCTTGGCTGTAGTGTATTGAGGCCTAGCAAAACATAAAGTGCCAGCGTGATGGTTGTTGCCTGCATTACCTTGCTAAACATACGCTGTCTCCTCTCACCCTCACTACTGCCAACCTTAATGAGTTCGAAGAGAGCCGCGAATCAGTGATGGTACCCAATTTGAATTGGCACAGCCTATAGGCCTATGCAGAAGGCCTGCGACGGAATGTCGGTCCCTCTGGCTGATGGTCTTCTCTTCTTTTGACCCGATTTACTTTTTTCAGGTTGTTTTACGGCAGTAACGCTTTACACGCATACAAGATAGTCTGTGCTTCCTGTAGCTAGGGCGTATTGTTATGAAAGATTTAAGGCATGCAGACTTTAAACGTAGAAAATATACATACATGCCCGTAGCGTTAGGAGTGTTCTTTTGAAGTTAGCTTTTATCATCGATCCGATTGAGCGGTTAGATCCGGGCCATGACACGAGTGTGGCAATGATGGAATCGGCGCAGCTGCTGGGTCATGAGGTGTTTGTTACGCAGGCGAACCGTTTGGGTGTGGTTGAGAGCCGGGCGTATGGTTGGCTGCAGCCGGTGACGATGAAGCCGGTGGTGCAAGCTGGCGATCGCTGGGTGAGTGAGCCGGACTGGTACAGCCTGGACGAAAGCAAATGGCGATCGCTCGACGAAATGGATGCTGTATTTATGCGCAAGGATCCGCCGGTAACCGTGCCCTACCTGTATGTGACGTACATTCTCGACTACATCGATACCCAGAAGACGCAGGTAATCAATTCTCCACGTGGCTTGCGAGCGGCCAATGAAAAAATGTACGCCCTGCAGTTTACAGAGGCGATTCCGGACACCTTGGTGAGTACAGATAAGCAGGTGATTCGAGCGGCGGTGGAGCGCTGGGGAGCTGGTGTGCTGAAGCCGCTAGGCGGCAAAGCTGGGGAAGGGATTCTGTTTTTGGAAGGGGGCGATCGCAATTTCAACTCGATTGTGGAAGTGAGCACTCAGCAGGGCAAAGAGCCGGTGATGGTGCAGGCCTATTTGCCCGCTGCCAAAGACGGCGATAAGCGGGTGATTTTGCTGGATGGGGAGCCGATAGGCGCGGTGAACCGGGTCCCAACGGGTAAAGAATTTCGCGGCAATATGGCGGTGGGCGGACGCAGTGACAAAACTGAGCTGACGGCGCGCGATTTGGAAATTTGTCAGCAGGTAGGGCCGACGCTGCGAAAAGATGGGCTGATCTTTGTGGGTATCGACATTATTGGTGGCTATCTGACCGAGGTGAATGTGACGAGCCCAACGGGAATTCGTGAAATTGATCGGTTAGACGGTGTGCGGCTTGGCAATCAGGTGGTTGAGTGGGTTGAGAAAGCTGCTCAGTAGCTGTTTGTGCACTGCGGTTCGGGGGTGAGATATTGGTGTGTGTTGGTAAGCGTTGATGCGGTCTTTTTTACAGATTCCAAACGGCGATCGCTATTGGCTGCGCGGTGGCCGGGTGCCTTCGTCCTTGATAGTCGATAGCTCTCTGGCCAGTGAACCTCAAGACGGGGTGAGGGAGTTACCGTGGCAGCAAGGGACTGATGCACAAGATCTTGTTGCGGTGGACATCGAAATTCGAGATGGCGTCGTCTCTTGTGTGCGATCGCCGGAAGCGAGTGCGGGTAACGAACAAGATGTACCCACTGTCGACTTGCGGGGAGGGTTGGTTTGGCCCTGCTTTGTAGATATGCATACCCATTTGGATAAGGGTCATATCTGGTCGCGCAGTCCAAATCCCGATGGCACATTTACCGCTGCGCTAGAAACGGTGCAGCAAGACAGTACCCGGCGCTGGCAGGCAGAAGATGTGTATCGGCGAGCGGTGTTTGGGCTGAGGTGTAGCTATGCTCACGGCACGCAGGCGATTCGGACGCATCTCGACGCGTTTGATGCTCAAGGTGAGATTAGCTTCGAGGTGTTTCGCGAGCTGCGGCAGGCCTGGGCTGACAAGATTCAGCTACAGGCCGTTTGTTTGGTAACGCTGGATTATTTTTTGGGTCCGAAGGGTGAGCAGCTAGCGGATTTGGTGGCTCGCTCAGGTGGTGTGCTAGGCGGTGTGGCTTTTATGAATGCCGATATTGCGCGGCAGATTGATCGGGTGTTTGCGCTGGCGAAGGAGAGAGGGCTAGATCTCGATTTTCATACGGATGAGAGCTTAGACCCCGGGGATGTGGCGCTGCGCTTGGTGGCTGAAGCGGCGATTCGGCATGGATTTGAGGGACGCATTACCTGCGGGCACTGCTGCAGCCTGTCGGTACAGTCTGCCGAGGCGGTGGAGAAGACGCTGGCTGCTGTGAAGGCGGCGGGGCTATCGGTTGTGAGTTTGCCGATGTGCAATTTGTATCTGCAGGATCGCTCGTTGAACAGAACGCCCCGATACCGAGGGGTAACGCTTCTGAAGGAATTGAAGCAGGCGGGTGTACAGTGTGCGATCGCGTCTGACAACTGCCGCGACCCTTTCTATGCTTACGGTGATCACGATGGGCTCGAAGTCTTTACCCAGTCTGTGCGAATTGGTCAGCTAGATCACCCTATTGGCGGCTGGCCACAGGCGATTACCCGAACGCCTGCCGCGATGATGGGCCTCTCTGAAGTGGGCGAAATTGGCGTTGGTCGCTCGGCAGATCTGGTGGTGTTTAAGGCGCGTAGCTTTAATGAGCTGATGGCGAGGGGGCAGAGCGATCGCGTGGTCATTCGGAAGGGCAAGCAGATCGATACGACGCTACCTGACTATGCTGAACTCGATGATTTGATGCAGGTTTAGGTGTCTCCCCGCGTGAGGCAACTCTAATAGCGCCCCAGGGAGCCCTGCTGCTTTGCTTTGTTTTCAGACCAGCGGAAGAGTAGGGTGCCGATTGCAAAGTAAATCAGGCTGTTGGTGAGTGCGATCGCCCACAGCCCCCAGTTCAGTCCTTGCCCCCTGGCCATCACGTCTCTGAGCAGTCCCGTACTGGGCAAAATCGGCAGCACGGTTGCAAATATCCGCGCAGGTCCTGTCCAGTTTTCGGTGGGTGCCGCCAACAAAAAGAACAGTAGGAACTGAAATAAACTCAAGAGCTGCTGCACTCTTTTAAAAACGAGTGCGCAGGCGCCGATGAGGAAGGCTAATCCGTATGCGCCTATCAGCAGAGCGCCTAGCGGTAGCAGCAAAATAGGCGGAAAGGAGAGCTGACTGTTGGTGATGGCCATGATGATGCTCAGCACCAGCAAAATGAGCAGAAATCGCAGCGTCAGGCTAGCGATCGCCCGCGCAAAAAATACGCTGGGTGCCCCAAAAGGAGACAAAAACACCTGCTCTAGCGTGCCGGTGCTGGCCTCCATCTGCAAATTGGTAGCGATGTCATTGACGATGTAGAGCACCAAAGACCAGATCACGTAGCCGACTACGACGGTGTCTAGGCGTTCGCCAAAGACGTTTGAAGAGCCTGCCATGTACTGCGTGCTAAGAAAAATGCCGTAAAACACCGTAGTGAGAATGACAATTCCACCGATGACTTCGGAAGGGTAGCGCAGGGTTTGGATCCAGGTGCGTTTGAATTCACCGATTAGTAGGTCAATCATTGAGGGCAATCATTGAGGGCAATTATTAAGGGCAATCATGGGTTAAGCGTTGCGTTTGCTGGGTGTCTTGCGGCAGAACGGCTTTCTGCTGAACAATTTGGAGGAAAACGTCTGTCAGGTCTGCCCGGTCTTGACGGACTTCTACCAGCGGCAAGGGGTCTAAAATTCGAAACAGTTTGTACAGCGTTGGAGAAGCGAGCGACGTGACGCTCTGACCAAACTGCCCGCGCTCATCACCAGCAGCGGTTGGCAGAAAGTGAATGTAATGGCCCTTTACAGAGCCGCCCAGTGAAATAATCGCCTGTCGCTGCTGGTCGGTCAGCGTGCCTTCGAACTCGATGCGATAGGCCCCGCGCCGGGAGAACTGGCGGATCAGGTCTTGGGTGTTTTGCTCGGTGACGATTTTGCCCGCTTGAATGATGGCAACTCGGTCGGAGAGGGCTTCTGCGACGTTGAGCTGATGGGTGGTGAGCAAGATGGCGCATCCGGAGGAGGCAATCTGTCGGACGATGGCTTTGACGGTTTCTCCTGCTTCTACATCTAGGCCGAGGGTGGGCTCATCGAGCAGTAAAAGCTGTGGCTGGTGGATCAGGGCAACTGCGATCGCAATTTTTTGCTGCATACCCCGCGACAGGTTTTGCACCGGTTCTTTTCTTTTCTCTAGCAGGCCAAAGGTTTCTAAAAGTGATAGGCCACGCGATCGCGCTTGCTTCCTCGGCATTTTTCTCAGAACGCCAAAGTATTCCAAATTTTCCAACGCCGTCAGCCGCCAGTACAGATTTCGGTTGCCTTCCAAAACGGCACCAATACCGCTGAGTGCCTCCGGTTGGTGGTGAGGATTTAGACCTGCAATCTTTACCCAGCCAGCATCTGGACGGATCAGCCCCGCGATCATCTTGATGGTGGTCGTTTTCCCGGCACCGTTGGGGCCTAAAAAGGCCAGCACTTCTCCTGGCTCTAGCTTTAGCGATACATCACTGACCGCTTCAAACCGCCGCTTACGCTGGCCATAACTTTTGCGTAACCCTTTAGATTCAAGGGCTGGGGGCGGGGAACCCGGCCTGGTTGTTTTCTCAAGCTGAGCAGAAGACATCTAGACGAGACGATGGAATGGAGCCTTATCCTAACGCGGCAAGCTCAGACAAGGTAAGGCATTCGGCGTGAGTTCGCAGACCGGGCCTAAAGCGGAAGCTCGACCCTGTGATGGATTTCGGTTCACCGAACCTTATACTAAATTAATAATCTGTTAATATTCAGTAACAATCTGAAAAATAACATTCAGTAGCAATCCATAAATCGTCGGCATACAAGGCTGTAAGGCTGCTGTTCAGGACTTTATCAACATCAGTATGACTTCTTTTGATTTACGTGATGTCCCACCATCTCAGAACACTGAGTCACTGGGAATGCAAGACCTGGGTGGACTTGTAAGGGCGCATCTTCGCAATCGAGTGGCTGCGATCTCGGATATTTGTTTTACAGAAATCGATCAGGCGTTTGTGATCTGGGGACTGCTGTCGCTGGGTATTTTTTCGCTGGCGCAGTTTTCGCTGCTGAGCTGGGCGACCCAGTCTGTAGTGGATGCGGCGCTGACGGGTTTTGGTATTGTCAGCACGGCAGGGGTGACTTGGCAGCTGGCTAGTCAAGAGCGGCTGCGGTGGGTGATTTTTCTGTGGGCTGTGCTGATGGCACTGGGCATGGTAGTCACGGCCTACGGTATTTTTGGCAGCGTGGGCTTCATTTTGATAAATCTGTGTCGTTTTTGGCTGGGGCTGTGTGCGCTTGGCTACGGTGTGATGGCTGTCGGGATGCGATCGCACTCATTTACGGCGGCTAGCCTGGTCCATGCTTTTGCGATGGCGATTCTTCACCATCAGCCCGCCTGGCAGTTTTTGACCACTGGACTGGTGATGGCGTTCACGCTGTTCTTTTTCTCTGTGGTGCCTTGGGATATGCAGGCTTCTGAGATTGATATGCCTTGCTAGTCGGCCCATTGGCTGCGCCGAACTAAGCCATGGCTATGCCTGAGTGCTGCTCGAATGTATGGCTGGCCAATAGATCGTCAATTTGCTGGACGGTGAGCGGACGGCTGAACCAGTAGCCTTGGGCGTAGTCGCAGCCCATCTTTTGGAGGACGGTCATTTGGTCGGCGGTTTCGATGCCTTCGGCGAGCACTTTGAAGTTGAGGCCTTTGGCTAGGGCGATGATGGTGGATGCGATGGCGGCGTCGCTGGGGCTATCGACCAAGTCTTGCACAAACGAGCGATCTATCTTGATGGTGTCTAGCGGAAAGTGCTTGAGAACGCTCAGGGAAGAGTAGCCAGTGCCAAAGTCGTCCATGGCGATCTGGATGCCGACGTGGGAGAGCTTTTGGAGCACTGAGATGGCAAAGCTTACGTCCTGCATGGCGGCGCTTTCTGTCACTTCTAGCTCTAGGTATCGCGCGTCAAAGTGAGTCGCCTCTAAAATTTTGAGCACGGATCGCACGAGGCGAGAGCGGTGAAACTGCTGGGCCGAGAGGTTTACTGCTAGCCGCATTGGGGGCATGCCCGCCTTTTGCCACTGCGCGTATTGACCGCAGGCTGCCTGCAGCACCCACTGCCCAATGGGCTCGATGAGGCCGGTTTCTTCAGCGATGGGGATGAACTTGGTGGGTGGGATGAGTCCTAGGGCCGGATGCTGCCAGCGAATCAGGGCCTCCATGCCAATCCACTGGCCGGTTTTGAGATCTACCTGGGGCTGGTAGCACAAAAACAGCTCCTGGTTGTTAATGGCCTTACGGAGGTCTGTTTCCAGATTGAGCTGATTGCGAGCGTCAGCGTTGATTTCTTCGAAGTAAATTTGATAGTTGTTTCTGCCGCGGGCTTTGGCCTGGTACATGGCAGCGTCTGCGTTTCGCAGCAGGGTTTGCTCGTCTTGGCCATCGTAGGGGGCGAGGGCAATGCCCAGGCTAGCGGTGACAAAGAGTTCTTCTTCCTGTACGCGGAAGGGGGAGGCCAGCCGCTGCAAAATGCGTTCGGCGATGGCGGAGATTTCTTCGGGCGATCGCAGGTCAGAGAGCAGCAGGGTAAATTCATCTCCGCCCCACCGAGCGACCACATCGTAGCCTCGCAGGCAGTTTTGGAGCCGTTCAGCAACCTGCTTGAGCAGGCAGTCGCCCGCCGCGTGGCCCAGAGTGTCGTTGATATTTTTAAATCGGTCTAGGTCGAGAAACGCTACGCCCAGCATGACGTCTGCTTCGATAGATCGAGCGATCGCGCGCTTCAGCTGCTGGTTGAACAACATGCGATCGGGCAACTGGGTGAGCTGATCGCGGGCATTGCGCGTTCGAAACAGGCGCTCGATTCGCCACCGCTGCACCGCTAGGTAAATCTGGCTGCCCGCCGTTTCTACCGGCTGTACGTCTGCGGGCGTCCATGCACCCCATTGATGATGTCGTAGCAGTACGAGTACGCCCACACAGTCTTGCCCGTAGCGGATAGGCAGCAGCAGCAAGTGGCGATCCACGCAGTGCCCAAAAATCTGCTCAGCCCAGCCGGGCCACTGACCCGTCGGGTGGATCTGGCTGCCCGTTATTTGGAAGTGTCCACCTGCGACTAGCTCTGCGAGCTGGGCCTGTAGCTCAGTGGCCTGTGTACTCCACAAAGCATCGATGTAAAACGGCTTGGGTAGCGCCAAGTTTTGCCAGAGTGCGGTGCCATTTCCTACGTTTGGAGGTGCACCCTCACCCCAGTGGTGTATTGGTGTCACCAACGGCACCGACCACCACAGCTGCGCGGTCTGGCAGGAGAGCGCTTCACCTACCACAGAGAGCACCTGTGGCCATAGCTGTGGCGTATCAATGGGGCACTGCAGCAGGCAGCTCACCCGGCGAAGGATGCTCTCTTGAGGATAGGCCGGACTGAGCGTAAATGATTTGTTTTGGGGGGTTGTTCCAGGTAGTGGGGAGTATGTCACCCTAGAATATGTCGCGCCAGAGCGAGACAGATGAAAGGACAGCAGACCGCATTAAACACCCTTTAGCCATACACGATTCGAGCAAGCATTTTGTGTTTTTGCGAGTCGTTAGCGCTTAGTGAGCGACGCCTATGTGCTTGTGAAGCAATGCAGGTAGCAGGTGTATGAACACATCCGTAGACCTGCTACATCAGGATTGAGCACTCGGATATAAAGTTACCGCTATCAATTCTGGTCTGAACGCGAGGAATTGAAGGGCAGGATCTCTGTTTTCAATGTTCCCCAAAGTGATTGAAAATCGGACTTTTCAGCGATTTTTCAGTCTGTGAAAGCAGACCGTGTGTCGATTGTTATTCGCGGCTTTCAGTATTTTTGTTGTGAGGAGGGCGATCGCTGTTACAAACCGCTGGTGCTACTTGACTAACTGTTCTACTGAGGCAGGCAGACGATGGACCATTCAGGCGATCACTATCGAGCTGTTTTTTCTCTGAGAAGGCGCTTTCTAGGGAGCGGTTTACCGGCGGGCCGCAGCTTTGTTTTTTCAGACCGCCCGGCAATTTGGGAGGCGGGTTTTACGATATATCGCTCACCATCAAACACCAGAACGGGCTGGTCGTTAGCCGATAGGGGTGCGGTCTGCGCTGATTCGAGGAGGTCTGCGACCGTGGGCGCTCTGCCCGTTGAAACAGCAGAATTGGTTTCTGTTCTGATCTCGGGTGATAGGTTCACTCCACTGACTGTGGTGCCTGCCGCAGCCCCGGTGAGCTGTTCACCGAGCGGAATGAGCGCTTCGGCAACCTGGGATTGCTGATCGAGATTTTGCGTGGAAGACACCAATGCGCCTAGGCCGGTAATCAAATCGCGGATTTGACGGCGTACGGCAGGGTCTCCGGTGATTTCGTCGACATCTGCCATGACCTTTTGGGCGCTGGCGAGGGCGTCGCGGGCCGATTCGAGGGTTTGCTGTAGTAGAACCAGGTTTGCAGGCGTATTGAAAGAACCTGTCACCGCCTGTAGGTCTTCGGAGGCCGCTGTTGCATTGCTGAGCAGTAGCTCCAAGTTGTCGATGAGTTCTCCGTCTTGAAATCTGGGACCTAGGGCATCGGTGGTCGTGCGTAGCTGGGCGCTGGTTGCCTGCAAGTTGCCAAGGGTGTCGACAAGGACACCGCGATTCTCGCCGATGAGACCGTTGATATCGGTTGCTGTCAATTCGAACTGCTGAACGGTGCCCTGTACCTGGAGCGCCGCTAGCCTAGCGGCCTCGACAGCAGCTTGAGCTGATCCGGATAAGGGGGTGATTTCATTTCTGGCATCTTCGGTTAGGCGCGTGGCAGATTGCGCTAGGGTGCCTGCTTCTGAGGTGGTTTCTGCGATGGTTTCTAGGGTGGTTTTGAGCTGGGCAATCAGTTCTGGATCGGCAAATGTCTCGGTGAGATTTTGGGTGGAGCGGAGCAGTTCTTCGTAGCTGGGGCCGGTGACGCCGTCTAGGCGATCGCCATCACACAAGATGATGCTACTGTCGCAGTCTTCGCCGATTGGACTGATGTCGTTAGCGCTGGCTGCGAGTTCCACAAGAGGAGTGATTTCAATCGACATTTCGCCGATCAGGCCCGATTCGACCGTCTCTACGAGCACCTCGTTTGACATTCGCAGGTCTTTTTCAGTAATTTCTAACCCTAGATCCACTTTGTTTGAGCGTGGCGTGATAGACATGACGCGCCCAACGGCAACCCCGCGATACATGACGGGGGTACCGATCTGTACGCCAGCGGTATCTTCAAATTCAGCAACTAGTTTGTACGGACGCCTCGCTGGGTTAAACCCTCGCAACCACAGGATCAGTCCCCCAAATAAACCAATCCCCAACAGGATTAGCAGCCCTACAGAACCTTCTCGAATTGTTCTTGAGCGCATGAGCTTCTTACTTATCCTCCTACGTGGATAGGGCCTTGTACCTGGGCACTGAAAAACTGACGTACGAACGGATTTTCTGTGGTGTCTATTTCATCGACGCCGCCCATCCACTGTACCCGCCCATCGTGGAGAAAAATGACGCGATCTGCGGTTCGGCGAATGGTGCTCTCTTGATGGGTCACGATAAGGTAAGACTGGCAGGCCTGTTCGCCGTGAATCTCTCGAATCAAATCTTCGATGACTGTGGATGCGATGGGGTCGAGGCCCGCTGTCGGCTCATCGTACAGCAAAAGGCCTGGAGCGCTGTTTGGATTGTGAGGATCGGCCATCACGGCTCTGGCAAAGCTGACCCGCTTACGCATCCCCCCAGAGAGTTCTGCGGGGTAGCGGTCTGCAATATCTGGCAAGCCTACAACGCGTAGGGCTTCTGCGACCAGTGATTGGATCTCGCTGCGTGAGAGCCGGGAGTGCTGATAGAGCAAAAATCCGATATTCTCATCTACGGTCAGTGAGTCGAATAGGGCAGCTTGCTGAAAGACCATGCCTACATTGAACGGATCAGAAGCATCTTCGATGAGCCCAATGCGCTGCTTGCCGCCGATCCAAATTTCCCCGTCGTCGGGTGCGAGCAGACCAGCAATGATTCGTAAGATGGTAGATTTTCCAGTGCCTGAGGGACCAATGACCGCAACGGCTTCACCTGCATTCAACTCCAAATCGAGCTGATTGAGCACTCGATTGTTGCCAAACTGCTTGGTGATGCCGACGAGCCGGACTAGGGGCGTTTGGCTATCGCAGGGAGAATTGGTGGTGGGGGTTGAAGGGTCAGTGGAGCTGGAGTGAGCCATAAGCGCCTGAGACCGTGAACATTTATAGGGTCAGTTTCTATTATCAGCAAAAGTATCTGGACAACTATAGCTTTCGTCGAGCGGCTTAGGACAGCCTAGAGGGTTGCAACCTCTGACGGAATTTGTTCTAAAACTGTTTTGGAAACTGTTTTGGACTAGTTTTAGACCTGCTCTAGAGCTGTTGTAAACACATGCCTCGAATCGTGAGTGTTTTAACGCATCGGGGCATTTGCTGTGTCCGAGCTATATTAACTTCTTTTAATATTGAGCGGAAAGGTTGATATTGCCCCGAAAGCTCGCTGGCTAAACTGCACCTCTTCGTATGATGGTTTAATGATCCCGATTGCCCTATCCCTCTGCTATGCGTCCTACCCGTAAAAAGCTATACACCAAGCCTCGGCGCTGGTTAAGGTGGCTAAGGCCTGGACTTTTTGTCAAGCGCTGGCTTTTTTTGAGCACCATTGGGATTGTGGCTATCGGCCTCGGGATCATGGTTTGGCTCAAACTGACGCCTGTGTTTTACACGGTGAAGTTTGTCGGCAAGATTCTCAATTTGATCACCCAGCTGGTTCCCAACTATGTGAGTGGTCCGCTGGCTGTGCTGGGCGGATTTTTGCTGTTGATTTGGGGGCAGACGCGGACGCTGGGTGCGATTGTGGAGGTGCTGCTGCCAGCCAATGGCGAGGAGAATCTGTGGGATGCGATCGCGACCCACAGAAGGCTCAACCGAGGCCCTCGCATCGTGGTGATCGGTGGTGGGACGGGCCTATCGACACTGCTGCGCGGCCTGAAGCACTACAGCGCGAACATTACGGCGATTGTGACGGTGGCGGATGATGGGGGGTCTTCGGGGCGGCTCAGGCGCGAGATGGGGGGCATTCCGCCGGGTGATATTCGCAACTGTCTGACCGCCCTAGCCGATGAAGAAAAGCTGCTGACTGAGCTATTTCAGTACCGGTTTGAAGCGGGTAGCGGGCTGAGCGGCCACAGCTTTGGCAATTTGTTTTTGTCGGCGATGAATGAGATTACGGGCGACTGGGAGCGGGCGATCGCAGCGAGCTCTCAGGTGCTGGCGATTCGGGGCCGGGTGCTGCCATCTACCCTGAGCGATGTCAAGCTGTGGGCCAATCTGAGCGATGGCCGCTACATTCAGGGGGAGTCAAACATTACAAAAGCCGGGGGCAATATTGACGAAATTGGCTGCTTACCGGCTGACCCACCAGCCCTGCCTCAGGCAATAGAGGCCATCAAGGGGGCGGATTACATCATTGTGGGGCCAGGAAGCCTGTATACCAGCATCATTCCAAACCTGCTGGTACCAGAAATTGTCGATGCGATCGCGGCTCGCAACGTCCCCCGCATTTATATTTGCAATATTATGAGTGAGCCGGGCGAAACCCAGGGATACACCGTTTCTAAGCACATTGAGGCCATTGACCGGGCCTGCGGACGGTATCTGTTCGATGCGGTGCTGGTGCAGAAGCGCTTGCCTTCGGAGGCGGCGATAGATCGCTACCTCAAGGAGGGCGCTACGCCGGTCATTTTGGACCGTAAGGCAGTGATCGACTCGGGCCGTCGCATTGTGATTGCCAATGTGATGAGCGAGAGTGACACGACGGTGCGCCACGACCCGAAGCGCCTCGCGAAGGTGCTGGTGAAGTGGTACGAGCGGACTCGGGGCGCTTGGTAGAGTTCTTGGGTGGACTAATCTGCGCCCGCTAAAAACTTACGGTTGACCCAGCTAGAGACGCCGCTGATGAGTGCGCCTGCCATCAAGATGCCGATGGCAGGCATGATGACTGGGTCCCACAGGCTGTACCACAGATCAAAGCCGAGGTTGATATTGGCTGCGCGTCCAATGAGTGCGATCGCAAACCAAGCAAAGCAAAACAATACAAAGAACAGATTGAGCATGAGTATTGTGTTCAATCCGCTGACGATGCGTTCTTTCATGGGCATCAGAGAAAAATGAAGTTTATGCAGCCTTCAAATATTACTTTAGGGTGTTGAACCATTGTATTGAAATACTTTTTTTGAAGGAGAAAGGTATTGCCTTTGAGAGTGAAAAAAATCCCTGCAAGCTGTTAGCAGACTTTGGGCAACCGCACCTACAAAAGATGGCTGCTTCCGTGGGGAAACAGCCATACAATCGCTATTCAACATTGTTAATAAAGGTCTTCGCCTTTAGAGGCCTAAAATATTTAGACTAAGCTTAGGCGGCCTGTGCTACATCGCTTTCTGAGCGTCCATTTCAGCCATTAGCAAGTTGTCAGGATCAACATAGTGGCAAACGGCGTCATCGACGCAGATCAGGGCCCAACCGGACTTGTCTATTTCCACAAAGGTATAGTCCGCGTCCTGTACAAAAAATCCTTTGTGATTTCGCGTTTCAGGCTTAATCGCAACAGGTTTGAGGTTCATAATCAGCGACTCCTATAAGGTGGATGGGGGTTGATAGATGCTCACGGTCTCGCCTTTGTAAACCATTGATGAAAATCGTGATGAAAATCGTTAGAAGCTATCAATTAGAAAGGCTTATCAACCGCTTAATCTAAGCTTATCAGTAGGGTCGGGGATCGCTCATTAAGTTATTTTTGCAATCTTTACATAGGTATTTTTGGCCTATAGATTCAGTGCTTTCGGCTTCTCAAAGTGATGCAAATCAAGAATCAGAGAGGCCTGAGACAAAAAAATGGGGATCGCTGATAGCGGCGATTCCCATTTTCTGTTGATGGCTTTTATTTCAGGAATTCATGAAGTTACATGAAGCTTCTGAGTGAGTTGTCTGCGATACATTTTCTTGGAGGCTTTTCGCAGGGGGCGTTTCACCCTTCAAACAGCCATTTTTGTAGTCGCTTTAGATTTTTCCAGTCGGGCTTTCTTCTTAACCCTTCTTCAAAGTTTTCCTGGATTTCAGCCTTTAACTGATCGACAGCAAGTAGCACCTGGCTGACTTCGTCTACCTGATCTCGCACACCGCTTTTGCCCGTTTCAAGCATGGCGAGGGCGAGGTTGACTCTCGCTTGAGGGTCTTTGGGGGCAAGCTTGACGGCTCGCTGCGCCGCTTTGTAGGCGGCGTTGGGTTTGTCTGCTAGCAGGTACAGCCAGGATAGACAGGTCTGCGCGGCGCTATTTTTGGGCGCTTTGGTACAGATGTCTTTGAAGGTGGGCAGCAGTGCCTCGGCAGATTCGCCTGCTTTGTAGCGGGAGATGCCCTCTTCAAACTGGGTTTCTAAAGTTTGCATGGAAAAGTGTGACTGGATGGAGGACGAGGCTTGGCGGATGGAGCGGTCGGGAGACTGGCCAACTAGGCCTCCAAGGGCTTAGACCTCCGAGGATTTGGGCCCTGAAGGACTTAGGTCCCGAAGGATTTGCCGCAGCCACAGGTTTGGCTAGCGTTGGGATTTGTAAACTGGAAGCCGCCGCCAATGAGGGCGTCGCTGTAGTCGAGCATCAAGCCGTATAGATAGAGCAGGCTCTTGCGATCGCACACCACCTTAAAGCCATCGTAATCGTACACTTCATCGTGCTCGCCGATGTTGCTGGGGTCTTCGAAGTCCATCATGTACGACATGCCGGAGCAGCCGCCCTGCCGGACGCCAACCCGCAGGCAGAGGTCGCTGCCCTGCTTCTCACGTAGCGCCTTTACATGGGCCAGTGCCGCTTCAGACATCAAAATACCTCTGTCGCTGCTATCTGCAGCATTGGGTGCGGGCGCGTTGGCTGTACCCAATGCCGGATCGACGGTTGCTGTTTGCAGCCCCTCTGTGGGTTTCATGGCGGGGTTTGTGGCTTGTGTCATCGGGATTACGGTAGGTTGAATTGGATAGCTTTAGTTTAACGTACGGGTTTCTGGCCGATAGAGCCAGAAAGGGCTGGGCGTCCTTTGTGAGGATTTTTCTTTGGCGTTTCTGGGCTGATTTTCTTAGACTGAACGTCTATCAACTTTTTATAAGTTCGGCTGGCCTCGGTTGATCAGAGCGGTTGCCTGCTCGCGAAGTGATTGCACGGCTATACTAATCGACTGGTAAGCGATTCGGTGGATGCTGAACTGAACGCTGAACGTTGCCAGCGTCTGATGTCGGGATAGCTTAATGTCGAGATAGAAAGTCAAGATAGATTGATTTAACGTCTAGTTCTCGGCTAGGAACCTTAAAATTCTACTGAAGAATTTTTGTCTGCTCGAATCGCCAACCGTCGGCCCTGTGCCCTCTAACCCATTGCTTTTGCATTGCCTTTGACCTTATGCATCAATTGAGCCCTTTTACCTGTCGTCGCTTGAGCCAGCTACCTCGGCTCACTAGTATCTGGGAGTGCGATCGCCGTCCGGTGCCTGCGGCTGGGCCACTCACTGATATTGATGATGACGACCGGGGAGACTGCATTCTCTGGGTCGATGGCTTGCAGGGTGTGGTGCGGGGCATGAATGTGGTGCCGCCAGAAACCGGGCACGAAGCGATTGTAAGGACGCTACTGCAAGCGATAGAGACCCCTCAGAGCCGGGCTGAACCAGCGCGGCCAAGAAAGGTGGTTGTGCGCGATCGCGAGATTCAGTTTTTCCTGCGGGGCGCTCTGCAGGCGCTCGATATTCCGGTGGAGTACTCGCCTGAGCTGCCGATGATCGACGAGGTGTTTGAAAAGCTGCAAGCGCCCCAGATGCCCGATGTGAGGCTGCCCGAAGCCTTTGAGGCTATCCTGTTGGAGAAATCTGCGCTGATTTGGGAGGATGCGCCCTGGAACCATCTCAGTGAGCAAGAGATTATCGCGATTGAGCTGAATTTTTGGGAGATTGAGACGCTTTATTTGTCGGTATTGGGCCTGGCGGGCATGGAGTATGGCCTGTTGCTGTACCGTGACCTAGAGTCGCTCAAGCAGTTTCGCCGCAAGCTGCTCCACGGTGACGATTTTTCCGATGGCATGCGTCAGGCTTTTTTAGAGCAGAACTGTCTATTTATTAATTTCAATCCGGCAGAGGGCGTGATCCCAATGCCAAAGGCGTTTTCGTCTTTGGCGGCTCAGCAGAGCGCGGCTGTAGAGTACGAATTCGGCAGTTTGCATCCTTTAGAAGGGCTGCGATCGCAGCTAGCAGAAGAAGAAGCCGCCAGCCTAGTGGTCACCTTAGAAGCGCTGCACCGCTTTTTTAAGAAGCACGACATCGCAGCTGAAAATTTTGCCCTGCAGCCCCAGAGCAGCCGGTTTCGCATTCCAAACCCAGACCCGAGCACCCGCCAGCAGTCTGAAATGATCGGCGTCAAGATTTCGACGGTGCCGGAGGTGTCGACTGCCTTTTTGCAGGAGACGCTAGGGGAGAGCGACAACCCAGATGTTTCTAACGCGGCCATCGTCGATGACAGCGTCCCGGAAGGATCTTTGATCATGCTGGGGAGCTACCGGGAAAAGGATATCGAACCCCTACGGGAGCATCGGCGCATTTACTATCAGAGCTTTTTGAACAAGCCGAAAAAAGTGCCAGACAGCAAGGCTAAATGGCCGATTTTAACCATTCAGACGACTCGGCCTAAGGCGAAACAGCTGGTGGAGTACTTCAAGCAGGAAGGCGGCATTCAGTCTATTTGCTTCAATCCGGGGAGTGACCCGATGAGCGGCCAAGTCTTTCAAATCGGATTGATTCAGACGAAGAAGGGGCATTTGCACCTGTTTAATGAGTATGAAATCAGCGACCCGACCGACCATCAGGCGTTGGAAAAATGGGCTGTCAATAGTGCGAATAATGGCGATTGCTGTGGCTGCATTGTGGCGGCAGGGGCCACGGGGGCCCGCAGGGGGCGGCCAACCGCGCGTGAAGTGGTGGCTTTTTTTGAGGCGTATACCAAACGGCCCGAAGACTTGGGCCTGACGCCATTGGTGATGAGCTACGCGCCAGATTGGTAGCTTTGGGCGTGCTGCTGTGAGTGCTGCTGTGAGTGCTGCTGTGAGTGCTGCTGTGAGTGTTGAGATGAGTGCTGCTGTAGGAGGTTGGCTGGCTTGACCTTTGTGATCGCTGTGAACTGCCTGATAGCGGCGCTGGTGTTTGCGCTGAGCTATTGGCTATGGCGGGGGCGGTGCAGGTTGGCGCGGCTAGTGGCGATGCTAGAGGCTTTTCGGCTGGTGCCGGGTCAGGTGGGCTACGCGGTGGTGCTGCAGCGGGCTCAGCTGGCTGAAACTCGGCTGGGACTAGTGATGTTGCGGCGGCGATCGCAGCAGCTGCAGCAGCTGCTACGGCTGATCAAGCTGTTGCGCATGGTGTTGCTGTACCGAGCAGGACGGCGGCGAATTCGTCGGTAGCGTTTGCGCCCGCATAGGGGACAGCTTAGGAGTAGGCTTATATCAAGCGTCTTAATGCTTTTGCCACTTTACGAAAGCGATAGCGCAGCAGGGCTGAATACTCAAAAAAGTAAAATCGTTATGTCAGACAGTAATCGATCAGACGGGCTTCTTGGGGGGATGATTATCGGGGCGGCGATTGGTGCGATCGCAGGTATTTTGGCCGCGCCGCGTACGGGCCGAGATACCCGTCGCATTCTCAAAAAATCTGCTGATGCCCTGCCCGAACTCGCCGAAGACTTGGCCACTAGCATTCAGTTTCAGGCAGACCGGCTTTCGGATACGAGCCTGCAAAACTGGGAGCAAACCCTGGTGCGCTTGAGGGAAGCTATCAGCGCAGGGCGGTCTGCAGGGCGGCTGGAGTGGGAAAGGCAAACGAGCGATCGCCAAGTTGGCAAACCGCTCTACGATGAACCCTACGATGAACCCTACATATCTAGCGATGTAGAAAGTGACAGTGGCTATGACATCGACACCGACGTCAAGGAAGTCTGACGATAGCTAGCCATGCAGATAACCTGCCGTATTGAGCACGCGTGAACAATCCCTTCTTTTGGTTAGGCATATCGATTCTGCTGGTGGCCATTAGCCTAATGGCTTTGCTCACTGTGGCTATTTTGGTGTTACAGGAACTGGCCCGGGCTGCTAGGAGTGCCGAAAAGCTGCTGGATACCCTGAACCGAGAGCTGCCCCCTACGCTGAACGATCTGCGCCTGACCGGTCGGGAACTGTCTGACCTGAGTGATGAAGTTAGTGACGGGGTGCAGAGTGCCCGCCATGTAGTGCAGCAAGTGGATAAAGGCCTTAGCGAAGCGAAGGTCCAGGCTCGGCGTGCCCACATTACGGGGCGGAGCTTTGTTGCAGGCGCGACCGCTGCCCTGAGAGTGCTCGCGGGCAATCCTCGCCGCCGTCGCCGCCCGCCGACTCGCCGCCCACCGGTCGTACCTATTCGCAGCCCTGAGCAAACTCCTGGTAAGCCGCCCGTCGCAAAGCAGAACGTGAGGCAAGATGTGAGTCAGAACGTGAGGCAGGCAGAACGCCAGCCGAACCCATCTTCTCAGCAGGTTGAGCCGCAGATCGAGCCAGAGGTTAAGCCAGAAGTTAAGCCAAAGGTTGAGCCAAATACTCAACGCTAGCGCTGTTTACCCCATGACTTCTGTTATCTTAAAATTAAGTAAACAACTGTAAAGATAGGCGTCATTGCCTCGGCTTGAATTAATGAAAATCTGCCTAAACCCATTGCCTCGGCAAATGACCCACCGCATTCAAGGCTTTTGGACTCAGCGCTGTGCCAATAGACCAGGCTCCCGCATGCTTCGACAAGGCGTGCTCACTTGCCTAATTGTTTTGCTGACCTGTTTTTCTGCTGCTTCACCAGCTCACGCAATCAATAATCCCGAACTCTTGCCGGATGAGCCCACCGTGGTGATTGATCTCGCACGCATCTTAAATGATGCGCAGGAGGAGTATCTCAACACTAAGCTGCCTCAGTTTGAAGAAGAGACGGGCTGGAAACTGAGAGTGCTCACCCAGTTTGACCAGACGCCTGGGCGCGCGGTGAAAGATTTTTGGGGACTCAATGACAAGAGCATCATGATGGTGGCTGACCCAAGGGGCGGCAACCTTTTGAACTTTAGCGTGGGGGACGATTTGTACCCACTGCTGCCACGGACGTTTTGGATTGAGCTGCAGACGCGGTTTGGCAATCAGTTTTACGTTCGTGACAATGGCGAAGATGGCGCGGTGCTCGGTGCGATCAATGCCTTGGAGACTTGCCTGGAGCGGGGTGGCTGCGCGGTGGTGCCGGGCTTGCCACGCGAGCAGTGGATTCTGACTTTGGTGACGTCTATTTTGGGCGGGGTAATTTGCGGATTTGCCGCGCAGCCGAGGCGCGAGGGGCAAGGGATTGCCTGGCAGTGGGCGCTGCTATTTTCGCCGCTGTGGGGAATTTTGTTTATCGCGTTCGGCCTAGGCCCGGTGGTGACCCGCACGCCGGAGCTGCTGCCAGTGATTCGTAATGTGTCTGGCTTTTTGATTGGCGCGATTGTTGCCTTCCTCACTCCAGCGTTTGGTGACCCGCCGCCTGCAGACGACCGGTCTTAGGCTCGCTTTTGATTGCTAGGCTGATCTTTACCTGCTGACGATGCCGGACCACTGAACTTTTTTCTCTTTGGTGCGGCGATAGGAGAAGAAGTTTTCAGGGTCTTGGTAGGTGCAGTAGGGCGCGATCGCAATTTGATCTGCACCAATCCCCAGCTGCTCTAGCTGCATTTGATTGATGCGTCTCACATCTAGACGGACCCGCTCGGATGAGGAGTCATGGAGCACGGGCGGATTTGAAACAGACATCAGGTGCTCGATCAGCGCGTCGCCTTGCAGATGTGGGGCGACGGTGATGCCGACTTTGGTGGCGACATCAGTGCCGACCTGGTACACGCTGCCATCAATAGCCGGTCCGAGGGCAATGCGTAAGTTCTGGAGCTGACTGCCTTGAGCTTCGAGCTTGGCTACGGCTTCGGGCAAGATTTTTTGGGCGGTGCCGCGCCAGCCAGCGTGCACAGCTGAGACTTGCCCGGTGGAGATATCGCCAATTAGGGCGGGGGTGCAGTCGGCGGAGCAGGCCCAAACGGCTTGAGATGACCGCTCGCTGACAATCCCGTCGGCTGGTGGAAAGGTTGCCTCGGTGCCGCCGGGTAGGGGAGGTAAGCCCGCCTCTAGGGCAGTTTCTATCTCAGTTGGGGTGAGTACATCGCCGCTGTGCACCTGCTTTACCCGGTATACCTGGGCTTCTGGTGAGAGGGCGTTGGCCAGTTCTTTGGGGCTTTGGGGATAAAAGTGCTGGGTGAAAAAACCGTGGGGCTGGGGCAGGAGTGAGCAGGTGAGAAAAGGCCGATCTTGCCAA
This sequence comes from Cyanobacteria bacterium J06614_10, assembly GCA_038527325.1. Lineage (GTDB taxonomy): Bacteria > Cyanobacteriota > Cyanobacteriia > Phormidesmidales > Phormidesmidaceae > Phormidesmis. Next base: position 35,419 of record JBCBFY010000025.1, read on the forward strand.
GTTTTCCAGGTCCAGAGAGTCATAGGCTAAAGCGACAACGAGAGGAATCGGGCGTATTCTATTAGCGTACCGATAGGGTCTCGGTCTTACCTGAGATAATCATAATTTTTCGATGATGGTCACGATTACAGCTCAAGGCAAAACGTTTGAATGCGATCGCGGTGCTAACCTCCGTCAGGTGCTGATGGAAAACGGCATTGACCTCTACAGCCCCAGGGCCAACTACGTTAACTGTATGGGCATAGGGACCTGCGGCACCTGCGCAGTGGCCATTGAGGGCGAAGTCTCTGAGCCAAATTGGAAAGACAAGGCCCGGCGCGCCCTACCGCCCCACAACCCAGACAAGCCACTACGCCTGGCCTGCCAAACCCGAGTATTGGGTGACATACGGGTGACCAAGTTTGAGGGCTTCTGGGGACATCAAGACGGTCTTGCCTGGTCGCCGGAGGGGAAGAGAAGAAGGGAAAGGCAAGATGACAGGGAATAATGGTGCATTGAAAGCAAACGCACGCAGCCGAAGATTTAACGAGATGGCTTAGTATATGTGTACAGGTCTGAGGTGTACGGGCTTGAGAAGCTGCATCGAACCGCCTCAGGCAGATTGCGTCAAGTAGATTGCGTCGAACACAAGGTGATGTGAGAAGGAAAGGGCTATGGTTAATCGATATTCGCTTGGAGCTGCTATTTTTAGCATTTTCTTGCTAGCGATATTTGGCATTCGCGGTGCCTTTAGCTGGCTGAACCAGTCACCTCAGCGTGCTCGAACAGACCAAGTCGCCATTAACGGCGACGGCGCAACCGATAGCGAATTTGTCGACCGTGTGCCTGCAACGGGTACGCAGACAGATGGACGCAGCGGTCAGCCTTCTGGTCTTTCGAGTGAGGCGCTGGCCCTCTCGCCGCTGGAAGAAGCCGGTACCTACATTCAGCGGCAAAAAAGAGTGGAGCGGGACCCTGTAGTCGCCGATACCCGAGTCGATGTGATTCCTACTACCCAAGCAGCCAATAATGCAGCGACTCAGGCGCAGCCAGACACTCAAATTGCCCAGCCCTCACCCACCCAAACTCAGCCTTCTGCGCAGACGCCTACAACGGCTGCACCTGCCTCCCAGGCTGTTCCTGCACTCTGGTAAATCGTTCAGCAGCATTTTGTAAGCGTCACGCCCGAAAGTATTAGACTCGTAAGTACTGGCTCGTAAGCATTAGGCCCGTAATCATCAGTGAAGCGAACATCTGGTAAGCATTAATGGCTCAGGCAGACGTCATCATTGTCGGCGGCGGAACGGTGGGTTTGGCGATCGCACTTGAGCTACATCAGCAGGGCACATCGGTCACCGTTCTCAGTAAAGATTTTTCGGCGGCGGCGGGACATGCCGCAGCGGGCATGCTGGCACCCAGCGCTGAGCGTTTGCCCCAGGGCCCGATGGCTGAGCTGTGCGCCCGTAGCCTAGCGCTGTATCCGAACTGGATTAGCAAACTGGAAGATCTCACCGGCAAAGACAGTGGCTACTGGCCCTGCGGCATTTTGGCACCGTTGCTCAAACCGGCATCTGCTAGCGGCTCACCGACTTCGTCCGACGGGACAGTGCGCAATCTGGCGACTAGCCCTGCTCTCGGCGTAGCCGCTACACATAGCTATCAATCGGGGCTCAGTCCTGACATCGTGGGCGGCTACTTTTACCCGGAAGATGGCCAGGTGGACAACCGCGCGCTGATGTATGCGCTGCAGGTTGCGGCTCAGGAAAGGGGAATTTCGGTGCAGAGCGGGGTCAGCGTAGAGGGATTGGTTCGGCAGGGGGGGCGGGTGACAGCGCTGCGCACTTCTGCTGGCGAGAAGCAGGCTGACCACTACGTGCTAGCAACGGGCGCCTGGTCGAGTGAGCTATTGCCGGTGCCGGTGACGCCGAGAAAAGGGCAGATGCTCTCGCTTAAAGTGCCGCCTGGCTATGGCCAAGTGCAGCCGCTGCACCGCATTTTGTATGGTGAGCAGGTGTATATCGTGCCTCGCCGCGATGGCCGGATTGTGCTGGGGGCGACGGTTGAAGATGTGGGATTTTTGCCGCACAATACGCCAGCGGGGGTTGCCCAGCTGCTGAACGCGGCGATCGCCCTCTACCCAGCTCTGGCGCAGTTTCCCATAGAAGAGTGCTGGTGGGGCTTTCGGCCTTCGACGCCAGATGAACTGCCGATTTTGGGTGCGGGCCCTTGCGAAAACTTGACCCTGGCAACGGGCCACTATCGCAATGGCATTTTGCTGACACCGATTACGGCCAAGCTGATTAGCGATCGCATCCTGGGTAAAACAGACCCTATTCTGGCTCACTTTAGCTACAGCCGATTTCACCAGACCGCTTCTCCGTCGTCGCCATCTAATCTTCTTCCATCAAACCTTCTTCCATCAAACCTTTCTCCTTCATCAGCGCCCCCCTCTACTCCTATGCAACTGATTGATGCTCCTCAGGCGGGTACGCCGCAGCCTTCACAGCCTGTCTCTCCTGCTAGCGATGACCGCCTAACCATTGCAGGCAAATCATTTGGCTCTCGCCTGATGACCGGCACGGGTAAGTTCAGCAGTTTGGACACCATGCGCCGCAGCTTTGCTGCTAGCGGGAGTGAAATTGTGACGGTGGCTGTGCGGCGAGTGCAGACGAATGCACCGGGCCACGAGGGCCTGGCCGAAGCCATCGACTGGCAAAAAATATGGATGCTGCCTAATACGGCGGGCTGCAAGGACGCAGAAGAGGCGATTCGTGTGGCTAGGCTAGGCAGAGAAATGGCCAAGCTCCTGGGTCAGGAAGACAATAACTTCGTCAAACTGGAAGTGATTCCTGATGCGAAGTATCTGCTGCCGGACCCGATTGATACGCTCAAGGCAGCTGAGCAGCTAGTGAAGGAAGGCTTTGCCGTGCTGCCCTACATCAATGCCGACCCACTGCTGGCCAAGCGACTCGAAGAGGTGGGCTGTGCGACGGTGATGCCCCTGGGGTCACCTATCGGCTCTGGCCAGGGCATTCGCAATGCGGCAAATATTCAGATCATCGTTGAGAATGCGACGGTGCCAGTGGTGGTGGATGCGGGCATTGGGACGCCGAGTGAGGCAGCCTATGCCATGGAGCTAGGGGCAGATGCGCTGCTGATCAATAGCGCGATCGCACTTGCTAAGGATCCGGTCGCCATGGGCCGAGCCATGGGGCTAGCCGCTGAAGCCGGTAGGCTGGCCTATCAGGCCGGGCGCATACCGGTGAAAGGCTATGCGAGTGCTAGTTCGCCGACGACGGGGACGATTAGTCGTTAGTGCTTTTGGTCTTTACTCTGCCAAACGGATGCGTCTGAATGTGACCGATTGCTACAGAGTGAGACGTTTGCTTAACACTTTTTTAACGTCTCTGAAGGCTATGGACACCAAGCATCACGCTCATCTTCTGATAGATTTATCTGGCGGGGGCTATAAAAACACTCGCAGGTTTGTTAATATAACTTAACAACTCCATTGAGAGCTTAATATTATGAGATACACAACAGAAGAAGGCGGCCGTTTGAACAACTTCGCCGTTGAGCCAAAGATGTACCAGGCCGAGCCTCCTACTGGTGCTGAGAAGCGCAACTACATTATTTTGGGCAGCGCTGCCGCCACTCTGGTTGTTGGCTTGTTTGTGATTGCTGCTTCAGTTTCCTAGACCTGCTTGCTGTAGCCTGCGCTGAACGCTTCAGGTTTCGTACGCATCAAAATTCAACTTGTCAAATGTCAAAAGCTCACCTTTGGGTGGGCTTTTGTCGTCTACAGACTTAACAAAAGCTATAGTAGCGACGGCAACTCTCTCTTTGTTTTGCACTCATGGCCCAGCCGTCACCCGCTCAAGAGGCTATTCAGCAGTGGATCTCTGGACCCACCCGTAGCGGCAAAACGCAGCAGCTAATCGATTTTGCGAGCCGTGTGGGTGCTCAGCAGCATCAGCCTTTTATTGTGTTCGCTGCCAATGGCGATAACCGGATGGTGCTGGCCAATCGCTTGATGGCTGAGCTGAGCGATCGCGTGGCTACCCTTACGACTTCTCCGGCAGGCTTTATTCAAGATGAGGTGATTTTGTTTTGGCCGCTGCTGGTGCAGCAGCTGAACCTGCAGGCTCAGTTTCCGCTGAAGCTACGCCCCGAAAATGAACAGATGCTGGCGACTGAGCTGTGGCGATCGCGCCTCGATAGCGGCACGCTGAAGGTAGAGGGCTGGCGCGAAACTCGCATGGTGCGCCGCTCCCTCGACTTTTTGCAGCTGGCTTCCCAAGCCTGTGTACCGATTGAAGAGATTGCCGACATGCTGAAGGCGGGCATGCCTTCAGCGCTGGCACCGGCCACGCTGTGGGAGGCCGTGGGTGAGGCGCTGATTTACTGGCAAGACTGGTGTCTGCAGCGAGGGCTGCTGACCTACGGCATTATGAGCATGCTGTACTGGCGGTATTTGTTACCTATGGCGCGATATCGGGCTCAGCTACTCTTGCGTTTTCGCGGGCTGCTGGCCGACGATGTCGATGAATATCCTGCGCTAAGTGCCTCTCTGTTTTCCTGTTTTTTAGAGGCGCAGCGTCCTTGCCTATTTACCTACAATCCGCAGGGGAAAGTGCGGCTCGGTTTGGGCGCTGACCCGGCTGCTCTTTTACCCCTAGCGGCCCGCTGCCAAACCCTAGAGCTGCAGGCGCCCACTACCGACTCGCTAGGAAAATGGGGTGATGACTTTGCAGACTGGGTGGAAGATCCGCTGTCTATTCCGGTAATGCCTGCTGAGGTGTCGCTGCTACAGGCAACTTCGCGGGGGCAGATGCTGAGACTGACGGCAGAAGCGATCGCCCGTGCCATCGAAACGGAGCAGGTGACCCCGGATGAGATTGCTGTCATCGGCCCTGGCCTAGATGCGATTGGTCGCTACAGCCTGATTGAAATTCTTACCAGTCGAGGGATTGCCGTCGAATCTTTGAACGATCAGCGTCCGCTGGTGAGTTCGCCGATGGTGCGAGCGCTGCTGTCGCTGCTATCGCTGATTTATCCCGGGTTAGGGCGGTTGGTGGATCGGGATGCGATCGCTGAAATGCTGGTTATTTTGAGTCAAAACCTTTCGCCTTCTCTGTCATCTGCGATCGCGCCTTCACCCGAAAATCGCGCAGAATCCCAGTCAGACACCCGCACAGACACCTGGTTCGACCTAATCGCCATTGATCCGGTCCGCGCAGAACTCATCGCCGACAATTGCTTCGTTCCAGATATTGAAAATCCTCATCTCTTACCAGCAGAGACTTTCTCTCGCTGGGACCGCTTAGGCCATCAAACCGTCAATGCCTACAATCGCATTTTGCAGTGGCTAGAGGCGCAAAAGCAGCTCATGCAGCAGCGGCTGACGTTAAAGCCTGTGATGACAATTGACCGGATTATTCAAGACTTTTTGTGGCGCGGGCATCATTTGCCCTACGACCAGCTGGCGACGCTGCGTGAGCTAATGGAGACCGCCCAATACTTTTGGGAAGTGGAAGAGCGGCTGATCCTATGCGACGGCCCTCGGCAAAGGCGCGATACTACCGGATTGAGCGATGTCGGTCGCTTTATTCAGCTGATTCAGAAAGGGACTGTGTCTGCCAATCCCTATCCGGTGAATCCGCTGTCGCTTGGGCGAAAGGGGGTGACCCTATCGACGATTTATCAGTACCGGGCTCAGCGCCTCTCCCATCGCTGGCAGTTTTGGCTAGATGCGGGGTCGCCGCTGTGGGCTAGTAGCGCGGGTGAGCTATTTGGCGCGCCTCTCTTTCTGCAGAGCTGGCCAGGAAGACCCATCACCCTGGTAGAAGTAGAAGCGGCCAACGAAGCAAACCTCACGCGTACGCTGCACGACCTATTAGGGCGGGCTCAGGAAAAAGTGCTGCTGTGCCACAGCGACCTAGCACTCACCGGACAGGAGCAAACAGGACCGCTGCTATCGCTGGTGAGTGCGGCTGCGCCAGAGGATGATTTGATAGCGGGCTAGGCCATCAAGTTTTCTTGCTTACTGCACCCTTCTCGCCCGAGGCCCACGCTGACCACCGTTGCGCTCGAGGTGATTCTCTCGAATTTCCTCTACCTGCTGACGCTGCGCTGGCGTCAGGATTTCGTTTACTTGCTCGCGGGAGTCTTCGTGAATGGCGCGGATTTCGTTGCGCTGGTCTTCGCTGAGGTCCAGTTCTCTGAAGGCTCTGCGTCCGCGGCCCTCGCTGTTTTCTAGGGTGGCTCGCTGTTCGCTGGTGAGCACATCGCCAATCTGCTCTCGAGCATCTGCGCGGATAGCTTCGATTTGTTCAGTCTGTGCTTCGCTGAGGTCGAGCTGCTCTAGGTGATGACCACCTCGGCGACCGCCTTCTGCTTGGGCAGAGGCGACGGTGCTGAGCGGCGCGATGAGCATGGCTAGTGCAAAGAGGCTGCCAACAGAAACGGTTTTGAGATTGAATTTCATGGATTTTTGAGTGGTTGGACTGTGTGTGGGCGCCAGCGCTTGTGCGGTGGTGTTTGCCCTGTACGTTCCTACTGTATTCAGCCCATGTGGCCTCTGGGAGGCTGCAAAGGTCATGGTTGTACCCATGACGATGGTCATGAGTTGGCAGTTGAAGCTGGGCGATCGCACCACCCCCGGGGGATAGTGATAAAAGATATTTGTCTATGTTCCTATTGCTTTTAGTGAGCAGCCTGACCGCTTATGGGTCGTGCCATTCAGCTACACAATCACCCTTTTCGCTTTTTGCTCTATTTGGAGTGGGGGCTACTGGCCGTTGCGATGTTTTCGGCGCTTGAGTCGCCGCCGGGGCGCTTGGCCCAGCGGGCGGCTCGGGAGACCGCGAGAGTGCCGCCACCGCCGCCACCGCCGCCAGTAGAGCCGTGGCATGCGATGCCGCTGGTAGCGATGGCGGCCATTGTGCTCTTTGGCCTGATGGGGCTGTATTTGCCGGGGGGCAAGCTGGCCAAGATAGGCCATACGCTGGGCCAGATCCTGCTGATTTTGGTGGCGTCGGCGACCATTTTTAATGGGGGGCGTACGTTTCCGTTTATCTATTTGTCGTTGGTGATTCGTGGCTGCCTAATGTTTGGCCTGACTGGGCGGCTCATGGTGATGGGGTTGGCCTTTTTGCTGTTTGTGGGAGGGGTGTCGTTTCGGTTGCGATCGCTCTCTGGCATGGGACGTAGGCTGTCGCCACCCGTCCGCGACCGGCTACAGCACATGATGATGGGCCTGCATATCAACTTTATTGTGCTGTTTGGGCTGTCTTTGCTGCTGGTGGTGCTGCTGATCAATGCGCTGCTGACCGAGCGCCAAAGCCAAAAGAGACTGCAGCAGGCCAACCGGGAGCTGCGTGAGTCTGCCCAAGAAATAGAAAAGCTGGCAATGGACCAGGAGCGGAGTCGAATCGCTCGGGATATTCACGATGCGCTGGGGCACTCCCTAACCGCGCTCAATGTGCAGCTAGAGAGCGCCGTGAAGCTGTGGGAGAAAGATCCGGCCCGCTCGCAGCAATTTTTGCTGACGGCTAAGCAGCTGGGCAGTCAGTCGCTGCAGGCGGTGAGAGATTCTGTGACCTCGCTGCGCCAAGATCCGCTGGCGGGTAAGCCGCTGGACGGTGCGATCGCTGCCTTATTGCAAACAGCCCAGTCCAACCAAACCCCACCGCTGACGATTACCCACGACATTGACCTTGCCCACCCGCTGGCGAACAATCTCAAAGTGTTGCTGTACCGCATTGTGCAAGAAGGGCTGACCAATGTTGTCAAACATGCCAATGCGCAGCATGTCCACCTACAGCTGACGGGGTCGCCTGCCATTGTTACCCTGCTGCTAGAAGACGATGGCGATGGCTTCGACCTGCAGCAGGCGCGGAGTGGGTTTGGCTTGCAGAGTATGCGCGATCGCGCTGAAGCCGTCGGGGGCACCTTCAAGCTCACCAGCCATCGCACTGGCCCTCGGAAAGGCACTCGCTTGCAGGTGAGTGTGCCTGTAGGATGATGCCGAACTGTAGGCTGTGAAGAAGATTTGCGCCGATTTTGATTCTGCTGATGTGAACCGTTGTGGATGAGAGGACCTAGCCACATGCTCAAACTGCTGCTCGTAGAAGACCAAAAGCTGATTCGAGAGGGCCTGAGCGCGCTGCTTTCTCTCGAAGCCGATATCGAAATATTGGGTGAAGCAGAAAATGGTCAGCAGGCTCTAGATCTGCTGGCACAGCTCGCGGCAAGCCAGCTACCTGATGTGGTGTTGATGGATATTCGAATGCCCATTATGGATGGAATTTCTGCAACCGCTGCGATCGCCCAGCAGTATGCCGATATCAAAGTTTTGGTGCTAACTACCTTTGATGACGATGAGCAGATTGCCCAGGCGATGGCCGTTGGCGCGCAGGGCTACCTGCTCAAAGATACGCCGTCAGAAGAGTTGGCGATGGCGATTCGCTCGGTGGCGAAGGGCTACAGCCAGTTTGGTCCGGGCATTGTGCAAAAGATGATGTCTGCGCTGCCCCAGTCCGCTTCGAATCCAGCGGAGAGCGAGCCCGACGTGCCGCCTGAAGTGCCGCCTGAAGTGCCGCCTGAGATTGCTGCGCTGACGCCCCGAGAAAAAGAAGTGCTGCGCTGTATTGGCAGGGGTGCTAGCAATCGGGAAATTGCCCAGCAGCTGTTTCTTTCAGAAGGCACCGTCAAAAATCATGTGACCAGTATTTTGAGTCGGTTGGGGTTGCGCGATCGCACCCAGGCCGCGCTCCACGCTGCCCAGTGGGTGCAGGAGAGTTAGCGTGTAAGCGGGGTAACCCATCAAAAAAAATCAGCACGATGGGAAGAAACGGGTGCAAATAGGGTACAAATAGACAGCTATCCGGTATCTAACGAATGTAGGACAGTCAGGTTCTAGCGGGTCTTGCGGTCTTCAATCGTTGTTTACCGCCTTGTTGGTCTCCTTAATGGATATCGATTGGCGTTTGAATCTACACAAGAAAGCAAATTAAATTGATACATTCATCACATTTATGCTTGACGAATGTCACCTACGTTGCTCTAATTTGACTACTTATTCAGCGTCTCCTTGTTAAATCGCGTCAAAACGCTTATTTAGCAAGAATGCAGTATTTTAATTTTTGGCCAAATACCCAGCTAACGCTCAACAGCACATAAGCGATTTTCTTCCTATGAAGCCTTTCCACCGCGCTGAGTCTGCCCAGTCAGCTCCAACCAACTATGCACCGTCTGTACCGATGTCGGTGTACCGGGAGCTCGCCGCCGAGCTGCGGGCCAACAAAGCCGTGATTGACTCTCTCAACAGTCGTAATCAGCAGCTGATTCAGCAAAATCAACGCCTCAAGCAAGAAATTCACAACGTCGTGCAGGCGGCGCTCAACCTAGGACAATATGCAGGCGTGGCCAGGCCTGCCAACCAAGAGAACTTTCCTAACGCGGTCGCACCCGACACCCTCGCCAAGCTAGTCCGCGCTCAGAAAAACAGCCAAAGCGACGAGCCAAAAGATAGCCAGCGCGACCCTTTTTCGACGGCGCAGGCAACCACTATCCACGAAGCAGCTGCAATACCGCCCAGCGCCGCACCCGATTCGGCGGCCAAGCCCATTGCTTTTCAGCCCATGGTTCAGAACCCACTTCAGACCCCACTTCAGAACCCGGTTCAGAACGCCAGACCTGTTCAACCTACAGGTACGCCTCCTCGAAAACGTGCGCCTCGGCCCATTCGCTCAGCTGCTAAGGCCGCACCCAACGCCACCGCACAAAAGCCCTCTGCAAAAGCAGCTAAAGCGACGCGTCAGCCCGCTGCTGCAGATGCTGCAAAGCGCAAAGCTCAGCTCAGCCTGCCTGTAAATCAGCCCTTACCCAAGCTCTTTACCGAGCAGACAGGAGAGTATCGTAGCTCTGTGTTGGAGACAGGCGAAGAAAAGGAAATAGGCGGTATTTGGCTGGCGCTTTCGATTATTTTGATTATTGTGACTGCCTTTGGCGCAGGGTTCTTAATTATGAAGCCGCTGCTGAATGACCGGTAAAATCTCTTATGGTAGTAAGCGATACAGTACTGGGGTGGCCTCGCTCTGGTAAATAACGTTGAGAGTCGGCTGACATTGGGAGAGCAATACTTACGCTATGAAAAGAATTGAAGCGATTATCCGGCCCTTTAAGCTGGATGAAGTCAAAATTGCCCTTGTGAACTCGGGCATCGTGGGTATGACTGTGTCAGAGGTTCGGGGTTTTGGCAGACAAAAGGGCCAAACGGAGCGGTACCGAGGGTCTGAATATACCGTTGAGTTTTTGCAAAAGCTAAAGCTAGAAATTGTGGTTGAAGACACTCAGGTTGACATGGTGGTTGGCAAAATCATCGAGTCGGCCCGAACAGGTGAAATTGGCGACGGTAAGATCTTCGTTAGCCCGGTCGATGAGATTGTGCGGATCCGAACCGGTGAGAAGAACTTGGAAGCGGTGTAGAGCCTGAAGTTAGGTCTAGGCCAGTTGATACTTGTAAAGTTGTTATATTATTTGCTTTACGTTTGAGGGGGTAGGTTGCTATCCCCTCTTTTTAGTTTTTCCGCCGTCTCTTTTTAGCTTTTTACAGTCTAGATGCACGCAAAACAAGCCGTCGAAAGCTGCCTACAATCCTATGCCCGCTTTGGCGTCGACCTAGGTCTGGACCGCATTGAGGCAGTGCTTTCTGCGTTGGGCAATCCCCACTACCGGGTGCCGATTATTCACGTGGCGGGGACGAATGGTAAAGGCTCTGTGTGCGCGTATCTCTCTGCGGTGTTGGCGGCAGCGGGCTATCGTACGGGGCGCTACACCTCTCCTCACCTGGTGAACTGGACGGAGCGAATTTGTATTGACGATGAGCCGATTGGCTGGGAAGCGCTGCAGGAGTGCCTGGCGGCGGTGGAGTCGGCGATCGCACCTCAGGGACCTGTGCCTACTCAGTTTGAAGTCTTCACTGCCGCTGCCTGGCAGTATTTTGCGCAGCAGCAGGTCGATATTGCTGTGGTAGAAGTCGGGCTGGGGGGGCGGTTGGATGCTACGAATGTTTGCCCGCGGCCTCTGGTGACGGTGATTGTCTCTATTAGCCGCGATCACTGGCAGCGCTTGGGAGATACGCTGGGCAAAATTGCCGGTGAGAAGGCGGGCATTTTGAAGCCGGGGGTGCCTGCGATCGCGGGTCCTTTACCCCCAGAAGCTGCTGAGGTAGTCACTGCAAAAGCCGCAGCACAGTCCGCCCCGCTCACTTGGGTGCAGCCCAGCGAAGAAATTTGCCCGGCGACTGGCGACCGGCCCGCCCAGCTCCGCTATGGCAGCATCGACTATCCGCAGCGTTTGCTGGGTGACCATCAGCGGGTGAATTCTGCCTGTGCGATCGCTGCTTTGCAAAGCCTCCAGCAGCAGGGCTGGAAAATTTCTGAGGAGGCTATCGTGGCTGGCATGGCTAACGTTCGCTGGCCTGGGCGGCTCCAAAAAGACAGCTGGCGGGGGCACGAGCTGCTGATCGACGGGGCGCACAATCTGGATGCGGCGCGATCGCTCCGTCAGTACCTCGACCGCTGCTACCCTGAGGTGGCGATTACCTGGCTGATGGGGATGCTACAGACCAAAGACCATGCCGGTGTGTTCGCAGCGCTGTTGCGACCGGGCGACCGGCTGCATTTGGTGAGCGTGCCGGGGCACTTGAGTGCGGCGCCTGAAGCGTTGAGTGCGATCGCTCAATCGGTATGTCCGGCGCTGGCTACCCTAGAGACCCACGACACACTGCTGGCTGCGCTAAGTGCTGCTACGCAGACCTCTCCCACGGTGTTCTGCGGTTCGCTGTACCTAATTGGCTATTTTTACAGCGATATTCAGGGCTAGGATAGCTGGGCTATGCCTTGTAATCCATGGGGGTGAGATAGCAGCCCGCTATTTTCCACGTGCCGTCGGCTTGCTTTTGCATCATGTAGGTGGCTCGGATCAGGTGACCCTGCTGATCTAGCAGCATCACCTGCTGGGCGGGTAGGCCTTCTATGCTCAGCACAGACTCAAAGATGACAGAGCGCGGCCGATAGACTGAGGGGTAGGCCGCTTCTACCATGGCTACGAAATTTTCTGCGGTGCCAAACTGCTGCTGAATATCTGGTGCCGCTTGAGAAAAAGCTGCGATCGCATCGTTGTTCTGAAACGCTTCAATCTGCTCTCCGATTACCCGCCGAATCACCTGCGAATCTTCTTCACTCACGTCCATCGAAGTTGTGTTTTCCTCCCTTCGTGCGCACCTGTCTTTTCAATTCTATTTTCTTTGTCGGATTCTCGTTCTGCCTCAGGAGAGAATGCAGAGTGTGAGAAACGTTTTACGGTTAAAATCATCACCATGCCGATTATCGACGTTCAAAATTTGGGTAAGGTCTACCCCGTGGCGGTCAAAGAGCCGGGCATGAGAGGTACCCTTCAACACTTTTTTCGCCGGACCTACCGCAATATTGAGGCGGTCAAAGACATCTCATTTGTTATCGAACCGGGAGAAATTGTCGGATTTTTAGGGCCAAATGGCGCAGGTAAAACCACCACGCTCAAGATGCTTACCGGGTTGATACATCCTTCGAGCGGGCAGGTGAGCGTTTCGGGACATCGGCCCTTTGGGCGAGCTGCCAGCTTTCTAAAAGAGATCACTTTGGTCATGGGACAAAAGCAGCAGCTACTTTGGGATTTGCCTGCCTTGGATTCGCTGCGCATCAATGCGGCGATTTATAACCTGAGCGATGCGACGTTTCGGCAGCGGGTGGGTGAACTAGCTGAGATGCTGTCTATCCAAGAGCAGCTCAAGCAGCCGGTTCGCAAGCTCTCCCTCGGCCAGCGAATGAAAGCGGAAATGCTGGCGGCCCTGATTCACCATCCTCAAGTTTTGTTTTTAGATGAGCCTACGCTGGGGCTAGATATCAATGCTCAAATGGCTGTGCGCAACTTTTTACAGGCTTACAATCAGCGATACGGGGCGACTATTTTGCTCACCAGCCACTACATGGCAGATATTACGGCACTGTGCGATCGCGTTTTAGTGATTCACCAAGGCGCGCTAATTTACGATGGCCTGCTCGACGGCCTGCTCGAAAAATTTGCCCCGTACCGAGAAGTCTCTGTAGAGCTAGACCGCCATCAGGCGATAGACCGCGCCGCCCTTGCTGCATACGGCAACCTGCAAACGCTAGAAGGTTGCAAGGCCACCTATCTGATTCCGGTAGGCGATCTGACGCAAACGGTGACTGACCTACTAAATACTCTGAAAATTCAAGACCTCAGCATTGCAGAACCCCCCATCGAAGATGTGATTGGGAAAGTCTTTGAAACTGGCAAGCTTTAGTATCTATTGACGTTAAAAATCCGACTATTTATGCGCGCTTTTCGCATCGCCCGAACGCTCATTTCTGTGTACTACGCGTACATGGTGGAGTACCGCGCTGAGCTGATTTTTTGGGTGCTGTCGGGGAGTTTGCCGTTTCTCTTTTTGGGACTGTGGAATCAGGCTGCGCAGAGTACCGATTTGGGTCTGACGCCTGCTGAACTTGCCCGCTATTTTCTGGCTGTTTTTTTGGTGCGCCAGTTTACGGTGGTGTGGGTGATTTGGGACTTTGAAAAAGAAGTGGTGCAGGGCAAGCTCTCGCCGATGTTGCTACAGCCGCTCGATCCGGTGTGGCGACATTTTTTCGGGCACTTTGCAGAGCGGCTGACGCGGATGCCCTTTATTTTGCTGCTGGTGGGTCTCTTTTGTCTGCTGTATCCAAAGGCTGTGTGGATTCCGACGCCCTACGCCTGTTTTTGGGGGTCTGTGGCCCTAGTTCTGGCGTTTTGCCTGCGATTTCTCATTCAGTACACCTTTGCACTGCTGGCCTTTTGGGTAGAGCGAGCGTCTTCTATTCAACAGTTTTGGTTCTTGTTTTACATTTACCTCTCTGGGGTGGTAGCGCCGCTGAGTTTGTTTCCTGAGCCTGTGCGTGAGTTTGCGCTGTGGACGCCCTTTCCCTACCTTATGTACTTTCCTGCCAGCATTATCATTGGGCTGCCGGTGGATCTGTGGAGAGGCCTTTTTACCATGGTGGTTTGGGGTGCGATCGCGCTGGCTGTGAACCGCAAGCTCTGGCGCGAAGGGTTAAAAAATTACTCCAGCATGGGCGCATAGCAGAGTGCCTACCGCATAGATTTTGCTTGCGTAAAGTGTCCTATACAACCGTCTTAAAAATCACTTTCGTAGGTGAAAGGAAGACCACCTGGATTGATATCTTTGCTACATAAATCTTTTATGCTGCCGATCATGCAAATCGCGTGATAACGATAGCAATTCATCAATAGAACCTGATCCCTACAAGGGTTTAACCGTTGTTGAGTCGCTTTGTCGTGAATGGCACAATCATACCCTTTTCATCGTTCAGTAATTGTACGAATAAGATTAGGCTATTTAGCTGATGTGCCGTCTAAGTGATGTTTACTATGTTTACGGAGACGGAAGCACAGTAGTGATAATTACTTACTAAGTGGTTTTACGAGGCTTTCAGTAAATACCGTTCCGTATTTACCGAATATTACTCGCGTGATCCGTTTGTTTTATTTATTGCCTGTGTATTCATGGCTTTCTCAAGCTTTGAGTCGTTTGGCGAGGCAGCATCAGCAATTATGTTTCTTCCAGCCGGTTGTGCTGAGGCGTGCAGATTGCTTTTACTGTCAGATGCTACGCATCAAAACTGCCATGCCTCCGCAGAGCCAGAGACCCCCATTTCCCTTTCAGAGTGCAGCTAAATTTAGGATTGAGTTCTAGAAACTGATGAGTAGCCTAACCCCTCTAAGAAAGCCCATGTCTTTCCATGCATCTCCACTACAGCTCTTACCTAGGCCTACAGAGAGCGAGCCAGTTCCCGACGAAGACGTCCCGCTTGGCCAACTCTCAAATAACGACCTCGTGCTGCGCTGTCAGAACCAAGTAAAGCGAGATAGAGCCGCCTTTGAAGAGCTTGTCAGCCGCTATCAGCGCTACGTCGATAAGCTGCTGTATCACCTCGCCTCAGACTGGTCTGACAGAGCAGACTTAGCCCAAGAGGTTTGGATTCGTGTCTATCGCAGCATTCACCGCCTCAAGGAGCCCGGAAAGTTTAAGAGCTGGCTCGGTCGCATTACGACCAATCTTTTTTACGACGAGTTGCGCAAGCGCAAGCGCTTTAAGGGGTCAGTTTCACTGGATGCCCCCCGCCAATCTAGCGATGGCCAGTACGATTGGGAGCTACCTTCTGGTGAGCCAACACCCGCAGACACTATGATGACCCGGGAGTTTCACGAGCACCTCAGGCAGGCAATGTCAGAGCTACCTGAAGTCTTTCAAAAGACCATTGCCATGAGAGAGCTACAGGGCCTTTCTTACGAAGAAATCGCCAATATTACAGGCGTTTCACTAGGCACGGTTAAGTCTCGGATTGCAAGGGCCCGCCAGCGCCTACAGGAAAAGCTCAAGGTGTATTTGGCAACGGGTGAAGCGTCGAGAGTATAGGCGCGCAGTCATTCTGACCGTTTTCGACAAAGGTTTTGGCAGTAAAAGGCTTAGGTTTGTGAAGAGGTTCACACAAACTTAAGCCTTTTATTCGTTGACAAAAGATAACTACTGTGGAGTTACACTGTGAACCTGCGTGTGCCGGTCGAAAGCTGATGTTTACAAAGACAATCGGGCGATATGTTCGTGTGTTGGTGCTGTTTTGGCAGGTCGCCTTCGCGGCGGAGCTGGAATATCGCATCAATTTTGTGATTGCGGTGGTGAGCAGCTTGGGCGGTTTGGTTGGTAGCTTGTTTGGGCTGTTTTTGTTCTACCGAACGGAGTATGTTTTTCCGGGCTGGTCTTGGAGTGAGGCGCTGATTGTGCTGGGCATCTTCACCATGCTGCAGGGCATATCGGCGACGTTTTTAGTACCTAATTTGAACAAGATTGTGGGGTATGTGCAGGAGGGCACGCTAGATTTTGTGCTGCTCAAGCCGCTGAGTTCGCAGTTTTGGCTGTCTACCCATACGCTTTCGCCCTGGGGCCTGCCGGATGTATGCTTCGGGCTGATTATTATTTTCTATGCGGGCGGACAGCGCGGCCTGTCGGCAGGGGACTATATTATGCTGCTGCCGCCGCTGTTACTGGGTGTGGTCAGCCTGTATAGCATTTGGTTTATCCTCGGTGCGACGAGTATTTGGTTCGTCAAAATTTATAACGTGACGGAGGTGTTGCGATCGCTTATCGAAGCCGGTCGCTTCCCCATAGAAGGCTATCCGGCTGGCTACCGGTTGTTTTTTACCTTCATTATTCCGGTTGCCTTTCTGACGACGGTGCCAGCGAAGGCAATGATTGGGCGCGGTGAGCCCGTCTGGCTGCTGGGGTCGGCGCTATTGGCCGCAGCCCTTTTCCAGCTCTCTCGCTGGTTTTGGCGGTTTGCGTTGAGATTCTACACGAGTGCGTCCAGTTAGAGTCTCTTGTCCGAGATACGTGAATTCTGCTCGCATCGGGCTTACATACCAAGGCTCTCTATAAGCACGACAGCGGCTGGCGAATGTTCACAGGTACTGAGTCCGAAAAATTTAATGAAGACCCAAAAAACATCTGTCTACCCTTAGTTGGCTACCTACTCGATAAAGACCCAACCCTAAGAGAAATCATAGAATCTAAGCCTGGTGTAGTCTTTGAGAAAAGACCCGGCTCAAAGAAATGGGAACTTGTCATGTAAACAGCCGTTCTCAACGGCATTGGAAGGGGAGAACTGTGTCAGTAGCCCAGGAATAACAGTGATTTGTGAGAGCTGGCATTAAAAAGAGCAGATGGCCGATATCAACAACTATCTCATTGAACAACAGGGGCATGACTGGGATGAGCTACTCTCTGACTGGCATTGGCTGCTGCCCAGAACATTCACGCTGTGGCTCGTAAATCGATACGGGGACTTATTCATTGTCCGCGAAGATAGCTCTGTTTGGATGGTTGATATTGGCACAGGGACGCTTGACCGTATAGCCTCTTCCCGAGGCGAGTATGCTGAGCTGCTTGATGTCGGTAACAACGCGAACGACTGGCTGATGATTCCGCTGGTGGATCAGTGCGTCCAGGCGGGGCTTAATTTGGCAGAAAATCAGTGCTATAGCTTCAAGGCACCACCTGTGCTGGGCGGTGAATACGAAGTGACCAATACGGCGGTGTGCGATCTGTCAGTACATTACTCACTACTTGGTCAAATACACAAGCAGATTAAAGACCTGCCAGATGGCACTCAAGTCAGATTTCGCACTACTCAGAATACATAGCCTCGCAAAGACTAATGTATATCGTTGCTCGAACGGGGAATACCCTACTTGATTACTATCGCCTCATTCACGTCCATATCAACCAGTTCTATCTGTAGACGCTTTCCTAAAACAGTAGCTGCTCGCTCTAGCGTTTTCAGCGTGACAGAAGTATTTTCAGGGTCTAGCAACCTATCAAGCGAGGTACGGCTAGTCTTCATCTGCGCTGCCATTTGAGACTTGCTTAATCCCAAGTTACTCATCTCTTGGGCCACCTGCCACGCTAAGACTCGTTTGATGGC